>NZ_QZWE01000001.1:0-416278 GCF_003602035.1 Halococcus sp. IIIV-5B | reverse complement strand
GGATGCGCGAGATGCTGGGTGTCACGGCCGCCGTCGTCGGCCAGGGCCACGAGGACGACGTCGCGCTCATCACGGACGGACGGTTCTCGGGTGCGACGCGCGGGCCGATGATCGGGCACGCCGCGCCCGAGGCGTTCGTCGGCGGGCCGATAGCCGCACTCCAGGACGGCGACACGGTGCGCGTGGACGTCCCCGACCGAACCATCGAGACCGACCTCTCGGAGGAGGAACTCGACTCCCGACTCGACGCGTGGGAGCAGCCCGAGGCTAACTACCAGTCGGGTGTGCTCGCGAAGTACGGACGGGACTTCGGGTCGGCGGCCAACGGCGCGGTGACGAACCCTGGCGTGAAACGAGACTGAAGCGGCAGTAGAGACGTCGGCGGCGCGGTTGCGGTGCGGGTCCGGTGTCTCGGCGAGCGCCGCAGGCGCGAGCCGAGGGCCGGCGGCGGTGCTTTCCTGGCGGATGAAGGGCGAACGAGCGGAGCGAGTGAGGGCTTCGGCGGTCGCGGTGCTGTGCGGTTGCGGCGCGGAGTTGTGAGTGATCCCACCGCGAACGAGCGCAGCGAGTGAGCGGGCGCAAGGGTGACCGGAGGGAACCCGACGCGCTTTTGATCCACATTTTGCCAGCGAAGTGAGCGAAGCGAACGAAGCGCAGCAAAAGGTGGGGCTGAAAGATGAGAAAGAGTCTTTGACACGACGTACCAAAGGACTGCAATGGCCGAGATCGTCTCGACGGAAGGAACGTTGGGCGGTGAGCCACGGCTCGATGGGCGGCGGATCAGCGTGCTCCAGATCGTCGACATGGTTCGTGACGATGGGTCCCCGGAGTACGTCGCCGACCAACTCGACGTCTCGTTGGCGGAGGTTCACACCGCGCTCGCGTACTACTACGACCATCCGGAGGAGATGCGCGAGATCCGACGTCGGCACGAACAACAGGAAGAACGGCTCGAATCGCGGTCGGTCTCGCCGCCCGCCGCCGAACGGTGACGCTTCGCTTTTTCGCGGACGAACACGTTCCGAGCGCCGTCACGTCGACGCTCCGGTCGAACGGGTACACCGTCGTTACCGCACAGGAACGCTACGGTCGGGAGTCGGTCGACGAGGAACTACTCGGTGATTGCGGACGGGATGGGCTCGTCGTTCTCACGAACGACCGCGATTTCGTCGAACTCGGTGACGAGGTCGACCATGCCGGAATCGTCGTCTACACGACGCCGAATCCGTCCCCGAGCGAGTTCGCCGTCGCGATCGACCGTGTCGACCGGTTCTTTACGGCCGACGAATTGGCGAACCAGCTGGTGTGGTTGGAAAACTGGCTGTGAGTTGGAACCCCGCAGTAGCGGTACGGGTCTGGCGTCTCGGCGAGCGCCGCAGGCGCGAGCCGAGGGCCGGCGGCGGTGCTGTGCGGTTGCGGCGCGGAGTTGTGAGTGATCCTACCGCGAGCGACCAGCGGGAGCGAGCTGGCCGACGACTGACTGAAAGGAAGGAGGAGGCTTTTGATCCACATTTTGCCAGGGAGGCCGCTTCGCGGCCGACCGCAGCAAAAGGTGGTGCTGAAAGGTGGAATGGGACCGTCGTGATTCGAACACGAGTCCGACGCACCCCATGCGCCGAGGATACCAAGCTACCCCACGGTCCCGCGTTTCGACCGACGCCGGCTCGTGGATTAAGCCCTTCGTTTCGCGCACGGGAGAGACCGGAGCCCGGATGGGCGGCCGTGCCGAACCGGTGGACGGCGGCGATGGTTTCATAACCGACTCGGCTGTCGATTCGAACGATGCACCCGACGGTCCTCCAGCAGGGTCTCCCGACCACGCCCCAGCAGTTCGTAAACCAGTACGGCGACGCGATCGTGAGCGCCGCGACCACGGTGGTGCTGTTCGTCGTGGCGTTCGTCGTCATCTACCCGGTCGCCAAGTTCGTGCTGACCAGGGTGACGAAGCGCGCGCTCGAAGTCCGTGGATTCGACGGGACGGTCGTCGGGCTCGGCGGCCGGATCGCGGGGGCGCTCGCGCTGTTCGCCGCGCTCGCGCTCGCGGCGACGATCGCGGGGTTCGGGACCGTGCTCGCGGCCTTCGCGACGCTGGCCGGTGCGCTCGCGTTGGCGCTCGGGTTCGCCGCCCAGGACCTCATCGGTAACTTCGTCGCGGGCGTGTTCATCCTCCGCGACAAGCCCTTCCAGACCGGCGACTGGATCGAGTGGCCCTCGGGCGACGGCACGAAGTCGGGCGTCGTCCAGGAGATCCGGCTCCGCGTCACGAAACTCGAAACCTTCGACAACGAACTCATCACCGTGCCCAACTCGGAACTCGCCGACAACGCGGTCACCAACCCCGTGGCCAACGACCGGCTCCGGGTTCCGTTCACCTTCGGTATCGGCTACGACGACGACATCGAGCAGGCGAAGAAGATCATCCTCCAGGAGGCCGCGACGGTCGAGAACATCAAGGGCGAGCCCGAACCCGACGTGATCCTCACCGAACTCGGTGATTCGGCGGTGGGGTTGACCGCGCGCGCCCACATCGACGACCCCTCGCGCGGGAAGTACGTCCACACGCTCTCGGCGTGGGTTCAGGCCGTGAAGGAGCGCTTCGACGACGAGGGGATCGACATGCCCTACCCCTACACCGAGCTCACCGGCGCGGTCGCCGTCGATGACCCCATCGAAGTGGACCGAGCGAGCGCCGACGACTGACCGAACTACCACTCCGGTACCGACGGGACGGAAGACTATTGCGACTCACGTTAGAGGGAGACCCATGGACGAACAGCGGGAGGTAGCGGCGTTCGTGGATAGACACGACATCGAGACGAGCCTCGAGTTCCGGTTGCTGACCATGGTCGAGGAGATCGGGGAGATGGCCGAGGACGCTGTCGAGACGACGGGGTACGGGGAACGACCGGAGGAGATCGGGATAACCGAGGAGGAACTCGGCGACACCATGTTTACCCTGTTGCAGATCGCGAACGCCGCCGATATCGACGCCGGCGAGGCGCTCGAACGGACCCTCGAAAAGTACGACGAGCGGATCGACGAGACGGGGAACCCCTCGTCGGAGTGACCACGGCGGTCGACGGAAACCCGGCCCGCCGACGATCCGGCACAACACGCTCACCGAGTCAAATCAAAACGCGTTCGAGGTCGACGACGGTCTCCGAGTCGGCTTCGGGGTCGCCCACGAATCGACCGAGACAGACCGCCGCCCCGTCGGGAGTGTAGCAGGCGACCAGCGGCTCGTCGTCCTCGGGATCGATGTTCTCGACGTCCAGCACGCCGGGCGCGTACACCGGCGCGCCCTCCGCGACCTCCCGGGCGGCGTTCTCGGCGATCGTCACCCGCGGGAGGTGGGTGAGCGCGCGTTCGGCCGGCCGGACGGCCTCGGAGAGGGGTTCCGGGTCGCCCTCGTCGGCGAACGCGAGCGCGTCGGCGAGGTCGTGGAGGCTCACGAGCGTCGTGTCGTCGAACGGCGTCGTCGAGGTTCGCCGGAGGTCGCCCATGTGGCCACCGGTGCCGAGCGCGAGGCCGAGGTCGTGACACAGCTTCCTGACGTAGGTCCCGCTCTCACAGCGAATCTTGAGGAGGATCCGGCGGTCTTCGATCTCGAGCGGCGTGAGGTCGTGGATCGTCCGCACCCGGAGTCGACGGGCGACGGCGCTCTTCTTGGGGGGTTTCTGGTATATCGGGCCCTCGAATTCGGCGAGAACGTTCTCGACGTTCGCGGGGGCCGGTTTGTGGAGTTCGAGCACCGCGACGTACTCCTTGTCGCCTTCGAGGAAGACCTGGGCCATCCGGGTCGCGTCGCCGAGCAGGATCGGGAGACAGCCCGTGACCTTCGGGTCGAGGGTACCGGCGTGGGCGGCGCGGTCGACCCCGACGAGGTCGCGCACCCAGCCGGTGACCTGGTGGGCCGAGGGTCCGGGCGGTTTGTCGAGGTTCACGACCCCGAACGACCGGTCCGTCGCGGACGTGCGCTCGGTGGGCGAACCCCGCATCACAGGTCGTACGCGACGTCGACTTCGACCCCGCCCTCGTCAGCCGCGGGGTCGTAGGCGGCACACGCCTCGCCGAGCACTCGCGAGACGGCCTCCGGACTCCACCGGGCGGTGCTCACCGAGAGGTCGTAGATCGAGTGGTCGGCGAAATCGATCCCGTAGTACTCCCGATACCGCTTCGCCTCGCTCTTGGCGCGGGCCTCGGTCTCCTCGCGGGCGGTCGCCAGCGACTTGTCCTCGCGGTCGGCGATCCGGGCGGCACGAACGTCGAGCGGCGCGTCGAGCCAGATCTTGAGGTCGGCGTGCTCGCCCGCCATCCAGCCCGCGAGCCGGGATTCGAGCACGACGTCGTCGCGCTCGGCGGCGACCGCGCGCTGGCGGCGGTCGAGCGCCCGGTCGATCGCGTCGTCCTCCTCGGCCTGCCGGTTGAGTTCGAGCGCCGTCAGTCCCCGTTCGGCGGCGACCTCTCGAAAGATGTCGCCGCCGGAGACGTGGTCGTAACCGAGCGCCTCGGCGAGCGTGGCGGCCGTGGTGGATTTTCCGACGCCCGCCGGTCCGGAGATGGTAACAAACATGAAAACCATCGGACCGGCCCGATACAAAGGGATTGCGTCCTGGGTCAGCCCGTCTGCGGGGTGGTCTGGAGGTTGAGCGTCTTCTGGATCACCAGCCGGAAGGCGAACGAGCAGATGAAGTACCAGGCGAGCCAGACCGGGAGCAGCCCCAGGATCCGGCCCTCCGCACCCGTCCACGCCATCCGGCCGATCATCGGCATGACGATGTGGCGTTCGCCCTGGGCGATGTGCTCGATCCCACCACCGCCGTGAACCCCGAGCTTCCAGTACATCCAGACGAACGCCGGGATCGTCACCAGCATGATCCAGACCATCGGCCGGAACATCAGTTTGAACATCCCGAGCTGGTCGCCCATCGCATCCATCTGCTCCTGCTGGATGCGTTCGAGCGCCGCGTCGTCGCCGCGCTCGCGTGCGTCCTTCTGACGCTCCTGGATGTCGCTCATCCGCTCCTGGATGTCACCCATCTGGTCGGTGTCCATGAGCGCGGACTGAAAGAGCACGGTGTAGAGCCCGGTGAGCACCGAGAGCACGAAGATCACGGCGTAGAACGGCAGGATAACGTCGAACGGGCCGAGCACGAGGTCGGCGGTCCCGCCGACCGCGTTCCGCAGCGGGTCGAAGTAATACGAGGGCAGGAGGGCGACCGCGCCGACCGCCGCGAGCTTGTCGTACTTCGTCCACGTCCCGCCGTCGTCGTCATCGTCAGCCGACGTGTCCACGGCGTCGTCGCCGAGCACGTCGCGGATCTCGGCGGGGTTGGAGACCGCGAAGCCGTCGCCGTCGGCGTCGTGGAGGATCCCGTTCTCGATGAGCCGCCCCCACTGTCCCGAGGTGAGTTCGTCGCTGACGTCGCCCCACTGCACCGTGTGTGGCCGTGCGCTGCCGCCGTCGGGCTCGGGGTCGGGGTCGTCGTCCGTGTGCCCGGCCCGCTCGAGCACCACGGTGAGCGCCTCGGCGAACGCCGGGTCCTCGGCCACCAGCGAGCGTACTTTCTCGCCTGTTCGTCCCATTTCCGTCCAATCGGGTATGCGGCCTAATCAACCTTTTACTTCGCGTGTGGCCGCCGAACCCGCTCAGACCGCGGCGTCGATCGTCGTCCGAAGCTCCTCCCAGACCTCCTCGGGGGACCCCTCACCGTCGACCGTTTCGAGGACGCCCGCCTCGCGGTAGTACTCGATCACGGGCTCGGTGCTCTCGTGGAAGACCCGGAGCCGGTCCTTGACCGTCTCCTCGGTGTCGTCGTCGCGCTGGACGAGCTCGCTACCGCACTCGTCACAGACGCCCGCCTCCTCCGGTTGGTTGAACTCGACGTGGTAGTTCGTGCCGCACTCGGGGCAGACCCGCCGGCCGGTGAGCCGGTCGACCACCACGGACTCGTCGACGTCGAGCAGACAGACCACGTCGAGCGCGGTGATGTCGGCGAGGTACTCCGCCTGCTCCTCGTTTCGCGGGTAGCCATCGAGCACGTAGCCCTCGGACTCCGAGACCGCCTCCGCGACGATCTCGTTCACCACGGGGTCGGGGACGAGTTCACCGGCCTCCATGAACTCGCGTGGCGTGCCGAACTCGGTCTCCATGTCCTTGTTCGCCCGGAGCGCGTCGCCGGTCGTGACGTGGGGGATGTCGTACTCGTCGGCGACGTTCGTGCTCTGGGTGCCCTTGCCCGCGCCCGGCGGTCCGAGCAGCAGGACGTTGGGTTGGTTCTCGCTCATGGCCCCCGCTTCGGAAGCCACCCTAAAAGGTTTGTAGATACCGTCGCCGTTTGCCCATCGCGTCGCTTCCACCCCGCTTTTCACCGCACCCACCGAAATCGGGCCATGACCCGATTCGACGCCGACACCGAGGAAGGGAGGAGAGAGCTGTTCGTCGACGCCATCGCCGCTCACACCGAACGCGGCAGCCCGTTTCTGACGATCGAAGTCGAGGCCGACGAACCCCCGAGCGCCGACACCGGAGACGAGGGCGATGACGAGGACGAACCCGAACCCGTCCCCTGGATCCAGTTCGCCGACGGCGTGGTGAACCTTGACTGTACCGAGGACGAACTCGACCGGGCGAACGCGCTGCTTGACGAGTATGCCGAGTTCGTGGTCGACGAACTCACCCGACCCGAGAAGGCCGAGGGGGTCAATCTCCGGGTCGCGGCGCGGACGGACCCCGCGCGCGTGGCCGAGTTCGTGGATCGGGTGTTCCAGGACGTCTACGACTGTGCGCCCGACTATCGGGCGTGGATAGCGGCGGTCTGAGAAGGAGGTTCGACCGATTCAGAACGGGAGTCGTTCCTGTGCCTCGTCGGCGAGTTTGTCGATCTTGTCCTGGAACTCCTCGACCGAGCGCTCGACGTAGTGGACGCGCTCTTTGGGGATCCGGCGGACGACGTCGTTGCCGTCGCCGTCCTCGCCGACCTTCACGAGCCAGTGATCGTCGAAGTACGCGATGAACTCGTTGTCGACGACGGTCTCGATCTTGCCTTCGTCCGGGTCGTCGTAGACGATGGTTGCCTGACCGAGTTGGGGGTCGTCCATGTCCCGTGCCTGTGTCGGCCGAGGGATAAGCCCGCGGTCTGCGGGGAGAGAAAAGGGTCAGTTATCGACGTCGTCGGGGGTGACGCCGGGGGCGTCGCTGACATCGACCTCGTCGGGGTCGTCCGCGCCGCCGACGAGGACCTCGCCGTCCGGGCCGTCGACGTAGGTCTCGTCGGCGTAGCCCCCGACGGCGTTCGGCTGGTCGGGGTTTTCGAGCTTCTCGAGGGTCGCGGGGGCGTCGGGGAGACCGCCCGCGGGCGCGAACGCGCCAAGCGGGTCCTCGACCGTGATACCGAACCGGTCGAAGAACTCGCCGAACCGGGCGTGGTGCTCGTCGAGCTCGTCGACGGGGAACTCCATCATCTCGACCCAGCCGTGATTGTAGAAGTCGAAGTTGGCCTGGATGTGGGTGACCTCGCGGGCCTCGGCCTCGGTGAAGCCCTCCTGAAGCGTCGCGAGGTAGGTGTCCATCGTGGCGTCGAACAGCCCGTCGAGGTGGGCCTTGCGCTCCTCGGCGTGCTCGGGGTCGGCCTTGTCCATGAACACGCCGGTGTGGAGCCGGACGAGGCCCTGGGTCGCGAGCTCGCCGACGACGGGCGTCGAGAGGGCCTGCTTCGCCGCGAAATGTCGGATGGTCTGGTTGAGTTTCATGCCGACCCTCGGGGCGCGAGACACATCAACGCACCGTCCGTCGGGACGATGAGAAGATAGCAATTCACATTACCCCCGGCGTCGAACTCCCCCTATGCCTACCTCGTACGTAATCATCGGCGATGGGATCGCCGGGAGCTCCGCGGCCGAGACCATCCGCGAGGGCGACCCCGACGCCGACGTCACGGTGATCACCGACGAGGGCGAAGCCCTCTACAACCGGATCCTGATCAAGGAGTTCGCGAAGGGCAAGCTCCCCGAGGCCCCGATGTCGATCCACCAGCCCGGCTGGTACGACGACCGCGACATCGACCTCCGGCTCGACACCCTCGTCACCGACATCGACACCGAGGGCCACAGCCTCACGACCCACGAGGGCGACACCATCGACTACGACAAGCTCCTCATCGCGACCGGCGGCACCCCGACCCAGCTCCCCGTCGAGAACAGCGACGCCGAGGGGATCCACCACTTCTGGACGTTCGAGGACGCCCGCGGGATCGAGGCCGACATCACCGAGGCCGAGAAGGGCGTCGTGGTCGGTGCTGGACTCCTCGGGATCGACTTCGCGGCGATCTGTGGGGCCCAGGAGGTCGAGGCCAACTACCTGATGCGCGGGGAGTGCTGGTGGCGCTACGCGCTCTCGTCCGAGGGCGCGCGGATCATCCACGAGGCGCTGGAGGAGAAGAACGTTACTCCCGTGTTCGACAGCGGGGTCGACAGCTTCGAGGTCGACGACGCGGGCCACGTCACCGCCGCGGTCGCGCCGGACGGCGAGACCTACGACTGTGACTTCGTCGGGATCGCGATCGGCCTCGACTTCAACCTCGAAGTCCTCCAGGGCACCGACATCGAACTCGACGAAGGTGTCGTGGTCGACGAACACATGCGGACCTCCGTCGAGGACGTCTACGCCGCGGGCGACCTCACCCGGTTCTACGACGTGATCCTCGGCGAGCACGCCCAGAACGGGTCGTGGGGCAGCGCGAAAGAGCAGGGCTCGATCGCGGGCAAGAACATGCTCGCCGACGAGCCCGAGGCCGAGTTCCGGTGGGTCTCCTCCTACTCCATCACCCACTTCGACTTCCCCTTCCTCTCGTTCGGTCACCCCACCATCGGCGACGACTCCGTCGAGGCCTCCTTCGGCGACGACGAGTGGCGGCGGCTCGCGCTCAAGGACGGCAAGATCGTCGGCGGCGTTCTGATTGGAAATCTCGCGCCACAGAGCAAGTACAAGAAACTCATCCGCGAGGAGCGCGACGTCAGCGACTGCAAGGACCTCCTGATGGAGCCGGAGGTCGACCTCGACGAGCTCGCGACCCCCGCCGGCCAGTAACGCGACCCCGGCACGACACCGAAGCCGTTTTCCTGTATCCGGCCCGAATCCGCCCATGGAAGGCGGCAGCGGCGACATGACGCTGGCGTTCGATCTCGGCGCGCTCGAAACGCTCGCGAACCCCACCGAGGTGTTCTCCGACGCGCGGCGATGGACCGAGTACCTCGGGGTGGTCTCGGACGAACCCACCTACGTCGTCACGAACTTCACCCGCAAGAACCGGATCCGCCAGGACTTCTTCTCGGGGCCGCGCGGTCGGCGCGAGAGCCTCGAGAACGTCAAGAACCAGTTTGACACCGACCGCCACGTCTTCGTCGGTACGGGCGAGGCCGACGCCGACCTCGCCGACGAGGTCGACTGGGAGTACCTCGCGGTCACCGACGCCGCCGACGCCGCGGGCTGGACGCTCGACGACGGCGACGAGGAACCGGAACCGGAACCCGAGACCCGCGACGACTGGCCCTGACCCGCCGGCGTCGCACGATGGAACGTTTTAATAGCCCGAGCCGGAAGCCGAAACCATGTCGGTAGGGGTCCGGGCCGCGATCCGCGCCGGAGCGAGGCGAACCGCCTCGCGCGACGGGCTGGTGCTCGCCCTCGCGTTCGCGGCCGTCGGGGTCGTCGGCGTGGTCGGGGGCCAGACCCTGCTCCGCGACGCCGCCGAGCCGGCCCTCGAAACCCTTCGTACCCGACCCACCGCCGAGACGGGGTTCACGCCAAGCGAGGTCCGGACGGTCGCGGACGCGCTCGACGCCACGACACCGCTCGCGCTCGGCGTGTCCGCCTCGGTCGCGAGCGGGCTCGTCGTCCTCGCGGGCGTTCTCCGGGAGGTGTTTCGGATCGTCGCGGTTCGGACCTTCGCCGCCGACCCGACGAGCCTCACCCGCGACCGGCTGCGCCCGCTCGTCCTCCCGACGCTCAACGGGGTCGTCGGCGGGCTCGCGGTCTGGTTTCTGGTCGGGCTCGGCGGGGTGCTCGGGATCCTCGCGGTCGTCGTCGGCGGGGCGGTCGCGGCGCTGTTCCTCGCGACGTCGTTCTTCTTCCTGCGCCAGGAGATCGCGGTCGAGAACCGGAACTTCGTCGACGCGCTGAACGAGAGCTGGCGGGTCGCCAGCGGCCACCGCCTCCGGCTCCTCGGGCTCGGCGTCGCGGTCGTCGCGCTCACCATCGTCCCCCTCGTGGTGGTTCGCGCCCTCTTCGGTGTGCTCTTCGGACCGGCCGTGGCGTGGGTCGCGTGGGTGTGCTTCGGCGGCCCGGCGGCGGTCTTCGGCACCGCGACCGTCACCCACGCCTACACACAGCTCCGGACCGAACCGCGTGACCTCGACCCCGGTGGACCGTGGATCGACCGATGACCCCGGCGTTTAACCCCGGTGCGCCCCAATCGCCCACATGACCAAGCCGCGCGTCCCGGGCAGCCGCGAGACCGGGATCGACCTCCCGTGCGGGGAGTCGGTCGCGGTCTCGGCCCTCGACATGGGCCTCCGGGAGTTCGAGTGTTCGTGTGGCGCGCGCCACGCCGTCGTGATGGACGTCCACCCGCTGAGCCGGTTCGTCCCCGAGTCCCTCGTCTCGGTGCTCGAAACCGCGATCGAACCCACCGACGGCGGCACGTTCGATACCCGTCACCTCATGGGCGTCGTGCTGGAGGAGTTCCCCGAGGAGGTCGTCGGCGAGGACGTCTCGGAGGACACCGACGTGGGCTACGCGTGGGTCTGGGTCGCCGAGTTCGACTCCCGCCGTCTCCACGAGGTGGTGGTCGAACTCGTCGTCGAACTGATGGACCACGCCGTGAGTCACGCCGAGAACGACGCGGCCCGACACGAGTTCGAATCCCAGCTTCAGGAGTTCGACGTCGAGGCGTTCGTCGACGCCTATCGCCGCGAGCGCGACTTCGAGCGCGGAACCGACACACCCGTCTGACACCGGCTGTCACCCCCGGAGCACCGCCATCGAGCGATTCGCCGGGACACCCGTCATACGACTGTCTGACGTGGTGTTATGTGGCTCCGCACCATGGGACACGTATGCAACTCCGGCGGAGCGAGTTCGAGCGGATCCGAACCGTGCTCTCGGAGACCGGCGTCACCGAACCCCTCACCGCCCGCGAGATACACGACCTCCTCCAAGCCAACGGCGAGGAGCTCGACAGCCCCCACCAGGTCGCGACCGTGCTGGGCCGTCGGTCCGAAACCGGCGACGTCGAAGTGCTGCACGACCGGCCCTACCGGTATCTGATCCGCGACGAAGCCAACTGATCTCGACTCACCGTTCGACACCCCGATCCGCCGGCTCGTGAGCCGGGTTCCGACCGTTTCTCCGACTCGTTCGATTTCTACCACGCTTTCAGCACACCGAGAGCGGGACGCACGGCCAGTGCGCCGCCCTCGTGCCTCCGATTTCGAAAATCGAAGTTCAGCTACGCATCTCGTACCGATTCGCCGGGCTTATTACGATGTGCGAACTGGCGTGGGTAATGACACACGCAGACCGGACCATCCTGCTCATCGGCAGCGGCCCGATCCAGATCGGGCAGGCCGCGGAGTTCGACTACTCGGGGGCACAGGCGTGCCGCGCGCTCGCCGAGGAGGGCGCGCGCGTCGTCCTCGTCAACTCGAACCCCGCGACCATCATGACCGACCCCGAGATGGCCGACGCGGTCTACATCGAGCCCATCACCACCGAGGCCATCGCGGAGATCATCGAGAAGGAGCGTCCGGACGGCGTGATCGCGGGGCTCGGCGGGCAAACGGGATTGAACGTCACCGCCGAGCTCGCCGAGGAGGGCGTGCTCGAAAAGTACGACGTCGAGATCATGGGCACGCCGCTCGACACCATCTACGCGACCGAGGATCGCGAGCTGTTCCGCCACCGGATGGAGGAGGTCGGCCAGCCCGTCGCGAAGTCGGTGACCATCGAGTCGGTCGAGGAGATCGAGGACGCCGTCGAGGCGGTCGGCGGGCTCCCGGTGATCATGCGGACGACCTACACCCTCGGGGGGAGCGGGTCGGGCGTCGTCGCGGAGATGGACGAGCTGAAGGAGAGCGTCCGGAAGGGGCTGCGGCTCTCCAGAAATGGAGAAGTCCTGATCACCGAGTCGATCGCGGGCTGGGTCGAACTGGAGTACGAGGTGATGCGCGACGCCGACGACTCGTGTATCATCATCTGTAACATGGAGAACCTCGACCCGATGGGGATTCATACTGGCGAGTCGATGGTCGTCACCCCCTCGCAGGTGATCCCCGACGACGGCCACCAGGACATGCGGACCGCCGCGCTCGACGTGATCCGCGAGCTCGGTATCCAGGGTGGCTGTAACATCCAGTTCGCGTGGCGCGACGACGGCTCGCCCGGCGGCGAGTATCGTGTCGTCGAGGTCAATCCTCGGGTCTCGCGCTCGTCGGCGCTGGCCTCGAAGGCCACCGGCTACCCGATCGCACGCGTGACCGCGAAGGTCGCGCTCGGCAAGCGCCTCCACGAGATCGAGAACGAAATTACTGGTGAGACGACCGCCGCCTTCGAGCCCGCGATCGACTACGTCGTCACCAAGATCCCGCGGTGGCCGAACCAGAAGTTTTCAGATGTCGATTTCGAACTCGGGACGGCGATGAAGAGCACCGGGGAGGCGATGTCGATCGGACGGACCTTCGAGGAATCCCTCTTGAAGGCGCTCCGTTCGACCGAGTACGAACCGGACGTCGACTGGGCCGCCCTCGACGACGCGGCGCTCGAAACCCAGTACCTCGAACGGCCCACTCCCGACCGCCCGTACGCGATGTTCGAGGCGTTCGGACGGGGCTACTCGGTCGACGAGGTCTCGAAATTCACGGGGATCAAACCGTGGTACGTCGAGCGCTACGCCCGGATCGCCGAGGCCGCGAGCGCGGCCGCGGAGGGTGACTTCGAGCCCGCGGCCGACGTGGGCTTCACCAACCAGGAGGTCGCGGCGCTCGCCGCGGGCGACGACGGCGTGGTGACGCGGGCCGACGGAGCCGGCGGAACGACGGCCGACGAGGCCCCGATCGACGCGGTCGAAGCCGACGCGTCGCCCCGTGATTTCAAGCAGGTCGACACCTGTGCGGGCGAGTTCGAAGCCTCCACGCCGTACTACTACTCCGCCCGCGAGCGCCTCTCGGGTATCGACCACGACGAGGTCCAGGTGAACCGCGACGTCGAGAGCGTCGTGATCGTCGGTGGCGGTCCCATCCGGATCGGTCAGGGCGTCGAGTTCGACTACTGTACCGTGCACGCCGTGCGCGCGCTCCGCGAGATGGGGATCGAAGCCCACGTCGTCAACAACAACCCCGAGACCGTCTCGACGGACTACGACACCTCCGATGGCCTCTTCTTCGAACCGATCACCCCCGAGGAGGTCGCCGACGTGATCGAGACCACCGGGGCCGACGGCGTGATGGTCCAGTTCGGCGGCCAGACCTCCGTCGACATCGGCCGTGGCTTGGAGGCCGAACTCGACCGTCGCAGCCTCGACTGTGAGGTTCTGGGGACGACCGTCGAGGCGATGGACCTCGCGGAGAACCGGGACAGGTTCAACCGCCTGATGGACGACCTCGGGATCGCTCAGCCCGCGGGCGGGGCGGCCGAGAGTGAGGCCGAGGCGCTCGACCTCGCCCACGAGATCGGCTACCCCGTCCTCGTCCGTCCGAGCTACGTCCTCGGCGGGCGCGCGATGGACGTCGTCTACGACGACGCGGACCTGAAGAGCTACGTCGAGGAGGCCGTCAGGGTGAGTCCCGACCAGCCGATTCTGGTCGACCAGTTCCTCGAAGGCGCGGTCGAACTCGACGTCGACGCCGTGGCCGACGGCGAGGAAGTCCTGATCGGTGGGATCATGGAGCACGTCGAGAGCGCGGGGGTTCACTCGGGCGACTCGGCCTGCATGATCCCCCCCGAATCGCTCGACAGTGAGGTTCTCGGCCGGGTTCGCGAGGTCGTCGAGGACATCGCCGAGGCGCTCGGTACGGTGGGCCTGCTCAACGTTCAGTTGGCGGTCAAAGATGGAGAGGTCTACGTCCTGGAGGCGAACCCCCGTTCTTCACGCACGGTGCCGTTCGTCTCGAAGGCGACCGGGGTCCCGATCGCCAAACTCGCGGCCCAGGTGATGGCGGGCACCTCGCTCACCGAGCTGGCGGCGACCGAGCAGGTCCCCGAACAGACCAGCGTCAAGGAGGTCGTGCTGCCGTTCGACCGCCTGCCAGGTAGCGACCCCAGACTGGGCCCGGAGATGAAGAGCACGGGCGAGGTGATGGGCACCGCCGACAGTTTCGGCAAGGCCTACGGGAAGGCCCAGTCGGCGACCAACAAACCCGTCCCGACAGGTGGGACGGCCGTCGTCGACCTCTCGGACCCCGAGTTCCCCGACCCCGAGAGCGAGGCCGGGCGCGCGCTCCGCGACGAGTTCGCCGAGCACTTCGAGCTCCGCGAGTTCGACGACCTCGAAACGGCGATCATGGACGGCGAGGTCGACCTCATGGTCTCGCGGAACCGCGACGCGCTCGAAGTCTGTGTCGAGGAAGAGGTCACCTACTTCTCGACGACGGCGAGCGCACGGGCCGCGCTGTCGGCACTCGAATCACGCGACGAGGATTCGGCGGTCGAGGCGGTCGGCGACCGGCCGACGACCGAAGCGACCTGGGGCGCGTAGCGACGGACCCGACGGCTACAACACGGCCGTCCTCCTTCTCTCGGTATGACTGCGGACCAACTCGCCGACGTGTTTCCGAGCATCGAGCGGATCGAGGACGACGACCTCCAGGCGGGCGTGCGCGAGGCGTGGGCCACGGCGATAGCCGAGAACGGCATCGACTCGCTCGAATCCTTGCTGTGGTATCCGCCCGCCCAGCGGAAACTCGACCTCCCCGACGAAACCTTCGTCGAGCACGTCCGGGACGTCGTCGCGGGCGCGCTGGCGCTCGGCGAGATGTTGATCGAGCACCGCGACGCCGACCTCGATCTCGACCGCCTGCTCGCGGGCGCGCTGGTCCACGACATCAGCAAACTTTACGAGTTCGACGGGATGGAGAGTACGCGGATCGAAGAACTGCTCGGGCATCCCCACTACGGGGTCTACGTCACCGCCGCGGCGGGCCTTCCGGTCGAGGTCACGCACATGGTGCTCTCACACACCTCGCGGACGGCTGTCGAGCCCGCCACGCTCGAAGCCGTCGTCCTCCGACGGGCCGACGAGGCCGCGGCCGCCGCGATCCGGTGGGAAGCGACCGACGACCTCCGCGAGGTCTGATTCGGGAGTTCTCGTCACACGAAGACAGCAGGCATTTATCGCCGTCCGGTGAACGAACGGTCAATGCGTCGCCGCCTCGACCTGTTCGGGACCATCCACTTCGACCGGCTCTCGAAGGTCGAGGACGAACTCACGGACTACGTGCGGGAGGCGGATGCCGACGCCGTCTTCATCGAGTGGCCCACGGACACGATCACAGGTCGAATGGCCGCCCGAGCGGCGATACGCGTTCCGCTCGTGCTTCTGGGTGGTATCGTGCTGAATTTGATGCGGTCGCCGTACTACCTCCTGTTCAACCGTCGGTTCGATTCGACCGAACACGTCGCTACCGAACGGCTGTCACCGGAGACGCCGGTTCATTCGGTCGATCGGTCCCTAGTCTCGGTGATGACGGAGTCGGGCCCGCTGGCGATCGCACTCAGTTGGCTCGTCCTGATCGCATTCCTCGTTATCGCTCCGATTCAGACCGCGGTCACGGTCGGAGTGCTGCTCGCGGTCGGCGTGGGCTTTCGGCTGGTGTTTCGCCGTGACCGCAGCCTCGCAGCGGTTGTGGGGACGCTCGTCGCCGTCGCCGGGATCCTCGCCACGGCGTGGTTCGATATCGAGGCGACGGCCGGGCTCCTCTTGCTCGTCGCGCTCCCGCTCGCCGGTGCGGTCGTGGTGTCGCTCAACCCGGGGAAGATCCTCCGCGGGAGCGCCAGGCTCGGGTTGGTCGCCCTCTTCGGCTGGTTAGTACTCTCGACGGATCTCGTCGTCGGATGGTTCGTGATGGGGTCCTACGCGGCGATCGGACAGTTCGCCCACCGAACGCTCGATACCCGCAACGAGCACATGCTGGATCGGATGACGACGATCGCCGACGAGAACGGGTACGATACCATGGTCCTCGTCACCGGGCTCGCGCACGTTTCGGGACTCGGCGAGCGTGCGACCGGGCACAGCCTCCGCGTCTCGCGAACCTACACCCCGAGGTGGCTCCGCACCGGCACGATCGACGACGACCCCGAGTTCGAGCCGGACGAGGAGCAGAGGCGGGTGTCGCGGGACCACCCGATCCAGCCGGGTTCGACGGGGCGACGAGCGGCCGCGAGCCTCGTCGACCTCACGGCGGTCATGGTGTTAACGTGGGCGCTGGCTCGCGGGCTCGACCTCGTTCCGGGCCTTCGAAGCGAGACGGGGTTCGTACTGGTCGGGTTCGCGCTGATAGCGTTCGGTTACCACCTCGGGCTCGAAGCCGCCTTCGGGCGCACGCTCGGGAAACGACTCACGAGGCTCGTCGTCACCGACGAGGAGGGGTACGAGCCCTCCCGCCGAGCCTGTCTCGTGCGGAACCTCGTTCGGCCCGTCGACTTCCTGATCTTCTACTTCGTCGGGTTCGTGACGATGGGGCTGACGAAGCGACGCCAGCGGCTCGGGGACCTCCTCGCTGGAACGGAAGTCAGAAAGGTCGATTAGTCGGTTCAGTCCGCGGTCGGCGCGACGCGCGCCTC
The DNA here is from genome assembly GCF_003602035.1 of Halococcus sp. IIIV-5B. Taxonomy (NCBI): domain Archaea; kingdom Methanobacteriati; phylum Methanobacteriota; class Halobacteria; order Halobacteriales; family Halococcaceae; genus Halococcus; species Halococcus sp. IIIV-5B. The sequence goes on along the minus strand of NZ_QZWE01000001.1, from coordinate 399,441 downwards.
GGCCATCCCGAGCACGTCGTCGAAGAACCCGAGCGAATCGTGCGGACCGGGGTTGGCTTCGGGGTGGTACTGCCGGGTCAGCACGTCGAGGTCGTCGCTTTCGAGCCCTTCGGGGGTGTCGTCGTTGACGTTGACCTGGGTGACGTCGAGGTCGTCGCCGGGTTCGGCGACCGTGTAGCCGTGGTTCTGGGTGGTCATCACGACCTGGCCGGTCTCGAGGTCCCGAACCGGCTGGTTGACCCCGCGGTGGCCGAAGGTCATCTTCTCGGTCTTCCCGCCGAGCGCGCTCGCGACGACCTGCTGGCCGAGACAGATCCCCGCGATGGGGACCTCGCCGGCGAACTCCCTGACGAGCTCCTGGGCCGCGCCGAAGTTCTCGGGGTCGCCGGGGCCGTTCGAGACGAATAGGATGTCGGGGTCGGCCTCGGCCACCGTCGCCGCCGTCGTGTCGTATGGGAAGACGGTGACGTCGGCACCGCGCTCGACCAACGAGGAGACGATCGAGCCCTTCGCGCCGCAGTCGATCAACGCGACATCGTACTTCCCGTCACCCGCGTGGTGGACGGGCTCGGTCACGCTGACCGCGGCCCCGATGTCGACGTGGTCGCTCATCGCTTTACACTGATCGAGCTCTGCGCGCGCGTCGTCCGGCGTCGCGTCGGGCCCCGCGGCGATACCACATTTCATCGCACCTTCTTCCCTGACTTCGGTCACCACGTCGCGGGTGTCGAGGTGGTCGACCGCGGGGACCCCCTCGTCCGTGAGCCACTCGGCGACGTCGTCGGTGAGCTCGCGTGCGACGACCGCCGTGGGCTGGACATGGGTGGACTCGAATCGCTCGTCCCGGACGCCGTAGTTCCCGATCAGGGGATACGAGAAGGTCAGGACCTGCTCGGCGTAGGAGGGGTCCGTGAGGCTTTCTTCATACCCTGTGTACGCGGTGGTGAACACCAGTTCGCCGCGCGCGGTGCCCGGTGCGCGCGCCCGCCCGGTCAGGACGTGCCCGCCCTCGATTGCCACGTAGGCGTCGGTCATTACGATATCCGTATAGACGCGGCCCTAATAATGGTTGTGTTCGAAGTGAAGTTACGATATTCGAAATCGTGAAGTACGGTCCGGGGGAAGGTGGGGGATGGACGACCTCGACCGGGCGATCCTCGACGTGCTCCGGCGCGACTCGCGGACGCCCTACACCGAGATCGCCGAACGCGTCGGCACGTCGGAGGGGACGGTACGGAACCGCGTCGAGCGCCTGATCGACGAGGGGACCATCGAGCGGTTCACCGTCACGACCAGGACGGGCAACATCAAGGCGATGGTCGAGGTGGGCGTCGCGGTCGACGTCGACACCTCGGCGGTCTCGGCGCGGATGGCCGAGTGGCCCGAGGTGGATTTCGTCTGGCAGGTCTCGGGCGAGGAGGACGTGGTGCTCATCGTCGACGCGGCGGACACCGGGGCGGTCAACGAATTGATCACGCAGGCGCGCGAGCTCGACGACGTCGTGAGCACGAAGACGCGGTTGATCCTGGATGAACGACGAGGATAAACCGCCGATTTCACCCGTCTCCGGCCGTCTGGGAGGCGATGAACGGTTGAACCTGATCGCAATGCCGAAGTAACGCCGGGGTGTAGCCCGCTACATCGTGACCAGTTCGCAGAACGCCCACGGTTCGGGCCGGAGACGATGGGTTTGTGATGCTCCGCCCCTGACCGTTTCGTACCGAACCGAATCATGAAGATCGAAAAAGAAACCGGTGTCATCGGGCTGTTGATCGGGGTGTTGCTCGTCCCGATGTGGTTCTTCGCGTTGGCGTCCCACGAGTCCGAATCCGCCGTCGTCCTCTCCGAGGACCGTGGCGTCATCAACCCGACCGAGACGTTCCTCCCGATGCCCGTCGAGGTCAACGAGTTCGTCGCCGGCGTGGTGACGTTCGTCGCCCTCTTCGCGCTGATGGGAATGCTCTACTACACGCTCAGATACATCAGAGTCATCAGCCACCTGCGACGGTCACGGGCCGAACACCGCGACGGGACGGTCGCGCCGGACGGCGGGCAGGCTCGCGAAGCCCCGTCGCTCCCGCCGTATCTCCTCTCCGGCTCGCGCCGGCTCGCGGAGTACTGGCCCGCGGACTACGCCACGCCCGGCATGATCGGGATCGTGGTCATGTCGTGGACGGCGACGTCGTTTTCGCTCCTGTTCGGGGTGGAGGCGTTCACATGGGCCCGGACTCAGTATCTCGGTGTCTACGCCGGGATGGCGTTCATCTCGCTCGGAGTCTTCGCCACGATCTACACCGCGTCGTTCATGCCGCGGATCCACGTCGCCGAGGACCGGGGCCACGAGGGAAAGCTCACGAAACGTTCGGATTCCGATAACCAATGACGGACGACAACACAACCGATACATCCGCGGACGAAGCGACCGAAGGACGGCTCGTCGAGCGTGAGGACGCCGACGGAATGTGGTACGAACCACCCGACGCGCGACGGCGTGACGTCGCCAAGTGGCTCGGCGGGATCGCGGGGACGGTCTCCGTCGCGACGTTCGCCCTGCCGGCCCTCCAGGGGTTGGCCGGTGCGGGCAACGCCTCGGGGGCGAGTTCGGAAATCTACACACAGGGTACCCAGCTCGTCAAACAGAACGGCGACCCGATCAACCTCAACTCGCTCCAGAAGGGGAGCGCCCCCGAGGAGCACATCCTCGCGCTCCCCCAGGAGAACGGCAACCCGGTGAAGGAGAAGGAAGCGACGACGCTGTTGCTCCGGTACAACCAGAGCGACTTCGAGGAGCCGACCAACATCGACGGCACCGCCCAGGGCTACGTCGCCTACTCGATGGTCTGTACCCACGCGGGCTGTCTGGTCGAGAACCACCTCAACGGCTACCCGCAGTGTCCGTGTCACGGCAGCGAGTACGACGCGACGAAGGGTGCGCAGGTGGTCGCCGGGCCCGCGTCGAGACCGATCCCACAGCTCCCGATCGCGGTCTCACAGCAGGGGGACGTCCTCGTCGCGACCGGCAACTTCGAAGGGCCGGTCGGGACCGCCTAACCGATGGCGCATCCAGACCCACAGGAGGCCGAGACGAACGAGCGCTACTCACACAGCCGCATCTACCAGTGGTTCGACTCGCGCCTCGACCTCGACGACGAACTCCTCGGCAAGGCGTTCCCGGAGGACCGCTACGGCTCCTTCCTGCTCGGTGAGGTCTCGCTGTTCTGCTTCGTCATCCTCGCGGTGACCGGCACCGTGCTCGGGCTGCTCTACGTACCGGCCGCACAGAACGTCCAGTACGTCGGGCAGGTCTCGGACTACGCCGGGACCACCGTCCCGCAGGCCTTCTCCAGCGTCCTCCACATCACCTACGACGTCCGGCTCGGGATGTACGTCCGGATGCTGCACCACTGGGCCTCCTACGTCTTCGTCGCGGCCATCGGTATCCACGCGATGCGGATCTTCTTCAGCGGTGCCTACCGCAACCCGCGCGAGATCAACTGGGTGATCGGCACGAGCCTGCTCGCGATCGCGATGATCGAGGGGTTCCTCGGCTACGCGCTCCCCTACGACAACTTCAGCCAGACCGCGACCGGGATCGGCTTCCAGCTCACCCAGTCGATCCCGTTCATCGGGACCTGGGTGACGAACCTGGTCTTCGGGGGGAACTGGCCGGCGAACGCCTCGACCATCATCCCGAGGATGTTCTTCTATCACGTCTTCCTCCTGCCGGCGGTGATCGCGGGTCTCATCGCGGCCCACCTCGGGATCCTGGTTCGCCAGAAGCACACCGAACAGCAGGGGACGCGAAAGGACCTGCCCGACACCGAGAACGCCCCCGACTACGACGACGAGTCGGTGGTCGTCGGGATCCCGTTCGCCCCGAACCAGATCGCGGTCACGATAATCGTCGGGCTGTTCACCGTCGGGATCGTCTCGTTCCTCGCCGGGCTGTTCCCGATCCAGCGGATCGCGATCGCCGGCCCGGCGTCGCCGTTCGAGACGCCGCTCCAGCCCGCACCGGCGTGGTTCTTCATGTGGACCTACGGCGCGTTGAAGCTCGCGATATCGGCGCTCGGGAGCTACGGGACCTTCGTCTTCGGCGTCCTCATCCCCGGGCTCGTCGTCGGGGCGATGTTCCTCTGGCCGTTCGTCGACCGCAGCGAGGAGCCACGACACTTCACGGCGAACCCGCTCGACCGGCCGCTGCCGACCGCCGTCGGCATCGCCTCGATCGCGTTCGTCCTGATACTCTCGATCGCCGGGATGAACGAGATCGTCGCCGAGTCGCTCGGTCCGAACATCACGGCGACCATGCTCCATCTCCCGCTCCAGCTCCTCTCCGTGGTCATCCCTGTCGTCTATGGCCTGATCGTCTACTTCATGCTCCGCCGGCGGGTCCGTCGGAAGGACTCGAAGCGCTCGGCCAACCGCTCGAAGATGGACAGCGCCGGTCGGATGCCCGACGACGACTGAGCGATGGCCGTCTCGCTCGACCCGCGAACCTACTTTCTGGTCGATCGGCTCTCGAAGCTCGTCGCGCTGGTGTTGGTCGTGGTGTTCCTCGAAGGCGCGGCGGGCTCGCTCGGCCCGGTGCTCGGCGTGCTCGGTCTCGTGATCGGTATCGCGACGGTCTACATCGAGGTCGACGAAGAGGAGTCGGCCGAGGAGTAGCGGGTTCGAAACGTCAGCCGGCGAAACGACGCGTGACCTGAACGACCCGAACGCCACCGAGCCAGAGCGCACACGCCGCGATGGTTCCCATCCCGAAGAGGCCGAGATAGCCCGAGGCGGCGAAGAGCTGGATGCTCCAGAGCGGAGAGGACGTCCGGATCCCGAGCCCGATGGCCGCGACGACGAAGGACGCGAGCCAGAGCAGTGCGCCGACGGTGGCGATCGCCGCGACCCAGGGGTGGACGAATCGGTCGAGGTACGAGCGGATCGTCATGGTCGGTGTCGGGTCCAGTCGCCGATCCCGGCGCTGGGTGTCTACCCACGAGTACGGCACCCGCGACCAACACCCTTCTGATCCCGACCGGAGTCGCTTTGAGGCCGGATCGCCTACACGAGCCGTGACCGATTCGAGGACGATCACCGTCTACTCGCGCGAGGACTGCCATCTCTGTGAGGACGCGCTCGCGGCGATCGACCGCGTCGCCGAGGCGGTCGCGACCCCCGTCGAGGTGCACGAGGTCGACGTCGATACCGATCCAGAGCTTCGGGAGACCTACGGCGAGCGGGTGCCGTACGTCCTCGTCGACGACCGGCCGCGGTACAAGTTCCGCGTCGACGAGGCCGACCTCCGGCGACGGCTCGCCACCGACGAGGAACCGAACGAGTCGAACCCACACGATCTTCGATCGTGATCGCTCCCCTGTCGGCCGATTCCGAGTTCGGAACACATACACCAACCGGCGATCAAGGGCCTCGTATGCACGCGATCCGACGGCGACCGGAGGGTGACGGCTGATGCAGCGACGGACGTTCCTGGCGGGTGCCGCGGGGACGGCGGTGGCGGTCGGTACGATGGGTGAGGCCGGGGCCGTGACCACGCTCCGACAGCACCAGCAGGGCGGCGGCACGACCCACACCGTCGGGATGTACACCGAGGGCTCGGACTACTACTTCGACCCGGTGGGGCTCTACGTCGAACCCGGCGACACCGTGGAGTGGACGATCGAGAGCGGCCAGCACTCCACGGCCTCATACTCCCAGGGCAACCCACAGGCCTCGAACACCCTCATCCCCGAGGGCGCGAAGAGCTGGGACAGCGGGGTGATCAGCTCGGGGTCGTTCTCCTACACCTTCCAGACCGAGGGCACCTACGACTACTACTGTACTCCCCACAAGTCCCTCGGAATGGTCGCCCGGATCGTCTGCGGGAGCCCCGGCGGACCCGCCGAGGGAACGGAGATCCCCGACGAGGTCGGTAGCGGGATCGTCCCGGAGTCGGAGACCATCATGGAGGACCAGTCCCTCGAATACCCCTACGTGCCGGGCGTGAGCCACGGCGGCCCGCCGGCGCTGTTCTGGGGCGGGACCGGCGTGTTCGCGGCGACCACCCTCTACCTCTATTCGGTCTACGACCGCGCCACCGGCCGGTACGACGACAACGAGGCCGGCGAAGGCGAGTACTGACGACCGACGATTCGACTCCTTTTTCGATCGACCCCCAACCCCTGCCGAGAACGGTGTGTGCGAGTTGGACTACGACGGTTGTGGCGGCAACCGTACCCGGACCGTTTCGTTGTTCGCGCGTGCCACGACGGTCGCCCGACCGTCTGGGGCGACGGTCCAGTGCTCGCCGTCGGTCCCCGTCTGGATGGCCGGCCCGCCGTCGACGCGAACCGTGCCGTCGATCGGTTCCCCGCCGGGTGTCGCCAGCGAGAGGTGGAGCGGGCCGGTCGGCTGGGTCCGTTCGACGCTGAGTCGGACCCCACCCCTCGTCGCGTTCACCGGGTCGGCCGTCGGCACGCTCCCCAGCGTCTTCCGCTGGTGTTCGGCGACGACGCGGCCCGTGCTCAGGTTGAGGAACGTCGTGAGCTCACCGTGGGAGTGCCCGATCGTGATCCCCGAGAGCTCGCTCTGGCGACTCCCCGTCAGCCCGGTCGTCCGCGAGTGCGCCGACGCCCAGGGGTACAGCTCCGCCACGCGGTTGAAGATCGCGTCGACGTCGGACAACCGGTCCCCGGTCGCATTGCGCTGGCGTGAGAGCGAGAGTTCGCGGTAGTACTCGCCGTCGACGACCGTCGCCAGCATCACGCCACGGTTCGACGTCTCGACGTACACCGGGAGCGGCGTGGGGAACTGGCGTTGGCCACCCTGTTCGTCGACGGCCCTCGACGCACCGGTCGGGGTGGCCCGCGTGCCCTGGTCGGTGTGATTCCCGTTGAGCGCCTCCTGGATCTGGTCCCGGACCGGGCCCTGCAGCGTCGCGAGTTCGAGGTCGCGGTCCTGCGCCCAGCTACTGACGCTCTGTCCGTCGACCGTCGCCCCGGGTGTCGACTGGGACCGGGCGACCACGCGGTCCGTCGCGAGCGAGAGCTGTCCGGCCCGTTCGTCGATGACGGCGAGGTCGCGGAGGAACTCGTGAGCCGTCAGCGAGCCGTTGTTGTAGGCCGCTATCGACGACTGCTGGCGGGTCGAGAGCCGTTCGATGCCCCGTTCGATCACCCGCGTGGCCGCGCTGACCGTCGTCTGTCGGAGCGCCGGGGATTCGATGGCGTTGAACCGCTCGTCCAGCAACAGCCGTTGGTACCGTCCGCTGAGCCGGTCGTTTTCGAGTGCGAGCGACGCCGAGACGTCCAGCGCCGCCTGGGACTGGGCCTCCTCCTGGCGTTCGTTGGCGGGAACGGTGAGGATCGCGGTCGTGTTGAGCGACGAGACGGTGGTATCCGGGACCGCGGCGGGATTGATCCGGTTCCCGTTGACGTAGACGCGAACCGGCCCGCCGCGGACCCGGAGGTCGGTGAGCTGTCCGGTGAAGTTGAAGTCGTCGACGCCACCCTCCGCCGTCGAACCCGCGGCGGTCGTGTTCGAGACCGTATCGGGTTGCTCGGCCTCCACCAGGTCGGCTGCGCTTCCCGGCTCGAACCGGCCGTTCGTCGTCGCGTTGTAGTAGACGCGCTCGTCGGAATGGGCGACGATCGTGAGCGTGTTCGGGGACTCCGCCTGCAGCTGGGCGGAGCGGTTCCCCGCCCCGATCTGGAATCCCCGATCGCCGTGTTCGTCGAGATCGGCCGCTACCGACCCCTGGGCGTTCGGGGCCGGTGACGACGACAGCGACGGGCTCGTGGACGCGCCGATAGGGGCGCTCACGCTGGCCATACAGAGGAGTAGGCAGAAAGCGACGGCGGCGATCCGCGTTGCCCGAGACCCCATCTACTCGGATGAACAGGACAGGAGGACAAGAAGACTACGGCTGGGTCCCCGTGGATCGTTGGTGACTATGAAGGTAGTCAGTTGATCTCGTTGTGCATGGCCTCGATGACGTCGTCGAGGTCGGGTTCGCCGCCGCCGGGCTGGTCGCCGTAGGAGAACTCGCCCTCGCCGTCGATGGACTCGCCCTGCGTCCAGCGCTGTTCGGGGTCGGGCTTGCTCTCTCGGTAAGTCGACATGAACTCGTAGTTGTAGTCCTGGTTCTCCTTCTCCTGGGGGAAGCTGTTCGGCACCGGGAGGTGGTCGTCCATGGTGTCGAGCGCGGCGTGCCACTGGTTCTGGTGCATGGTGTCGCGGGCGATCATGTACGAGAGCATGTCCTCCATGCCGGGGTCGTCGGTGATCTCGTAGAGCCGGGTGGCGAGCAATCTACCTGTCGACTCGGCCATCACGTTCGCGTACATGTCGGCCGCGAGGTTACCGCTCGCGACGACGTAGCCGCCGGTAAAGGGCGCGCCGTTCGAGTCGACCGGCATGGCGTGGAGGCCGGCCGAGAGCGCCTGACGGGGCTGGCCGCTGTCCATCATCTCGGCGATCACGGCGTCCTCGCGTGCGGCCTCGCGCTGTTCCTCGGAGGCCCCCTGGAGGTTCTTCGCGACCGCGGTCGCGAGCATCTCGATGTGGCCCAGCTCCTCGGTCGCGGTCTCCATCAGCAGGCGACGGTACTCGCTCTTCTCGGCTGGCACCGCGAACGCCTGGAACATGTACTGGAGCGCGACCCGCATCTCTCCTTCGGCCCCGCCGATGGCCTGCTGGAGCATCTTCGCGAACCGCGGGTCCGGATCCTCGACCTCGACCTCGTACTGGAGTTCGTCGTCGTGGTAGAACATTGCTGTTGTCTCGTGAGTGAAGTCGGGTCGGAGACGATTAGTCGGGCGGCTTGCTACTGCAGCGCACGTGGAGCACGTTCTCATGGCCCGAGATCGGTGTTGTCGACCGATCTGAGATGTCCGAACGTTTCGAGGTCGGCGGGGCCGCCGACCCGCCTTCGACCGGGAGGGGTACACTTTAGACCGACCGGCGACGCCTACCCAGCATGACGGAGACAGTCCTGCTGGTGGGGGGCGGGGGTCGCGAACACGCTATCGCGCGCGCGGTCGACGCGGGCGACGCGACGCTCTACGCCTGTGCCGGGAACCGGAACCCCGGCATCGCCGCGCTGGCCGACGGGTTCGAGACCCTCGACACCACGACCCCGCAGGCCGTCGTGGCGTACGCCGAGGAGGTCGGCGCGACCCTCGCGGTCGTGGGCCCGGAGACGCCGCTCGAAGCCGGCGTGGCCGACGCGCTCGTGGACAGCGGGGTCTACGCGTTCGGCCCGACCGCGGACACGGCGCGGATCGAGACGGACAAGGCCTACCAGCGCCGCTTCATGCGCGAACACGGTATCTCCGGATGTCCCGCGTTCGAGACGTTCGACGACACCGAGCGCGCCTGCGAGTTCGTCGAGGAGCACGGCGAGGGCTGGGTCGTCAAGCCGGCCGGGTTGACGGGTGGGAAAGGCGTTCGCGTTATCGGCGACCAGGTCACCCCCCAGGAGGCCATCGAGTACCTTCAGGACGCCGATTACGACCGGATAGTCGTCGAGGAGCGCCTCGTCGGCGAGGAGTTCACGGTTCAGGCGCTGGTGGCGAACGGCGACGTTCGAGTGACGCCCGCGGTTCAGGACCACAAGCGCGCCTACGAGGGCGACGAGGGACCGAACACGGGCGGGATGGGGAGCTACAGCGATAGCGAAGCGACCCTGCCGTTCATGGACCGGGCCGACTACGACGCGGCCATCGGCATCGTCGAGGAGACCGTTGCGGCGCTCGACGGGTACACGGGGGTGCTCTACGGCCAGTTCATGCTGACCGCCGAGGGGCCGAAGGTCGTCGAGTTCAACGCGCGCTTCGGCGACCCGGAGGCGATGAACGTCCTGCCCGTGCTCGACACCGACTTCGTCTCGGTGCTCACCGCGGGGCGCGACGGCGAATCGCTGCCCGACCTCGACTTCGCCGACCGTGCGACGGTGTGTAAGTACGCGGTCCCCGACGGCTATCCCGACGACCCGACCGCGGGTGCGAAGGTCAACGTGGACGAGTCGGCGATCGAGGAGATCAACGAGCGGTTCGCGGATGAGGGCGATTCGGTGGCCGCGGACGGTGGCCGGTCGCCAGAGGCGATGTTGTTCTACGCTAGCGTCGACGAGCGCGACGACGGGGTCTACACCACGACCTCGCGGGCGTTCGCGGTGGTCGGGCTCGCCGACGACATCTCGACGGCCGAAGAGGTCGTCGAGGAGACGCTCGCGTACGCCGGCACGGAGGGGCTCAGGGTGCGCCACGACATCGGGACGGCGGATCTCGTCGAGTCCCGCGTCGAGCACATGGACGAGCTCCGGGACGCGAGCGGGCACTGAGATGCCTTCGCGCCACGACCGGATCGACCACCACGCGACGTCCGGCTCGCGGAACTCGCTCTGGTCCTGGACCAATGCGAAATCCCCGCTCGTCGTGGCACGCAACTACGCCGTGATCTGGCTGGTGCGACTCAACCCGAGCCTCCGACTAAAGAACTGGCTGCTCCGGCGGCTCGGGGTCACGATCGGTCGTGGGGTCTCGTGGGGGCTCGAATCCACGCCGGACGTGTTCTGGCCCGAGCTCATCACCGTTCGCGACGACGCGATCATCGGCTACGACGCCACGTTGCTGTGTCACGAGTTCCTCCAGGACGAGTATCGCACCGGTGAGGTCGTGGTCGGCGAGCGGGCGATGATCGGTGCGGGGGCCATCGTGCTGCCGGGTGTCGAGATCGGTGCCGACGCGCGGGTGGCCGCGAACTCGCTGGTCGTCGACGACGTCCCACCGGACACGACGGTCGCGGGTGTCCCGGCCACTGAGCACTGAGCGGCAGGCGGTACGGAAGCGGCGCGGGACGGATGCGGCGCGGCCGCCGCGGTGCGGTGGCGGGCGGTAGTTTGCGGTTGCGGTGCTTTCCTGGCGGATGAAGGGCGAGCGCGACCGGAGGGAGCGCGAGGGCTTCGGCGGTGCTGCGCGGGGCGGTTGCGGAGTGGTTAGTGGTTGCACCGTGAGCGACCGGAGGGAGCGAGCGGGCCGAGGAACCCCCGAGCGGAGCGAGTGGGGTGACGTGGGCTTTTGATCCACATTTTGCCAGGGAGTGAGGCGCGGAGCGCCGAACGACCGCAGCAAAAGGTGGGTGGTCCTAGGCGAACGTCTTCGAAACCTCGTCCTCGCTCGTGTCCTCATCGGCGTCGATCTTCGCCCACGCCTCGTGGAAGTCCGTCATTCGGACCTCGGTGCGGTCCTCGCGGATCGCGAACATCCCGGCCTCGGTACAGATCGCCTTGATCTGTGCGCCGCTCGCGCCGGAGATCTCGTTGGCGAGATCCTCGAAGGTGACGTCGTCGGCGAGGTTCATGCCGCGGGTGTGGATCTCGAAGATCTTCTCGCGGCCCTCGGCGTCGGGTTTCGGGACCTCGATGAGGCGGTCGAACCGCCCAGGACGAAGGATCGCGCGGTCGAGCATGTCGAAGCGGTTGGTGGCGGCGATGATCCGGATCTCGCCGCGCTCCTCGAAGCCATCCATCTCGGAGAGGAGCTGCATCATCGTGCGCTGGACCTCGGCGTCGCCGGAGGTCTTCGAGTCGGTGCGTTTCGAGGCGATGGCGTCGATCTCGTCGATGAAGATGACCGCCGGTTCGTGCTCGCGGGCGACTTCGAAGAGGTCGCGAACGAGCTTCGCACCCTCGCCGATGAACTTGTGGACGAGCTCGGAGCCCGCCATCTTGATGAACGTCGCGTCGGTCTGGTTCGCGACGGCCTTGGCGAGCATCGTCTTGCCCGTGCCGGGCGGGCCGTGAAGCAGGATACCCGAAGGTGGGTCGATCCCGACGTCGACGAACATCTCGGGGTTTTCGAGCGGCATCTCGACGGTCTCGCGCACCTCGTTCATCTGTTCGGTCAGCCCACCGATGTCGGTGTACTCCACGCCGGGGCTCTCCTCGACCTCCATCACGCGCGCTCGGACGTCGGTCTCGTTCGAGAGGTCCGTGACCACCGACAGCGAGTTGTTGACCGCGACGCGTGAGCCCGGTTCGAGCGACGTACGGGTCTCGTCGGTGACCTGGGTCAGCGCCTCCTGGTTGTTGCCGTGCTGTTTGATGATCACGCTGCCGTCGTCGGTGATCTCCTGGACCGTGGCGACGAACAGCGGCGACTGCTTGAGCTTCTTGTTCTCGTGGTTCAGCCGTTCGAGCTTCTGCTGGAACTTGTTGTTCTCGGCGTTGGCGTCGAGCAGCTTGTCGCGCATCTCCTCGTTCTGGGTGTCGAGGATCTCGATCCGCTCTTCGAGCGCGTCGAGTTTCTCCTGATTCGAGGCGTCCGTATCGTAGGGCTGTGACCCCTCGTCCACCGTGTCGGTCATTGGGTACGGATAGGACTGTGTTTCATAAGAGGGTTCGGGTCGACGGGATCGGTACACGACCATCGACTTCGATCGCGAGGTCAGAGCTCGTCGACTCCGGTCGACTTCCCACCACCGAAATCCGCCGTCTCCGAGCGTGTTGGCTCGCGCTGACGGGAATCGTACGCGTCGGTCCAGCCTTCCACCGCCGAGATACTCTCGCCGGCGTCCTCGGTACGGCGCTCTCGGATTCGAACCAACACTGGTGTGTTCATTGCGTCACCCGAAAGCACCGCCTGACCGGGCGTCAGTCCGGGGAGTTCGTCGAGTACGTCCTCACCGGCAGCCTCGACCGATTGCTCGATGGCTTGCTGGTCGGTCGGGTTTTGGATCTTCATCGTGATCTGCGTGCCACACTGCGAGAGCGTGTCCTGGTCGATCTTCGAGGGACGTTGGGAGATGACCCCGATCCCGAAGCCGAACTTCCGTCCCTCCGAGGTAACCGTGCGCATGATGGGGAGTGACGGCGCGCTGCCCTCGTTCGGTGCGAACCGGTGGACCTCCTCGAACAGCGCGAACAAAGGGAAATCCACGTCGGAATCGCGGCCACGTTCGGCGTCGAGACGTGCGCCGTACAGTCGACGCAACAGAACCGTCGCTATCATCTGCTGGTTGCGCCGGCTCAACGTATCCATCTGGAGGACGGTACACTTTCCCGGTGCGACGAGTTCGTCGAGCGGAACGTTCGCATCGGGCTGAAAGAGCTCGTTGCGCTGTATCGAACGCCGCAATCGCCATTCGAGCGCTCCGACGCTCGAATCGTCGTCGCCGTATCGGGCCTCCATCGCGTTGACGAGTTCGTCGACGCCCCACGTCCGGCTCTCCGAACTCTGCATCGAGCGCCAGCCGCTCGCGAGGCGCTCTTGCATTCGGTTGCTCGGGTCGTCGAGCACCGCCATCACGTCACCGAGTTCGAGTTCGGAGATCCGAACCCGGAGGCGGTCGGGGTCGAAGTACTCCACGTCCGGTTCGTAGCCATCAGTACCGAACGCTGGCCCCTGGATATCGGCGAGCGTCTCGTACTCCCCGTGCGGGTCGAACACCAGCAGCGATGCCCGTGATTCCATCATCTCCTCGATCAACACGCTTGCCGTGTAGGACTTCCCGGAGCCGGTCGATGCGAGGATCGCCAAATGCGTCGAGGCGAACTCGTCGATCGGCAGTCGGACATCGGTCGCCCCGGTCGGACGATTGAGAAGCGAACCGACGTGAGCGACCCCATCCATTCGGTCCGGTTCGGCTCTCGCCGGGTCCTCGATCCCGAGATTCGGGAGAACCGCTTCGAGCAGTTCGTTCGGCGCGATCCGTAACTGTGCGCCGGGGCGCGGGAGCCGTCGTGGGTTCGAGAACGTCCCCATTCCCCCGTCGTAGAAGCCGACAACCATTGCCGTCAGCCGATAGAGGTCGGCGTCGTCGTTCGGGACGCCGAGCGCGTTCGCGACGGTCTCGGGTGCGACCCCTGGGTCGGCCATGAACGTCGCCGGCAATCCTCGGTCCTGTTCGCGGTTCGTGACCCGTGCGATGACGTCCCGTGAGGTGCCCTCGACCGGGATCGTGTAGGTGATGAACTCGCCGGTCTTGACCGCCTGTTCGTCGGGCGTGACGAAGACGAACTCGTTCGGACCGTTGCCGGGTTCGACCACCGACCCTACGACCTCGCCAGACGAACTCATCCGAGCACCCCGCGGTCGGACGAGGCCTGCCAGCGAACGTTTCGTTCGACGACCGCCAGTACGTCCCGTTTCGCGTCGTCGTCGAAGATTTCCCGAAGCCGACGGATCATCGCGAGCGTGACCTCCGTGCCGAGGTCGCCGGCGACCGCGAGCAGCCGGTCCCAGTATGCCATCCGCAGGCCGTCGCTCTCGTCGGTGTGAAACGCCGCCGTGACCCCATCCGGACACCGCAACACCGTGTTGTCGACGGCCAGTGTCCACGGCGGCATCTCGTGGCTCGGCTCGTTGATTGAGCCGTCCGGCCCGACCTCGGCGGTTCCGAGGAGTGCTATCCCGGCGAAGGTGGTCTGCTCTTCGACGTAGCCCGGCGTGAACTGGCGCTGGTCGTCTTGTGCGAGCCGTGGTCCCGAACGACCCTGATCGGGGTCGATGAGTTGGGTGTCGTAGATGACGCCCATCACCACGTAGTCGCTCCCGTCGACCGTGGTGTGGACGAACACCGGCTGGCCGAAGCCGTACTCGTGTGGTTTGGGATCGCGCTCGACATCGTGGCTGTTGTGGATCTCGACGATGTAATCCATGTGACTCTCGGATCTGACGATACGTCCAATGGCGAGACAGTCGTCGACGCTCGCCTCTGCGGCCCAGTCGGTCGTGTTCGTGCTCATGGGTGGGATGGGTGTGGTCGATGTCGCGAACCGCCGGGCTCGCACGGGCAGGTCATCGCCGGCGGCGCTCCTTGCTCAGGGCCTTCGCATCCCATTCGAGCGGGATGTCGTTCTCCTCGGCCCAGTTCTGTACCAGTCGGAGAAACTGGTCTCGGTCGCGTTGGTCGAGTACTGCATCGCTGTCGGCCTGCTGGAGGAGTTCGGGATAGCCGCGCCCGATTGCCGCCTCCGCCCGGACCGTCTCGACGACGTAGTCGTACATCCGGTCGTACTCCTCGGGACCGTCCTCGTTGACGAGCCAGTCGGGAAATTCGATCCGATCGAGTCCCGAACCGGGCGGGACGTTGAGGTACGAAAACAGGATCTCGCCAGTGAACTGATACTGACTGTTCTCACCGGATACAGAGAGGTCGTCCACACTCCAGTTTCGCCGACAAACGAACGGTGTCGTCTGGTCACCCCAGCGACCTGTAAGTTCTGCAAGCACACGGGCGTCCGAGATCGCTGGGTGATCGTCGAGGTCGGAGCTCGGGAAGTTCTGTATCATCGTAGTAAGATCCGTTGCATCAGTTCCCGCAACATATCCGACAAGAGGAATCTCCAATGAACGACTGGCTGCAATGATCTTAGAGATAGTATCGATATACCGCTGGCGGCTCACCTCGTCGAGCGCAGTTACGAAAGCCACCACAAGCGGCCCGTCGTATAGAACGACAGGTGGTCGTGTGAGTTCTCCTGCGTTGCGGGCCTCTGCCAGTTCTTCCATTCGCTTCACCACTAGTTTGCCCTCAAGTTCGTAGCGCCGGAGACCGGCAAGTGAACTATCCACGGGTCGGCCGTTGCCACCGTTGCTCTCCTTGGTTAGGTCACTTGGCGTAAGCAGATCGTCGTCCCAACCGCGTTCAAACCGACCTTCTGATGAATGATGGTTCACACACCACGCCGCCTGAACGTAAGCGACCGGGAGGTTGAATTGGGTAGTCGGAGGGATTTCGGAACCATCGACGGCAAGCATCGGCACATCGAGCAGCACCTCACGTGCCCATTCGTTGACTGCCTCGTGACTTTCCCACGATGCACTTTCGAAATGGGTGTGGATGATCGAATCCGTTTCGTCGTGCATTTTTGTCGGCAATGCACCCGGATACGACGTGTTTCGGAGAGCTTGCCGGATTTCATACATTGATTGTTTCGGGAGTGATTCGAGGGCTTCCCGATATCGCTCAAGAAGATCGTCATCGTCCGTGAGGTACTCACGGATCATCTCGACGTTTGCATCAAGTGCGTCGGCGGCATTTGCTTTGTCGAACGGCATCACTCGGCCTCCACTGCGGTCGTCTGTCGGTCCTTGGTCACCGTGACCGCGTACTCCGTCATGGTCTCGAAGGCGGTATCGTGGCTGATGACGACGAGCTGGTCGAACGCGTCGAGTCCGTCGAGCTGTTCGACGAGGTTTCGCTTCTTCTGTGTGTCGAGGTTCGCGGTCGGCTCGTCGAGGAAGGCCACACCGATCGACGAGAGCTGTTCTAAGATCGCGAGTCGAACCGCGAGTGCGGCGGCCATCTTTTCGCCGCCCGAGAGCGTGTCGAACGACTTCCGAACGTCGGCGTCGGTGACCACGATCTCGTAGTCGCTGGTCCATTCGAGCGACTCGGTCGCCCGCCCGCGGACTGCCCGAAAGAGCTGGTTCGCGCGCTCGCCGATCCGGCTCGTGATGACCTCACGCATCCTGGGTCCAGCCGCTCGGACGTTCTGGCGGACCCACACCGCGAAGCGGTGGTCGGCGGCGAGTTCTTTCAGCCGCTCGACCTGCTTCGTCCGCTCTTCGAGCGTGGCTTCGAGGCGCTCGACCGCCGCGACTGCTTCGGCTCGGTCGTCTTCGCGAGCGCTCTTCCGGCTTTGATACCCGCCGAGGTCGCTCGTCAGTTCGGTGGTCCGCACATCGAGCGCGGCGTACTCGTCCGCATCGAACGCCTCGCGGGCCGCGGACAACGCCTCCTCGTGCTCCTCGCGGGTTGCCTCGATGGCTTCGAGGTCGGCTTCGAGTTCCTCGACGGCGTTCTTTCGGTCCTCGACCGTCTCGGCCTGCTGGCGGTGGGTGACGAACGTCTCGTGGTCGTCTTCGGTCTCCGCGAGCGTCGCTCGAACCTCCGCGAGTCGGTCGTCGAGACCCTCGTACTCGCGCAGTTCGTCCTCGATCCCGGCGAGCGTTTCGTGCTCGTCCTCGATCTGTTCGCGGGTAGCTTCGAGCTCCGCCTCGGCGTCGGCGGTGTCCTCGGCGCGCGTCTTCGCCTGGAGGTACGCCGTGTGGTCCGCCGCGAGGTCGTCGCGGGTCTCGCGCAGGGCGTCGAGGTCGGCGAGATCGTCGTCGAGGCGCTCGCGCTCGTCGCGCGCCGCCGCTCGTTCGCCCTTCAGTTCCCCTAGCTCCTCGGCGAGGTCGTCGCGTTTCTCCTCCCGAAGCGAGAGCGTATCGACCCGCCGCTGGACTTCGTTCGCCGCGTCGAGTCGACCCTGGAGCTCCTCGATACGCGCTGCGAGCGCCGTGCGTTCGGTCTCGATCTCGTCGAGACGTTCCTCGCGCTCGGCGATCGTCTCTCGGCGGTGGTCGGCCGTCAGCGACTGCCCGCAGGTCGGACACGTCGCATCGGCATCGGCGTCCTCAAGCCGGTCGAGTCGTTCGCGGAGCCGGTCGCGTTCGGTCCCGAGCGCGGCGTGTTCGGCCTTCGCGTCACCGAGCTTCGATTCGACCCCCTCGATATCGGGAGCGTTCGCACGCTCGCGCTCGATCCGCCGGATCACCGTGTGGGTCTCCATCAGGTCCGCGACGACGTCCTCGATATCGTCGGTGAGGGCCTCGATATCGCCCGCGAGGTCCTCGATGGTGTCCTGGGCCCGTTCGTTCTCGCGGATGCGTTTCTCGACGTCGTCGTGGCGCGCCTTCGCGTTGGCGAGGTCGTCCATCGTTGCCGACGCCGTTTCGTGCGTCTCGACGTCCGCTTCCAGTCCCTCGATGCGGTCGTCGAGTCGGCGGATCTCCCCCTCGCGTTCGCGCTTTCGCTCGCGGAGGTCGTCGCGTGTTTCCCCGCGTGCTTCGAGCGTCTCCTCGCGGTCGGCGGCGTCGAGGTGGTGCTCGTGGCCCTCGCGCGCGGCTTCGACTTGTTTGTGTGCTGCCTGTGCCTGGCCGAGCTCCCGCCGGGCGGTTTCGAGTTTGTCCTCGGTGGTCTCGATGCGCGTCTCGGCCGTCCGGAGGTCGGTTTCGAGGTCGTCGATCCGGTCTTCGACCGCCGCGAGTTCGTCGTAGCGTTCCTCGGCCGCCGCGAGCTCGGTTTCGGCCTCCTCGATCTTCGCGTCGAGCGATTCGATCTCCGCCGAGAGGTCCGCGACGGTCTCGCGGCGCTCCGGAAGCGCCCGAACCTCGCCGGTGAGTTCGCGGACGTCCTCACGGACCGCGGTTCGTTCGGCTTCGATGGTGTCGGGAACGTCCTTGAGCGTGCCCGAGAACGATTCCTCGTAGGCGTCGATATCGAGCAGCGCATCGAAGGTCGTCGTGCGACCGCGTGCGGTCTGGGCGAAGTCCGCGAGGAAGCGCGTCTGCGGGACGCCGATACACGACGTCCAGAGGTCCGAGAGCTCGTCGCCGTCGGCGAGCCCGAACCGGGCGCAGAGCCACTCGACCAGCGCGTTCTTCGAATCGATGTCCTGGGCGACCCACTCGTTGCCGACCTTTCGGGTCACCCCGTAGCTCGACCGACCGGCGTAGCGCGTCACCCGGTAGGTTTCGGTTCCGTCGGTAGTGTTCTGCTCGAAGGTTACCTCGACCGATCCCGAGGACGCTCCCTCTCGGACGAAATCCTTGTTGGCGAACGGCAACGAGTCGAACAGCGCGTAGCCGATCGCCTCTTGGACCGTCGACTTCCCCGCTCCATTCTCGCCGAGGACCGCCGTCACGCCACCGGACATCGGCACCTCCGTGCGGTCCCCGTAGGATTTGATATCCTCCAGGGCGACCTGCGTGATCTTCATTCGGCGTCACTCCCCCCGTCGGGACTCGCGAACTCGCCGAGTCGGGAGTCCATCGCGTCGCCGCCGGTCGCCCGCTCCGTCCCGGCTCCCGCAGCCGGAGGCTCGGGACGACCCTCGTCCGTCCGACTCCCTTCGGTCGCGTCGGAATTCTCGTCCGTCTCGCTCGTGCGCTCCGCGAACGGGTCTTCGGGGACGTCGAGCGTGACGTCCGCGGCCATCCCCGAGAACAGCTCCCGGCGGCGCTCGCTGAGGAGCTCGACGACGTCCTCGGTGTCCTCCTCGTCCCGCGCCATGGTGTGGGCGCGTTCGAGTACGTCCGCGACCCCTTCGGCACGGTCGCCGTATTCGGACTCGGCGGCAATGGTCTCGAAGACCTCGCGTTCGAGCGCGTCGGTGTTGAGCCGGCCGTCGACGAATACTTCCTCGTCGTCGAGCTCCGCGAGCAACGCCTGGACGTCCGCGGTCCGAACCCCGACCGTGGTCTGGACGTAGAGCGCCTCACATGCTTCCTCGGTCCACTCGGCGAGGTCGCCCGTCCGGAGGTCGGATCGTGAGAACTGAAGCGTCCCGGTGAACCGAAGGTCGACGAGCGGAGCGCGAGGGCTGCCATCGACCTTAGAATGGATACCCTTCGTACAGCGCGTCTCGATGGTCTCGCGCTGGCTCTCGACGTGCTCACGAAAGGCCGCTTCGAGGTCGCCTGGGGAGTCGTACGGTGTGACGTCGAACTCGATGCGGGCGTAGGCCCGTCGCTTCGTCGGGTGGTGGGCGACGTCGTGGGAGAGCACTCCGGGGCCGTCCCTCCCGGTGCTGGACTCGGAGGTGAGCTCGATCGTGTAGTAGCCGTGTTCCCAGTCCTCACGACCTTCGCGGGTGTTGTGGGCTTCCGGCGAGCCGGGATTGTAGACCCAGTCGGCGGCGTCGTAGCGCTTGTGG
Organism: Halococcus sp. IIIV-5B; assembly: GCF_003602035.1. NCBI lineage: Archaea > Methanobacteriati > Methanobacteriota > Halobacteria > Halobacteriales > Halococcaceae > Halococcus > Halococcus sp. IIIV-5B. Next base: position 379,745 of record NZ_QZWE01000001.1, on the reverse strand, counting down.
ATGTGACCGAGCGCGAGGTAGTCCACGAACTCGCGGACCTCGCGGAGGTCGGCGTGCGTGATCGTCCCGCCGAGCGTCGGGACCTCGTCCTCCATGCCGAAGTGCCCGAGCAAGACGGTGTACGCCGGGTCGCCGTGTTCCTCGTTCGTCGCTTCGATGCCGCTGGCGACGGCGTCGAGCGCGTCCGGCGCGCGTGCACCGCGCCACTGCAACCCGAAGACGCGAACCGGGCCGTCGACGTCGTCCGTCGGGAGGTCGATGAAGCCGGCATGTTCGCCGGGGGCGTCGGGATCGAACGCAGAGAACCGATCCGAGGGATCGCCGTCGAGGTCGGCTTCGAGTAATACGATGTGGCCGCGGCGGTGGAGGTAGCTGAGCCACGTCACCTCCCGGGGCGAGAGGTTCTCGTCGTGGTTCCCGCGCGAGACGAGAACGGGAATCTCGTCGCGGACGCGCTCGGTGAGCGCCGTCTCGACCCGATCGAGGGTCTTCGGTCGCAGGTCCCGCGAGTGAAATAGGTCACCCGGCAGCAGTATCGCGTCCACGTCCCGGTCGTCGATATCGCCGAGTGTCGAACGGAGCGTCGCGATCATGTCGTCGGCGCGCTTCGTGAGGCCGTACTGTCGGTGTCCGGCATGGACGTCGGCGAGGTGTGCGAGCCGCATTTCACCGCCTCGGTGCGACGGCCGACGCGTTGCGATACAGTGACGACCATCGAGGAGAACGACGAACGGCGGGAGCCTGCATACTATCGGAATCACCGGTTCCACGAATAATAACTTTGGGCAGCCTACACAGAGAAGCGAACGCGTTCGCGAAGTCCGCCCGCCGAAGGTCGCTCCCGTACTGGCGCTTTCCGAGGTGAGTGTCGCTCACGTGGAGGATCGTGGTCATGGTCTCACCTTCATTTGACACAGCTAGCCGGCGGTCGCCTATTAAACACCGTAGCATGGAGTGAAAGTGGTCGCCGGGCGGACGCGGCGGAGCGGTTCACGTCGCGTGCAGCCGTTCGAGCGCCTCGTGGGCCGTCTCGGTGGTCCGATAGCCGCGCTCGCCGGCCACCTCGTAGGGTTCGAGCAGGCCCGCCGCACGGAGTTCGCCACACAGCCCGTGGAGGTCGCTCTCACAGAGGTCGTCGCGGAGGAGTTCCCGAACTGGGACCCCACCCCGGTCGTCGATCGTCAGGAGGAGTCCGAGACCGCGGTCGTTGTGGGTCCCCCGGATCAGGCGTCTGACCGGTTCGGGGACCGCTTTCGCGGCGTCGGCGAACCCCGACCCGTCCGCCGAACAGCCGTCATCCGGTGCCCGTTCGTTCGCGCCGTCGGAAGTCGGGTGCATGGCTCGACTACTCGGCCCGGTCGGTTAGCGGTTCCGCAACGCGGTACTTGAGGTAGGCGTAGCCGAGCGTGAAGAGGCCGAGCGCGATCCCGACCCCACCGAGCTGCCACCGGCCCTCGAAGTAGATGAACATCCCGCCGAGGGCGACGAGGAGCACGGCGATGTCGACCGAGACCACGAGGCTCCAGAACAGGTGTGAGACCTCGGGTGGAACTTCGACGTCCGAGGTGTCGGGAACGTCGACCGAGGGAGCGCCGGGGATCACTGACGTCTCGGCGTCGGACTCGTCGTCGGGGTCGGTCGTCGAACCACCCAGCAGGCCGTCGAACACGGTTTCGGCCGAGCTACCACCCGCCGGGCAATGACGGTTTGGATCCCGGGGCGGCCGACCGCGGGGATTTTTAGCGGCGGCGGCGAAGGGGGTGGTATGACTACTCCGGGGACACAGACGACGCTCGGCGGGAGCGCCGAGTCGGGCGGCGAGCGGTCGGCGGCGGAGGCGGCGGCGCGGACGGTCGCGGGCGACGGCGGGAGCGATGCCGAGATCGTCGACCCCACCGAGCGCCGGTATCCCGACGCGACCGGAACCGTGGAACTGGCCATCACCCAGGTCGATTACACCGTCGAGGGGTCGGGGGACCGTGAGACCCCGATCATCCACGTCTTCGGACGCACGGCGGATGGCGAGGTCGAACACGTCCGCGTCCACGAGTTCCGACCCTACTTCTACGCCCCCACCGACTCGCTCTCTGGCGACCTCGACGACCGCCTCACGGGTTCGGAGGAAGAAGACGAAGACGGCGAGCCCTACGAGAGCATCCGTGGCGAGCGCCTCACCAAGATCTTCGGCCAGACCCCGCGCGACGTGGGCCAGCTCCGGGACCGCTACGACCACTACGAGGCCGACATCCTGTTCCCGAACCGGTTCCTGATCGACAAGGACGTCAAGAGCGGCGTTCGCGTCCCCGAGCGCCGTGGCTCCGACGACGCACTCGTGGTCCCCCACGACGAGGTCGAAGCCGTCCCCATGACGGCCGACGTGCGGGTCTGCACCTTCGATATCGAGGTCGACGACCGCTCGGGCTTCCCCGAGGAGGGCGAGGAGACCATCATCTGCCTGTCGAGCCACGACTCGACGGACGACGAGTACATCACCTGGCTCTACGAGGCCCCCGAGGGCGCGGACGGCCCCGGCGAACTCGCGGGCTACGCCGGGATCGAGGACGAGGTCGACGCGACGGTGAAGAACTACGAGACGGAAGAGGAGATGCTCGACGCCTTCCTCAGCTACATCGAGACCAAGAACCCGGACGTTCTGACGGGCTGGAACTTCGCGGACTTCGACGCGCCGTACTTCATCGACAGGTTAGAGGTGCTCGGCGGTGCGGACTGTGAGGGCTACGACCTCGACCCCGACCGGCTCTCCCGCGTGAACGAAGTCTGGCGAAGCGACTGGCAGGGCCCCAACATCAAGGGTCGCGTCGTCTTCGACCTGCTCTACGCCTATCAACGGACGCAGTTCTCCGAGCTCGATTCGTATCGATTGGACGCGGTGGGCGAGGTCGAACTCGGCGTCGGCAAGGAGCGCTACGCGGGCTCCATTGGGGATCTCTGGGAGGAGAACCCCGAACGGCTGCTCGAATACAACCTTCGCGACGTCGAGATCTGTGTCGAGATCGACCGCCAGCAAGGGGTCATCCCGTTCTGGAAGGAGGTGGCCTCGTTCGTCGGCTGCAAACTCGAGGACGCGACCACACCGGGCGACGCGGTCGACATGTACGTCCTCCACGAGGCACACGGGAGGTTCGCGCTCCCCTCGAAGGGCCAACAGCAGACGGAGGACTTCGAGGGCGGTGCGGTGTTCGACCCGATCACCGGGGTCAAGGAGATGGTCTCGGTGCTCGACCTCAAGTCCCTCTACCCGATGTCGATGGTGACGATCAACGCCTCGCCCGAGACACAGGTCGACCCCGAGACCTACGACGGCGAGACCTACCGGACTCCCACTGGTATTCACTTCCGGAAGGAGCCCGACGGGATGATCCGCGAGATGGTCGACGAGCTCCTCACCGAACGCGAGGAGAAGAAACAGCGTCGCGACGAACACACCCCTGGAACCGGTGAGTACGGTCGCCTCGACCGCCAGCAGCAGGCCGTGAAGGTCATCATGAACAGTCTGTACGGGGTCTTTGGCTGGGACCGCTTCCGACTCTACGACCGCGCGATGAGCGCGGGCGTGACCTCCACGAACCGGGAGGTCATCAGCTTCACCGAGCAGGCCGCCAACGAACTCGACTACCAGGTGGCCTACGGCGACACCGACTCGGTGATGCTCGAACTCGGGAACGAGGTCTCGAAGGAGGAGGCCATCGAGCAGGCGTTCACCATCGAGGACCACATCAACGAGGCCTACGACGCGTTCGCGAGGGAGACCCTGAACGCCGAGAACCACCGCTTCCAGATCGAGTTCGAGAAGCTCTACCGACGGTTCTTCCAGGCCGGCAAGAAGAAACGCTACGCCGGGCACATCATCTGGAAGGAGGGAAAGGACGTCGACGACGTCGATATCACTGGCTTCGAGTACAAACGTTCGGACATCGCGCCGATCACCAAGCGCGTCCAGCACGAGGTGATCGACCAAATCGTCCATGGGGAGGACCTGAACGAGGTCAAGAACTACGTCCGGGACGTCATCGAGCAGTTCGAGGCCGACGAGGTCGACGTCGAGGCGATCGGGATCCCCGGCGGGATCGGCAAACGCCTCGACGACTACGACACCGACACCGCCCAGGTCCGGGGCGCGAAGTACGCGAACCTCCTTCTGGGGACGAACTTCCAGCGCGGCAGCAAACCCAAGCGGCTCTACCTCGACCGGGTCGACGACCGCTTCTTCCAGCGGATCGAGTCCGAGCGGCCCGACATCGGTGAGGACGACCGCTACCGCGAGTTCAAACGCGACGTCAGCAACGGCAAGGGCGTGATCTGTTTCGAGTTCGCCGACCAGATCCCCGCGGAGTTCGCCATCGACCAGGACAAGATGCTCGACAAGACCCTCAAAGGGCCGATCGCGCGCGTGCTCGAAGCGCTCGGGATCTCCTGGGAGGAGGTCAGGTCCGGGCAGACCCAGACCGGCCTCGGCAGCTTCATGTGACCGGCCCCGTCGAACGAGTGCCAAACGGTGGCCGAAGGTTGATATGCGAGAACGCGACCACCCGCGGTCGTGGTGGGCACGACGACCCCGACGGGCCCCGACCGATGCGGCTGTAAGACGTGGGTCGACCACCATCGGCTCGTCGTCGACGCGACCGACTGCCCGGCCGGCGGTCGGCTGACGAACCCGACGTGTCGGACACGCATCGTCGGCGCGGTCACGCCCCGCGTCACCTCGATCCGCGTTCGGGTCGAGGCCGGCACGGTCGTCCATCCCGATGGGGTCGTCGGCCTCCTCGTTGCGGCCGACCGCTTCGCGGCACTGGTCGAGGACCACGACGCGGGTCTGGCGAGACGAGCGCGCCGCGATCCCCGGGGAGCGGCTCGCGTAGCGGTCGGCCGCCGGGGCCGCGTCGCCGACCTCGCCGCCGAGACCGGACTCATCGAGGGGGTTCGTCGGCTCGCGAGCGGTCGGCGGGGATTCGACACGACGACCGAACTCAACCCACTTACGTCGGCGGGCGGTAGCCGTCCCATGCTCCACGATATCGACGACGCCGGCGAACTGGACTCGGCGGAGCTCCGGGCGCGCTACGACGAGCGCCTGCGGGCGGTGATCGACGAGCACGGGGTCGAGACCGTCGCCGACGAGTCGGGCGTCGAGGCGGCAACGGTTCGCGCGCTCGCGGCGGGCGACTCGCCCGAGCTCACGCTCGACGAGGCCGCGGCGGTGCTCGCCACGAGCGAGGACGAACCCGACGCCGAGGCCATCGTCACGGAGACCCGCGACGCGCTGCTCCTCGGGATGACCACCGCGGTGCTCGACGTCGAGGCTGTGGAATCCGGAATAAATGGCTCGTTCGACGCCCGCGAGATCCAACAGAAGATCGAGGGGCGACTCCCGATGACCCTCGACGAGCTCGCGATGATCCACGGCTACATCGAGGAGCGGAAACCATGAGCCGGGTCGCGATCCTCGGCTGTGGCTACGTGGGACTCGAACTCGGGCGACGGCTCGCGCCCGACCACGAGGTCGTCGGGGTGCGTCGGTCCGCCGACGGGTGCGAGCTGATCGAACGCGCGGGGTTCGAGGCAGTCCAGGCTGACATCACCAGCCGGGACGATCTCGAAGACGTTCCCGACGTCGACACGGTGGTGTTCGCGGCGAGTTCGGGCGGTCGGGATGCTGCGGCGGCACGCGAGGTCTACGTCGAGGGACTTCGCACCGCGATCGAGGCGTTCGGGACGCGCGAGGACCCTCCCGATCGGCTGGTCTACACCTCCTCGACGGGTGTCTACGGCGACCACGGCGGGGAGTGGGTCGACGAGGAGACGCCGATCGAACCCACCACGGAGAAGACGGAGGTGCTGGCGGAGGCCGAACGGGTGGCCATCGAGGAGGCAGGATCGCACGGGATCGATGGGACCGTCGCCCGGTTCGCGGGGCTCTACGGTCCGGAGCGCTACCGGCTCGAACGCTATCTCGACGGACCGGTGACGGAAGGGTATCTCAACATGGTCCACCGCGACGACGCCGCCGGTGCGGTGCGATTCCTGCTCGCCGCCGACGCCGCCCGTGGGGAGACGGTGCTCGTGGCCGACGACGAACCCGCCGACCGGTGGGCGTTCGCCGACTGGCTCGCCGACGAGTGTGGGGTCGAACGGCCCGAGAAGCGGACGACCGAAGCGCGACTCGCGGACGACGACCTCTCCGAGGCCGCTCGGCGGCGGGTGAGGACCTCGAAACGGTGTTCGAACGACAAGCTTCGGGAACTCGGCTACGAGTTCGCGTTCCCGACCTACCGCGAAGGCTACCGCGCCGCGGTCGCGGCGTTTCGGGACGAGTAGATCCTTTCGGGGAGCCGGAGCCCACAAGATATTCACGCGTGCGAATTGAGGAATTATCAATGACCACGCGCGAAGATATTTCGTTTCTTGCGGGGTCGGAAAACCGGGTGCGAATCCTCGAAGCGCTCCGTGACCGGCCGCATCGCCAGTCCGATCTCGTTCGCGAGGGTGACCTCTCGCGCTCGACGGTCCACCGCACGCTCGATGGGCTCACGGACCGCGAGTGGGTCGTCCGCGACAACGGGAGGTTTCGTCTCACGCCGGGCGGACGGCTGATCCTCGAACGCTACGAGGGGCTCGAGAGCGCGGTCGAGCGCGTCGGCGAGTGGGGGTCGTTCCTGAACCGGCTGGGCGGCGACGCCGGGGCGCTCCCGCTCGCCGCGCTCGACGACGCCACGCTGATAGCCGGCTGTCCCGAGAACCCCCACGCGGCGCTCACCCACCTCGCCGACGTGTTCACGGACACGACCGAGGCCGAGCGCTTTCGGGGGATCTCGCCGGTCGTGAGCACCGTCATCAACGAGGCCGCCTTCGAGCTCGTGAGCGCCGGCGTCCCGATGGAGCTCGTCATCGACGATTCGGTGTTCTCCACCTCGAAGGCGTCCTTCTCCGACGCGCTCGACGACGCCCACGCGTTCGAGAACATCGAGCTGTTCCAGTATCCCGGCACGCTGGAGTTCGGGCTCACGATCCTCGACGACCGCGTGCTTGTCGGTGCCTACGACGACCGTGGGGTGCTCCGTGAGTGTCTCGACGGTACCGACGACGCGCTCTTCGAGTGGGCGACCGCGGTCTACGACGAGCGGCGGTCGGCGGCCCGGCGCATCGACCCGCTGGCGTCGGAGTGAGTCGGTTACTCGACCCTGAACAGCGGTTCCTCGATCGATTCGCTTCGGCACTCCGGACACCGTGAGGGACGGTTCGCGCGGTCGTCAAAGCCCGCGAAGCCACAGTCGCGACACTCGGGCGGGGCGGCGAGGAGCTGTTCGTCGGTGCCGTCGAGCGACTGGGCGATGTGTTCGACGTGTGAGAGCGCGTCGTTCGTCGGGATGTCGAACTCGTTGGCGATGGTGCCCGCGGCCGCGGTCCGCCCGCGAAGGTAGTCGGCGATCCGCTCGCGCGTCGTCGCGTTCGCGTTCTCCATACCCCGTTTCCGATGCGCCGGGTGAAAACGATTTCCGCAGCGGCGAGCGGCGGTGCGGCCGCGGGGCGGCTGCGGCCCGCGGTGGCGGGCAGCCGTGTGGTCGCGGTGCTGTTCCTGGTGGATGAAGGGCGAGCGCGAACGGAGTGAGCGCGAGGGCTTCGGCGGTGCGGTGCTGTGCGGTTGCGGTAGGCGGTACGAAAGCGGTCTGCGGGTGCGGATCGTTAGTGATTGTATCGCGGGCGAGGCGGAGCCGAGCGAGCGGGCCGAGGAACCTCCGGAGGAGGTGACGACGGCTTTTGATCCACATTTTGCCAGGGAGCGAGTGAGCCGAAGGCGAACGAGCGACCGCAGCAAAAGGTGGGGGCTTATTCTGTGGGCGCGGCCTCGACCTCTTGCCCCTCCTCGACGGCGGTGGTGAGCGAGACGTTGAGGACCGCCATCGAGACGAGACCGCCGATGACGGTGACGACGTTCTTCACGGCGTGGTCGACGATGGCGACCGCGAGCGCGACCGAGAAGCCGACCGGCGAGAGGCCCGTGACGAGGAGCGCGAACGCGCCCTCGTAGAGACCGATGCCGCCGGGCGAGAGCGGGAGGACCTTCGCGAGGTTGCCGACGCTCACCGCGAAGAAGCCGACCGCGAGGAGGGTCGATGGGGCCGCCGAGACGTCGAACGCAGCGAAGACGACGAGCGCGGTCACGACATCGAGCGTCCAGATGAGGAGGCTCGACGCGCCGACGCGAACGAACGCGCCGCGGTCGCTGGCGACGGCCTGGATATCGCCGACGAAGCGCTCGATGACACCGGCGACCGTGTCGGCGTAGGCGTCCGTGCTGATAGCCCGCACACCGCGGCGGACGAGGTTCGAGTCCGAACTCGCGCTGGCGACGATGAGCCCCACGGCGGCGATGGCGGCGATACCGATCCCCCCCGCGACCGTCACGGCGAGCTGGCCGCTCTGGTGGCCGCCCGCGACGGTCGCGGCGAGCCCGGTGAGGCTGGTCGCGCCGGTCGCGGCGAGCCCGAGGAAGACCACGCCCGCGAGCAGGGTGATAGTGAGGAGGTCGAAGACACGCTCGACCGCGAGCGAGGCGAAGCCGGCTGGGTAGGGCACCCGTCGACGGGTCTTCACGACGTAGGCGCGGACCGCATCGCCCGCCCGCGCCGGGAAGACGAGGTTCCCCGTCTGGGAGACGAACACCGCACCCGTGAGGAAGCCGATTCCCTCCTCGAACCCGAGTTCGGCAAGGATGTCACGATAGCGCACGCCACGGACCGGCCACGAGAGGGCGTAGACCAGCGCCGAGACGGCCACCAGGGCGAGGTCGGCCCCCTCGATGGCGTCGAGCACGCTCGACACTTCGAGGTACTGGGTCATCAGGACGACCGCGAGAACCGTCAGGAGGGTACCGGCGGCGAGCGTGACCCGCTGGGTGATCCGCGGCGCGACGATGACCTGCCACCACGTCCGGAGGATCCCGCTGCCCATCCCGAGCACGTCGCGGACGAAGTCGACCTTCGTGTCGCCCTTTGGCGTCCAGGCGACGGGAAACTCGTTGACCCGGTAGCCGGCGCGCTGGGCGCGAACGAGGAGTTCGGTGTCCCAGAACCAGTGGTCGTCGTCGATGTCGGGGACGACGTCCTCGAACACCTCGCGGGAGAACGCCTTGAACCCGCACTGATGGTCGCGAACCGACGAACGCAGGAACAGCCTGACGAGGCGGTTGAAGACTTTGCTCGGGACGTCGCGGCTCGCGGGCCGGTCGGCGTCGCTCGTCCCGAGGAGCCGGGAGCCCGTGGCGACGTCGTACTCGCCCGAGCGCACGCTCTCGACCAGCGTTTCGAGGTGGGTCATGTCCGTCGCGAGGTCGGTGTCGAGATACGCGAGGGTCTCACCCTCGGCGGCCGTGAAGGCTCGAACGAGCGCCCCGCCGCGGCCGAGCCGCTCGTCGCTGTGAACGTGGCGGACCCGATCGTCCTCGTTCGCGAGGCGGGTCGCGATCTCGGGGGTAGCGTCGTCGCAGCCGTCCTCGGCGATCAGGACCTCGAAGGATCCGTGGGGGAGAAACGAGTCGAGGGTCGAGAGCGTGGTCCCGACGGTCCCCGCGAGCGTGGCCTCCTCGTTGTAGGCCGGAAGGACGACGCTCACGGCGACCTCCTGATTCATTGTGCGGTCTGGGAAAGCCACCGACAAAGCCCTTCTGGGTCGGGGTCAGTCCGCGCCCTCGGGCGTTCGTGCGGTCGCGAAGCTCGGGAGGTCGACCCCGAGCGTGTCGCTCGCCTCGTCGGGCGAACCGTAGGGTCGGTTCACCACCAGCGTGCCCGCGCGCTGTTTTCCGAGCCCGGGCAGCGCCGCGAGCTCGTCCATCGAGGCCGCGTTGAGGTCGAGCGGGGCGGGAACGCCCGACACCGATCGGTAACCGTGGTCCGTGACCGCGATGTCTACCGTCTCGCCGAGCGGGTGCTCGCCCGGGATCCCCACGAGCAACGGGTAGGTGCCGAGCTGTCGACCGAAGGTCGTGCCGTCCTGATGGTATTCGAGGTGGACGTCCGGAAGCAGGGTGCCGACGGGGGCGACGCGCCCGAGCATCGGGTTGTCGATCTCCTCGCGGACCTCGCGTTTGTAGCGCTTGAAGAGCTTCTTGTGGTCGTCGGCGATCGCGGTCCCAGTTTCGTTCATCTTCGTGCCCGCGAAGGCCATCACCTGCCGGATGTTGACCCGTCGGAGCGAGAGTCCGGCGTCGTAGACCCGGTGGAGGAACTGCTTGTTCAGTTCGTAGGTCTCCTCGCGCTCGCCCGCGAGACCGTGAAGCAGGTTGATCCCGGGGAGGAGCTTCGGCAATCGATCCTCGCTGGGTCGCCAGCCCGCGGCCTCGTTGACGATCTCCACCGCCCGGAAACACTCGTCGGCGGTCACGTTCAAATCGTTCTGTTCTTGCACCACGGGATCGGCGCTTTCGAGCCCGAACGCCGCCGTGTCACCGGGGGTGTTGTGCTCGGCGATGATCTCGAGGCCCTCCCTCGATTCCTCGGGCCAGCGGACGATGGTGATCGGGTTGATGTTGTCGAGGTGGAGGGTACCGAGGTCGGGAGCCACCTCGCGGATGCCGCCGTAGAGGTCGCGGAGCGCCTCGGGGTTCGGGGCCTCGCCGTCGCCGCCGTAGGCCAGCAGGTCGGCCTGGCGGCCGAGCCGGAAGTGGCGCACCCCCGCCTCGTAGAGCGCTTCGACCTCCCTGACGATGGACTCCGGGGGCCGGAAGGACGGGTTGCCGTAGAGCGGTTCGGTACAGAACGAACACCGGTAGGCACAGCCGCGCGAGGTCTCGATCTCACAGATCAGGTAGTCCGGGTGGTTTGGGTGGCTCTCGACCACGAACGCGCCCTCGCGGGCCCACCGCGTGACCTCCTCGACGTCGCGCATCCGATTCCCGAACCCCTCCAAACCACTCTCGACGAGGTCGTGGGCCGCCGCCTCGACGTCGCCCTTCGCCACGAACTCGAAGTCGAGGTCCTTGCGCTTCATCTCCTGCCCGCCCGCGTTCTCCTCGCCGACACCGAACCTGACGGGGCCGCCGAGCAGCGTGGTTCCCTCCGCGACCCACGCAACCTCCTTCACTTCGTCGGGTTCGGCAGGCGTTCCACCGACGTACTTCCCGGGGACCGTCATCCCGCCGAGGTAGATCGTGAGGTCGGCCCCGGCCACGTCGCGCCAGTTGGCCTTCTCGTCGCGGAGCTCGTCGATGGTGTGGTAGGTGATCCGCTCTTCGGGAACGCCGGCATCCACCAGCGCGCCGGCGGTGAACCGCGGGTAGGTCGAGACGTACGGCGGGACCCCGAAGTGGGCGGGCTCGTCGACGTAGCCGTCCACGAGGGTCACGTCGAGGGTTGTGGGGTCGGTCATACCCGCTGGTGCGGTCTCCGGGCGTAAAAACCCGATTACCGGGCGACTGCCTCACGGGGACGACACCGGATTCGGTTTGGGTGAACGCCGTCATCGACTCGGTCGCGGTCCCCGTCGGAGCACCGCCGACGCGAGTTCCGATATCCGTTCTCGGAATCACGGCGTTCGTCTCACTCGCTTCTCCGACCTCGATCCCGGAGGTTGCGATTTCACAGAAGAGCGTCGACGACTCGTCGTCGTGGTTAGAGGTCCCCTCGGCCCTTGAACCACGACCCGACCGGATCCTCTCGGTTCGAGGTGGCTCCTCGATAGAGCGCGGACGCGATACTGACGGCGAGGATGAGGCCGACCCAGCCCAGAATCGGGACCGCGTCGAAGAACGCTACACCGAGGCTAGAGAGGGCGATGACCACCATCCCGACCGACCCGACCAGCAAGCTGTAGACCGGCCACACGATGGCGCTCTCGGTGCTGGGGTTCATGTACGGGCTCACCTGGAGCCACGTCTCACCCAGTCTGACGAGTTTCCGGTTGGGCTCGTACTCGACGACGCCCATCCGGTGGAGCTTCGGGAGGTGTGACTGGTGACAGGAGTTGTAGACGCTCTCGCGCACCCGACGTGGTGGCGGCGTCTCCCCGGTTTCGAGCGCCGCGATGTGTTCGGACAACTCCCGGAGCGTGACGGTGTCATGCGCTTCCTGGAGGCGTTCTAGCAGCCGAGTACGCCGTTCGTTCCGGAGTACATCGTGTATTTCGTATTCGCTCAGTTGTTTCGATGCCATCTCCAACTCTTACTCGTCGCCCTTCAGCAGTAAGGCGGATGTCTAGTTATTTAAATTACATAACTCGATCAGTTATTCGTAAGTCGAGAAAATCCAATCGATATACACGATTTTACACGGTCGTGCTCTCGTGGAACGCACTGGCGTGACGAGTTGGTGTGCGCCCCTGGTCCGGGGTGTGTCTGACAAAGAGGGAACGGACGCGCCGAATCGACCGCCGAACCGTTGAACGAGGTCCGAGTGACGCTTCGAGGGGAGGGACGGCGGTGAGCTGGCGGCGGTCGATCTCAGAAAGCGCCATCGGTACACGCCGTCGACACTGGAACCGTCCCAGCCGAGACCGGTTTGGGCGGACGACCTCCGGTCTCGGGTCGGTCTCTGAAAGGACATTCGCCGCCCGACTTGCGGACTGGCGGAGCGTGTGAACTGATCGAACTGGCCCCGAGCTTTCCCGACGATCCTACGAGAGACGTTCCTCGATGCTCGTCCAACACTCGATACAGACCCGTCGGTTGACGCACAACCGTCTGATGGGGGTTTCGTCGGTCGTGATCTGGCTCACCGAACGGGTCCTGTCCTCCACTTCGAGTATCACTCGATGCCGTGGCCGTTCCGAGGCGAGGGCCCCGTCGCACATCGGGCACGTATCCATTTGCTACGAGATAGCACCGCTCCCTCATAAACTCATCTCCGTCGTGTCTCGTCCCCCGAACGGTTCGAAACGGCGAGACGCCGTTCCGCACGGGATGGCCGAGGACCGCCTGAACGGTGCTACGGCCAGAGTCCGCGTTCGTCGTAGGCCTCGGCGATCCGTGAGAGCGCGACGATGTACGCGGCATCGCGCCACGAGACGGAGCGCTCCTCGAACTCGTCCCGAACGCCCTCCCAGGCCGTCAGCATTTCGTCCTCGAGCTCCTCGTTCACCCGCTCCTTCGACCAGGCTCGTCGGTTGATGTCCTGGAGCCACTCGAAGTAGCTCACCGTCACGCCGCCGGCGTTCGCGAGGATGTCCGGGATGACCGGGACGCCGCGGTCTTCGAGGGTTTCGTCGGCTGCGGGCGTCGTCGGCCCGTTCGCGCCCTCGACGATGAGGTCGGCCTCGACGTCGTCGACGTTCTCGTCCGTGACCACGTTCCCGATCGCGGCCGGGATGAGAACGTCGACGTCGAGTTCGAGCAGCGTCTCGTTCGAGATCGTCTCGATGCTTTCATCGGTTGCGGCATCGGTCAGCGGCCCCTCGCCGTCGATGTCCGCGATGTCGAGTCCCGTCGGGTCGCGGATCGCTCCGTCGACGTCGCTGACCGCCGTGACCGTCGCTCCCCAGCTGTCCAGTATCCGCGCTGCGGTCGCCCCGACGCTCCCGAACCCCTGGACTGCGACTGTCGTTTCGTCGAGTGGCCGGTCGTAGTGTCCACAGGCCTCCCGGGTGACGATCGCGACGCTCCGACCCGGTGCCTCGGAGCGCCCGTAACTGCCGCCGATGGCCGGACGCTTCCCGGTCACGACCCCGGACGTCGTCTCGCCGTTTCGCATGCTGTACGCGTCCATGATCCAGCCCATGACCCGGGAGTCGGTCCCGATATCCGGGGCGGGGATGTCCTTCGTCGGACCGATGAACGAACTGAACTCGTGGGTCAATCGGCGCGTGAGCCGCTCGGTCTCGATCTTGCTCAGCTCCTTCGGGTTCACCCGCACACCGCCCTTCGCGCCGCCGAACGGGAGGTCCATCACCGCACACTTCCACGTCATCAACATCGCCAGACCGACGCACTCGTCCCGGTCGACCTCCGGGCTGTAGCGCAGCCCGCCCTTGTAGGGCCCGCGGACGCTGTCGTGCTGTGCCCGATAGCCGGTGAAGACGTCGACGCTCCCGTCGTCCCGCCTGACCGGGATGGTGACCTCCTGTATCTTGCTGGGGTGGTGGAGCTGTTCGATGATGTCCGGATCGACGTCGACGTAGGCAGCGGCCTGCGTGAGCTGTTGTTGCGCCGTTTCACCGATCGAGTGTTCCGCGTCGGGACTCGACGACCCGTTCGAAGGTGCGGACGTGTCCTCGCTCATTTGGTGGACCGGCTCTCGGTGACCCTCCCGGAAAGGACTGTGGCTTGCGACGTCCCTCCCCTTCCATCGATGATCATGGTCGTGTTCGCGCGAGGGTCGTCTTCACGCGAGAAGCGTGGCCCACGCGGGACCCTCCGAGACCGGATCATCCCCTTCGTTCGAGGTTCGACGTTATTCGCGAGAGCGCGTCGTCGCTCTCGTCGCCGATGGTCTCCAACCGACCGTTCGTCTCCGAAACCGCCGTCGCGTCCTCCAGTAGCTCCAGGTTCGTCCGCGCCGTGAGGACCGACGACCGGAGGGCCGAACGGGTGAGCAACGCCCCGGTTCCGGTATCGGCGAGGGCGTTCGTGTTGCCCCTCGCTGTCGCTGCCGTCGCGTGTTCGAGGACGTCGAGACAGCACTCGGCGACCGCGACGGGGACGTCGACGGCGTGACGTACCCGCTCCTGAACCGACTCGGCGCGACCGCCGTCGTCCGACGACTCGAAAGCCGACTGTAGCTCCTCGACCGCGACCACGTCCTCGTCGGCGAGCTCCAGCAGCCGGGTTCGATGTCCTTCGAGCGCGTCGCGACGGGCCCCGAACTCGGTGTGGACATCGGCGTAGCTCTCCTTCCCGAGGGTGTGGATGCAGGCCATCTCACAGAGCGCGGTGCCGAACGCACCACCGACGGCCGCGACTGCACCGCCGCTCGGCGTTACGGTGGGTGCCGCGACGCTCGCGAGGAACTCATCGAGGGTCTGGTTTGCGACGGTCATCGCTGTTCCCCCGGTGAGACCATCGGCACGGGCAAGAGCGTACTGGCACCGGTCGTGTGGTAGGGGTTCCATACCGAGCCGTGTTTCCCGGGTCGTATCGAGCGATGTTCACCGGATATCCGAACGTCACCCTCTTCGACGCGTGAACAGGGCATCGCTCATCGGACAAAACCTTCATGTGCAAGCGTCCTGACGAACGGTTGTGTCGACGATAGCGGAGTTCAGCATCCCGGTGACGGAGTTCGCGCTCCACGACACGCTCGAACGCCGCCCGGACATGGTGTTCGAGGTCGACCGCGTGGTGGCCCACGAGACCAGCCGGGTGGTGCCGTTCGTACGGGCGACGTACGGGGAGTTCGAGGGGTTGACCGGGATACTCGAGGACGACGCGAGCGTCGCGGAGGTCGAACTGCTCGCCGACGTCGAGGGCGAGCGATTCTACCGGATGGTGTGGACCGAACGGGCCCAGATCATCGGCTACATGGTCGCCGAACTGGGGGCGACCGTCCAGGAGGCCACCGCGAGCGACGGCGAGTGGCACCTCCGCGTCTTCTTTCCCGAACGGGACGGGCTGTCGGCGACCAACGAGTACGCCCGCGAAAGCGGATGCAGCCTGAACGTGACCCGTATCTACGGGGTCGACGAACTCGAAGAAGCTCGACACGACCTCTCCGAGGGCCAGTACGAAGCCCTCACCGCGGGCGTCGAGCGGGGCTACTACGACATCCCGCGCGAGATAAACGCCCAGGAGCTCGCCGACGAACTCGATATCTCCCACCAAGCCCTCTCCGAGCGGTTCCGACGGGCGACCAAGAACCTCGTCACGGACACGCTCCTCGTCGACCAGAACGAGGAAGACGAGCGGAACTGAGACTGTGGTGCAGGGAACGGGACCGCGTCTCGGCCGAAAGCCCGTCGGGAATCGTTCCGGGGCCGCGAGCCGCTCCGAGCGACGCGGCGACGGACCTCGCCGTACGCACCTCCGGTCCGGCAGGTATGTCAACTACCAATGGCTAACGTCATTGGCTTGTCGGTGGACTCCCACTCTGGCCGACACAGTGTCGGCGGGGGTAAACTCCCCACTCGTGTTCAGCGTCCCCGACTTCAGGGCAAGTTGACGGTTCGCCCGTCCCGACCGAGACTTTTGCCCGGCCCGGACGTGCTTCAGACCGACGTTCTTCGCCGCGTTGTAGTCAGCGTGAAGCGAATAGCCGCACTTCGCGCAAGAAAAGTCCGCTTGCGACGGTCGATTATTTCGTGCCGTGTGGCCGCACTTCGAGCACCGTTGCGAGGTGTACGCCGGATTCACCTGAACGGTGTCAATACCGAACGGCTCGGTCTTGTACGAAACGTACTCGAAAAGCCGGTGAAACGCCCACGTATGGAACTCCTTGGCCTTTGGCAACCGCGAACGGATGCCGTTCAATCGCTCGAATACGATAGCCGAACAGCCGTGTTCGGCGGCTTCTTGAACCAACTCTTTCGAGACGTTGTGCAAGAGGTCGTTCGCCCATCGGCTTTCGCGGTCGCCGATGGACTGCATCGTTCGGTGCGCCGATTCCGTTCCGATCTGTTGAAGGCCGCCACGGACGCGCTCGTAGGCGTCTCGTCGGTGGTTGAGCAAGCCGCCGGACCAGAACCTACCGGTCGAAGTGACCGCCAGATTCTCGATTCCGAGGTCCACGCCGAGGACCGTTGGGTGCTCGGCAGGTTCGGGTTCGTCCATCTCCGTCTTTGCGCGGAGGTGGAGGTAGAACGCACCGTCGCGGTAGTGGAGTGTCGCGCCGGCCACGTCGAAGGCGTCGTTTTCGACATATTCGGTGAACGGTGTCCCGTCGGTTTTGGGTGGCAGGACGTACTCCGCTTCGATCCTTCCGTCCACCGTCGAAAGCGACACACGGTCGTTGTGAAACGTGGCGCTTCGCTTGTCGTAATCGGCGAAGTCGGCGGTGAACGTCGGGAGTTCGGCGTACTCACCGTCGGACCACCGTGCGACGACGCCTTTGATGGCGTCAGCCGCCCGCGAACGGGCGGCTTGTACGAGGTTTGCAGTGAGTCCGTCAGTTCGCCCACGGACTTCAGCGTAGGTGCGTTCGTGAAGGCGTTGCTTGCTCGTCTCGATGTAACCGTCATCGTTGCGAGCGCGTTGAACGACGAGGTTCGCGGCGAAGCGAAACTCGGCGAACGTCGCAAACAGGGATTCGGTGGCACTGTCGCTCACGTCGAGCTTGACCGGGACAGTGCGCCGAACCTCCATACTTCATACGGGTCAGTGAGATACTTAAAGAAAACGGTACTCCCCGGTGGGGAGTCGGGCGATCGGAGGGGTACAGCATTCAGAACACGCAAATTGGATCGGGCTTCCTCCCACGTACGGTGTCATAGAACGGTTGGCATGGTGTTCAGCTAGTAGCAGAGAACCTCGCTACTGCCTGTCCAGAATAGTGGTGATATTGGCTGATTCTTAGACGTCGCTTTTCGGGTCGTTGCGGAGGTGTGTGAAGACTTTTATGACACCCTCCCCACGAGTAAACTCGTGGGTTTCCGCCCTCGGGGCTGTCGTATGAAGTCGAGAGGTGTGGTCTGGCTCGTCGCTCTCGCGATCACCGTCTTCATGGTCGGTGGAAGCATCGCTGGATTCCCCTTCGTCGACGACTCGGGGGCGTCCCCCGACCAGTCGTCCGAGACGCTCGTCGTCACGGACTTCACTCCCAGCGAAGTGCACTGTGGCCCCGGCGTCCAGCCCGGGATACGAATGCTGCGGATGAACGCGCCGACGCAGCATCGTTCGAACTACACGATCGCGGGGGCGCTCCCGGTTCGCGGCCCGAGCGCGGCACTCGATCAGCCGCGGGTGACGAACGGGCCAACGCAGTTCCTCATCAACGTTACGAGCCCACAGGCTGCGGACAACCCCCAGAATACGAGCTGTGCCGCGTTCTATCGCCTGGAGTTCACCGTCCCCTATGCGGGAACCGACCCGCATTCGGTGATACTGCTCCACAACGGCCGATTCGTCCAGCAATCGTACACCTCGCAGTTCGAGAACGGAACGTCCGTCAGCGGGGAGCTCACGTAAACGAAGGCGACGCCGACGACCCACGCGAAGAACGGGCTTCGACGAGTAGCGACCCGTCGAAGATCGATGAGATCGGTGACCGCGGCACGGTTCGAGAACCCTCGGTTCTCGATGCTACCGAACTCTGACCCCGGCTCGCCGTTGCGGGAGCCCACCGCCTGCTCGTGCCACCGGCCGACGCTATGGGTGGCAGGTGAAAGCTCAGGTGTTTACCCACCGAGGGAACTGGACACCAACGGGGAAGCTCGGAGGGCTCTTCCCCATTGCCATTCATACGTCGGGGAGACCCACGCGCTCGTCACCGGATTGTACGTCGCTAGAGAGCCATCCGAGGGCAACCGTTCCGTCGTGATCGCACTCGCCTTCGGTAGCAGACCACCGAACACGGGTGTTGGGTGGTCGCCGTCGTGTTCGGGGTCGGCGGACGGCGTGCGATGTGGGTCATGGGCTTCGCTTTTCCCCGTGAGTACCGGCGATCTACCGGAACGTCCGACAGCACTATACTGGTTCGTGTGGTCGAATAGGCGTGGAATACACGACACTCGGCTCCACGGGGATGGAGGTCTCGAAGATCTGCCTCGGTTGTATGAGCTTCGGGAGCGGCCACGACTGGATGCTCGACGAGGACGAAGGGCGCGAACTCGTCGAACGCGCCATCGACCACGGCATCAACTTCTTCGATACGGCGAACACCTACTCCGCGGGCGAGAGCGAGGCGATCCTGGGGAACGTGCTCTCGGAGTACGACCGCGATCGGCAGGTCGTCGCCACCAAGGTCCGCTTCAGCGGGGCGATCGACCACCGAAACGCCGTCGGGCTCTCCCGGAAGACCATCGAGCAGGAGTTAGCGCACTCCCTCGACCGACTGGGGATGGACACGGTCGACCTCTATCAGATCCATCGGTGGGACTACTCGACGCCGATCGAGACCACGCTTCACGCCCTCGACGACGCGGTTCATCGCGGCGACGTCCGCCACATCGGCGCGTCCTCGATGTGGGCCCACCAGTTCGAACACGCCCTAGACGTCGCGGACGACCACGGTCTCGCACGGTTCGAGACGATGCAGGACCTCTATCACCTGGCCTATCGCGAGGAGGAACGCGAGATGCTCCCGGTTTGTCGGCGCGAGAACGTCGGGGTCATGCCCTGGAGCCCGCTCGGTGCGGGCTATCTCACACGCCCGCACGCGGAGTTCGCGACGACCACCCGGAGCGAACACGAACTCGACGAAGGGGTGCCGTACCACGAGGGGCCGGGGAGCGAGGCGATCAACGACCGCGTGCAGGAGTTGGCCGACGAGTACGACGCGACGATGGCACAGATCGCCCTCGCCTGGCAGTTCCAGAACGAGAACGTCGATGCGCCGATCGTCGGGACGTCGAGCATCGAACACCTCGACGCCGCGGTGGCCGCCCTCGACATCGACCTCTCGGATTCGGACGTCGAGTACCTCGAAGCACCGTACCATCCGGTGGCGATCTACGGACACGACTGAGCCGCCCTCGGCGTGGATATCGTGTCTCACTTCGTACCCCGGCCTCGACGAGCGGGTGTTCGGCTCGGGAGACGAGAGCGAAAGGCTATCGCCGTCCAGCCCGACGGTTCTTCCATGGTCGAGACGGCAGGGACCACCTCCGGACGGCGTATTCTCGGTGCCATCGCGGCTCTAACCGTTCTCGTCGTCGCTGGGGTCGGCTACTACCTCGGCCGGTTGGACCCGGCGAGCACGGCGACGTTCTTGGGGTTCACCTTTCCGCAAACGCCGTACAGCATGGCCGGGTTCGGTGTCGTCTTCGCGTTGAGTAGTTTCTTCGTTCTGTACGCGTGCATCACCGTGTTCTCCTCAGCGGACACGGAGAGCGACGCCTGACATCACTATCGGTCGTGCGAACCGCTATCCGGTCCCTTATTTCCCCTTGTGCCCGTGTTCTGGTACGATGACGAGTATCAACGAGAACATCATCTCGGAGGCCCAAGACCGCAATCAGAACCTGCTCGCCGAGGAGTTCCTCAAGCTGATCGAGACGTACCACCCGCACGAGGAGCCGGGCGTGAGCCGGGAGACGGTCGCAGCGTACTCGGAGGCGCTCACCGACGGTGCGGACGGGAGCTTCGACCGTGGGACGTTCGACGAAACGGTGAACGCACGGCTCACCGACGCCGATACGTGGGTCGATGCCGACAGCTTCTACGCCCTGGGGACGGACCGAGTAAGCATCTACCCCGGCTCCTGGCACGACGCGCTCGGTCGGTCGACGGACGTCCGCGAGTACGTCCGATATCTCCGCGACGAGGCGGACGACTTCGAGGCCTTCGGGTCCCAGGGAACCGGGGCGGGGATACCCGAGAGCGACCTCATCGACATCGTCGCCGTCGTCGGTCGGACCGACCCCGACGCGGTCAAAGCACGTATCGAGGACCTCAGAAACGACGGTGAGATCGTCGAAGGCCCCGACCAGCATCCGGCCGCGCGCGTTCGGCTCGCCGAGGACGCCGACGAGGTCCAGGACCCGACGCTCGACAAGTGAACGGGCGGCGCTCTCGAAGCGGCATCCCCTCGTCCTCGCTGCCGGTACGGCGGAGTTGATGGTTCCGGATCGCCTCCTGCAGATCGATGAGTGACGCTGCTATCGTCTGGTTTCGGACCGACCTCCGTCTTCACGACAACGAGGCACTTGCGCGGGCCGTCGACACCCACGACGAGGTGCTCCCGGTCTACTGCTTCGACCCGCGCGAGTTCGACACCACAATGTTCGGGCTCCGGAAGACCGGCCCCCATCGAACGCGATTCCTCGTCGAGAGCGTTCGAGACCTCAAGCGCTCGTTCCGGGAGCACGGCGGTGACCTCTTCGTTCGGCGTGGACTCCCCGAAGAACTCCTCCCAGGTCTCGCCAACGAGTACGGGGCCGAGACGGTCTACTATCAGACGACGCCGTCGACCGAGGAGCGCGCCGTCGAGAGCGCAGTGGTCGACGGGCTCGACCAACGGGGCGTCGACCACCACCGGGTCTGGGGAAAGACGCTCTACCACATCGACGACCTCCCCGTCGAGGTCGATCGCATCGACGACACGTTCACACCGTGGCGAAAGACCGTCGAGAACGAGGCGACGGTACGCGAGACGTTCGAGACGCCGGCACCGAACGATCTCGCGGTGACGCTCTTCGAGGGCGACTCCGAACCCGACCCGACGGCTATCCCGACGCCACTGGCGTCGGACGACACGGAACGAGCGCCCGACGACCGAGCGGTCCTCGACTTCGAGGGTGGCGAGACCGCCAGCCTCCAGCGATTGGACGAGTACGTCTGGGAGGGCGACCACCTGCGCGAGTACAAGGCGACCCGCAACGGACTGCTCGGGCCCGACTACTCTTCGAAGTTCTCGCCGTGGCTCGCGCTCGGCTGTCTCTCACCTCGCCGTGTCTACGAGGCAGTCGAGCGGTACGAGCACGAGCGCGTCGCCAACGAGTCGACCTACTGGCTGGTGTTCGAATTGCTCTGGCGCGATTACATGACCTTCCAGTTCGAAAAGCACGGTGCGGCGTTCTTCACGCCGACGGGGATCCGAGGTGTCGAGAAGAACTGGCGGAGGGACGAGACGGCCTTCGAACGGTGGGCCGCCGGTGAGACCGGTATCCCGTTCGTCGACGCCAACATGCGCGAGCTGAATCGGACGGGATACATGTCGAACCGTGGCCGGCAGAACGTGGCGAGTTTCCTCGCGGACGTCCTCGAACTCGACTGGCGGCGGGGAGCGGCGTACTTCGAGGCGCGACTCGTCGACTACGACGTCTGCTCGAACTGGGGCAACTGGGCCTACCAGGCCGGCGTCGGTAACGACTCGCGGGACGGCTACTTCCACGTTCTCGATCAGGGCAAGCGCTACGACTCGGATGCCGAGTACATCCGCCGCTGGCTCCCGGCGCTCGGGGGGTTGCCCGCCGACGCCTGCCACGAGCCGTGGCAGCTCTCGGATGGGCAACAGGAGATGTACGGCGTCGAACTCGGCGAGGAGTATCCGGAGCCGATGGTCGACGTCGAGGCCGTCTACGAACGACTGGCGAAGTAGTCCGCCGTTCGATAGCGCCACTGGATCGTCCTCTCACCTGATACCGTCCGGAGCGAGGGGGCCCAATCCGACGGTGGTGTTCACGTGGTTCGAACCCGTATCGAGGTCATGGACGAGCGAATCCCCGTGACGGTCGTCACCGACGACGACGAGACGACCATCGAGGTCGGACGTGGTGAGAATCTCCGGGATACGCTGTTGGCGCACGGGTTCCCCGTCTACGGAGCGGTATCGAAACACGCCAACTGTGGCGGGCGGGGTCTGTGTGCGACCTGCACCGTCGAGGTCGATCCGGCTCCGGAGCCGACTCACTGGCACGATGCTGCGGCTGCTCGGTTCGGTTATCCCCGCCTCTCGTGCTGTATCGAGGTCGAGGACCCGCTCAGGGTTCGGCTCCTCGATAAGTACGTCTGGGGGCAGATACTCCCTCGTCGGCCGGATGCCCCGTAGGTACCGCGACCGCTCGTTGGGTCCCGACGAGCAGCTGGGTGACTCACTCCAGGACGAGCACTTCCCCGCAGTTCGCACACGGGATGGCGTTCTGGTCCGACCGCGGGCGCTCCGGCTCCCCGTAATCCGTTTCGGCACCGCACTCCGGACAGACGACGATCTCCATACCGATCGACCATGCTATACGTAACCAAACACGTCTTGCTTGCCCACGCAAGGAGCGCCGGACGGGGTGGAGCGCGGATGCGGGTTCGAGCGAAGGGACGGCTCCTCGAAGGGCCGCAAACGGCATGGCCCTCCGGAACGTACGCCATGCCTCATGAGTACGGAGAAACTCACGGAGGACGACATCGGAAAGGACGTCGTGAACGCGAACGGCGCGACGGTCGGTGTCGTCGTGAGTGTCGAGGACGGGGTCGCTCACGTCGACGCTGACCCGGACATCACCGATGCGGTGAAAGCCGAACTCGGGTTGAACGACGTCTCCGAGGAGACGTTCCCGCTCCACCCGGGCGACGTGAGTGCGCGTACCGACGGCGAACTCCGGGTGACGGACGTCGCCGGTGTGGACGAGCGGTGACATCCCCCTCCATGTGAACGCTGGGTGGACATCGAGTGGACGTCGTCGGTTGCACTTTCGAGCTCACCAGGTGTTCAGACCAATAGTCCCGTCACCGACTGGGGACGGTCGAAAAGCGTGTCGCGCCACCGATATCCGGTCTGCTCGAAGGGACCGTCGAGTGCGTCGTCGAGTTACTCGGCGAACCTCCCTCGCTGCCGCCGACCTTCTCGTCGAGCGCGCCGCTCTTCTCGTGAGCCGTTTCGTACGCCGCTTGGAGGCCGTCCTGGGGGGAGAGGTCGGTACCACTCTCTTGTTCCTCCGTTTCCGAATCGCTCTCGTCCGTGATGAGACCGTTCAGGAGCGCGTCGTCGAGCTCCGCTTTCTCTTTCATCAACGCCCGAAGGTCCACCACCTGAAGCAGCTTCCCGTAGTCGACGAGTTCGGTGAGCCGCCCGAAGTCGACCGAGTCCGTCGGTTTCCCAGCGACGACTGCTCCGGGAACCTCCCTTCCTTCTATCGCCGACGGTAGCCCACTCAGTTCGACGGCGTCCGGCAGCGCGGCGACGTCGACCGTTTCGAGGAGGTCGGTCGCCGCCTCGATCACCACTCGGAGGTCGTCGATCTCCTCCTGGGAGTCCTGGAGTGAGCCGTTCCCTCGAAGCCACTCTCGCAGCGCAGCGATGCCGGGGTCCGCCCGTTCCAGTAGCTCCCCCGCTTCGAGCGCGACATCGGCGATAGCCGTCTCGGTAGTCCCGTCGTTCGACCTCGGTCCTCCCCTCGACTGCTGCAGCGCGCCTTCGAGCCGTTGGCGGGTGTCGCCAAGGCTCGGTCCTTGGCCCTTCTCCGCCGCAGAGCGGTCGACACGGACGCTCATACCGCGAACCTCTGTGCTGTGGGATGGGTTGTACTCATACGAATGCCTCTCGTTCGTTCGAGGGTCCGGTTCTGGATAGCCTTCGTGCCAGCGGTGGCAAGTTTCGACGAGTGCTGAAGAGGGTGTCAGATTCCCCAGAGCGTCGCGATCCCGAGGACCGTCACGACCGAGAGCACTATCTGTAGCGGTGCGCCGACACGGGTGTAGTCGGTGAACCGGTAGCCACCGGGTCCGTAGACGAGGAGGTTGGTCTGGTACCCGATCGGTGTCATGAAGTCGGCGCTCGCCGCGAACGTCACGGCGAGCACGAACGCGAACGGGTTCGCGCCGATCTCGGCGGCGGTCGCCACCCCGACCGGAACGAGGAGGACGACGCTTCCGGCGTTGCTCACCACGGCGGTCGTGAGCGCCGTAATGACGTAGAACACCCAGAGGACACCGAGTGCCGGGAGGTAGACGGCGCTCTCGGCGACCAGCCCGCCGATCAGGGTCGCGGCCCCGGTCTCGGTGAACGCGGTCCCCAGCGGGATGAGCCCCGCCAGCAGGAAGATCACGTCCCACTCGACCGCGTCGTAGAGCTCGTCGGGTTTGAGCACACCCCCGAGCACCATCGCGACCACACCCCCGAGCGCGGCGACCAGGATATCGAGCACGCCGAGCGCGGCGAGACCCACTACGCCGAGAACGATCCCGACCGCCAGCGGAAGCTTCGCGCGCCGGTACTCCCGGTTGGGGAGTTCGCGCGCGACGATCACGTTCGGGTCGGCCGCCATCCGTTCGAGGGTCGCCGTGGGGGCGTGGACGAGGAGGGTGTCCCCGCGGTCGAGGACGAGGCCCTCGATCCGCCTGTGGAGGAGGTCGTTCCCACGCCGGACCGAGAGGAGATCGACGTCGTACTCGCGTTCGAGAGGCGTCCCGGTCATCCGCTCGCCCACGAACGACGACCCGGTCGGGACCACGAGCTCGACCAACGTTCGCGGTCCACAGACCGGATCGGAGTCGCGACTTCCCTCTCCGGGGCCCCCGGCAGCCCCATCCGACGAGTCGTCGAGGGCTGCCTCGGAGACGTCCGTGGGGGTGATGGACAACCCCTGGGTCGAGATCAGGCGTTGGATGCGGTCGGGACGGGCACGAACGATGAGCGTATCGCCATCGTCGATCGACGTCTCGGCGGTCGAATCGTCGACCTCTCGACCGTCGCGGAGCAGCCGAACCACGGCGACGTCGGCCGGAAACGCCCCGTCGACCGTTTCGACCGGACGTCCAACGAGCGGCGACCCGTCGGTGACGACGACCTCCGTGAGGTACTCGCCCATCTCGTACTCCGCGAGCAGTCCGTCGGTGGCTTCGATCCGTTCGGGGATGAGCCGATGACCGACGAGCAAGAGATATCCGGCCCCGGTGAGGAAGACGATGGCCCCCAGCGCCGTGAACTCGAACATCGAAAACGGACGGCCG
This sequence comes from Halococcus sp. IIIV-5B, assembly GCF_003602035.1. Classification (NCBI taxonomy): domain Archaea; kingdom Methanobacteriati; phylum Methanobacteriota; class Halobacteria; order Halobacteriales; family Halococcaceae; genus Halococcus; species Halococcus sp. IIIV-5B. Next base: position 354,268 of record NZ_QZWE01000001.1, on the reverse strand, counting down.
AGCAGCCGTGCGGAGACGTCGCTCGCGACGAGGTTCGTCGAGGTCCCGATCAACGTGAGCATCCCGCCGACCATCGACGCGTAGGAGAGCGGTATCAGAAGCTTCGACGGCGAGGTCCCGCCCTCGCGTGCGAGGTCCGAGACGGCCGGGATCAACATGGCGACGATCGGTGTGTTGTTCAGCACCCCCGACGGAAGGCCCGCGACCGAGATCACCGAGAGGAGCTGCCGTCGCTCGTTGTCGCCGGCGAAGGTCGCCATTCGTGCGCCGAGGCGCTGGACCGCACCCGTACGACTCACGCCCGCACTCAGGATGAACATCGCGAGGACGGTGATCGTGGCGCTGTTCGAAAAGCCCGCGACGCCCTCCTCGACGGAGATCCGGGTCCACGGTTCGAGCACCATCAGCGCGACCATGACGATCAGCGCGGTGACGTCGACCGGAACGCGCTCGGTCGCGAACAGCCCGAACGCGAGCAGGGTGATCGCGAAGACGACGACCATTCCGGTCGTGACCGACGGGAGTTGAAGGGGGACCGCGACACCGATCGACATACTGGTCCCGCTCCGCTTCGCACGCAGATAACGGGACCCATGCCGGTCACGGTCGTATTCGTTCGAATTCGTCGCAGCTGTGGACCACACCGCTTCCGTCTGGGGCAGTGCTAGAAGGTGCTGGTCCCGATCCCGTTCCTCTCACACGTCGGAGGCGGGGCTTCGCCCCGTCTCTCTCGGCAGCCACGGGTCACTGGTTCGACGACTCCTCGCTCTCTCCCGGTTCGAGGGTCGCCCACAACTCGTCGTTCTGGTAGATCCTCAGTGTCGCTGTGCCGTTGTTCTCGGCGCTGTAGAGCAGGCCGTCCGACGAGTACGTATCGACACCACCTGACCCAACGAAGCCGTATGCACCCGAAACGTACCCCGTGTAATCGGGGTTCTCGGCCGTCGTCCCGGGGTTCGCCCGGCTCTCGTAGAAGAACGCAGCCGTGCCGCCCTCTCCGGCCGAGAGCGTGTAGTTCGAGGCTCCCTCGCCGACCGCCTCGACTCTGACGGTGTTTTGCCCTGTCGACGGTGCCTCGGGGTCGACGCGTTCGTTCTCGGTTCCCTGGTCCGGTGACACCGTCTCGTAGAGCTCTCCATCGAGATAGACCTGCAGCGGAACGTCGCCATCGTTGACGAAGCTGAGGGAGGGGTCGTCCAGAACAGTCGGTCTGTACTGATAGCTATCGACCCCGTTGTCCCCGACGAACCCTTCGGCGTAGTAGGGGTCGTCGAGGATCACTCGGTCCTCGTAACTGGCCGAGTCGTCGGTATCGGCCTCCGCTCCCAGTTCGATATCCGGCCCGCTTCCCCCATACATTCGGTAGTACGAGCCGCCCGACCCGTCCGCGACGATGGTTACGTTGTACCAGCCCTCACGGGACGAATCCGTCTCCGCTGCCGTCTCCGTCCGTGTGGCTGTCGCCGTTGCGGTTGGCGTCTCCGTCGGCGTCGGTGTCTCCGTTGCAGTCGCAGTCGCTGTCTCCGTGGCGGTCGGTGTTGGCGTCTCTGTTGCCGTGGACGTCGGTGTCTCAGTGGGTGTCGGTGTCGACGTTGACGTAGCGGTCGGTATCGATGTAGACGTGCGTGTCGGGGTGTCAACCGGTGTTCCAGTCGTCGTTCCGGTCGACGTTGCCGTTGATGTGGACGTTCCCGCCCCCGTCGTGGTCCCCGCTGTTTGCGTCCCCGGAGCCGCTGCGGCGGTCGCGGTAGAGGTGTTCGCCGGTCCACCCGCGTCGGTCGCCGTCGGAGCCGCCGTCGAGGTGTCCTCGGGTGCCTGGGAGAGGAAACTACAGCCGGCGAGCGGTATCGACAGGACCACCAGAACGACGAGCAGGGAGCGGCGATTCATCGTCGGCTCCCTCCCCGCCGAACGGCCCGTCGGTTCGTCGGCAGCTCACGGACCGATCGCTTCTCGACACGAACCGGGCACCAAACCATTTCGTTGGTCATCAAACCCGCTCCACATCAGTATTCGGATCCGGTTTCCCAGCCGATCTCCGGCCGAGTGTCCGGAGCCTGAAGACGACGGCGAAGCTGGTGGAACGCTCCCATCCGAGTCAGGAACGATCGGTGGCTCGCGGATACGATACGTTATGTCCCTGGAGGGGCCCAAGCGGATATGACCTGGCGCATCGTCGGCGCGAACTTCGACCAGATGCACATGAACACCAATCTCGCGTGGGCTGCGGACCACCCCGGGGCCGAGGTGGTCGGGCTCTGCGACGAGACCCCGGAGACCTCCACCGGGTCGCTTGAAGCGGCCGCTGCGGACCGTGACGTGTCTTCCGACCGGTGCTACGACGACCTCGAAGACTGTCTGTGCGCCCTCGAACCGGACATCGTGCTCGGCGGGCCGATGAACTCGGCGCACCCCCGGTTCGTCGAACGGGTCCTCGCTCACGACATCCATGTCGCCATCGAGAAACCGTTCGCCCGCTCGTTGGCCGACGCCGACCGGATGCTGGACGCGGCGGCGAACTCGGACGGACGGCTCGCGGTCAACTGGCCGGTGACCTGGTCCCCCGTCCATCAAACGCTCCGGGAACTCCTCACGACCGACACGATCGGGGAGATCGTCGAGATCCAGTACTACGGGGGGAACGCGGGCGCGCCGCCGGATGACAGCTGGTTCTACGAGACGGAATCCGGCGGTGGCTCCCTGCTGGACTACCTCGGCTACGGCGCGACGTTCGCGACGTGGTTTCGAGACGGCGAGCTCCCGAAAGCCGTCTCGGCACACACCCACCCCACAGGCGACACCGACGTCGACCGCCAGAGCGTGACCGTCTGTCGATACGAGACCGGTCTCTCGACCTTTCAGACCTCGCTTCGGATGCCAACGCACCCCTGGGAGCACGATTCGACACCGGCGAAGGGCTACGAGGTCGTCGGGACCGAGGGGGCCATCACGACTCGTCAGCACGGGAGCCCGATCCGGGTGCAGACGTCCGAGTCGCCGGACGGCTACGTCGTCGAACCGGAGCCGCTCGAAGCGCCCCACGCGAACCTCGTGCAGTATTTCGTCCACTGTCTCGAAAACGAGATATCGTTCACCGGACCGACGGACCCGGCGTTCTGCCGATCTGCCCAACGGATCATCGAGACGGCCCAACGAAGCGCCGCCACGAACGGGGAGGCACTGCCCCTCCGTGGCGACCCGCGATAGTCCGTCCGTCGTCGGATTAGGCCATCGACCGTTGGTTGCGCTGCGCTTTCGACCCGGCCGGTGACCCTGAGGAGCACGATTCTGCGGGGGTGTATTGCCATGTATCGGGCATGTCGAAGGTCTCAATCGGAAATCTCTATGATGTTACGAGAAAAACCAATTCAGTTCATATCATAACTATTCGAAAATATTCATATCGAGGGCGTGCCTTCGGTAAAACGCAATGTCCGATACCAACGAACTCCGGACGTACCTCCAGAACCACCCGAAAACCCTCGCCGCGCTGTTCGGCCTGATGGTCCTCCTATCACAGGCGGGCAGTGCAGCAGCGGCCAATAGTGGTGCCTACGCCGGCCCGTAAATCTATAGTTCGTCAGCGCCGATCTGAGAACTCCACCGTAGCTTTCCATCGATCTTCACAGGATCGTCCGAGAGCGAAAAGAAATCCATGAGCTCGTCCTTCGTGAGACCCTTCTCCTGAATATCCTCAGTGGAGATGTGGTATTCGCTATTGTCCAGATATGGTATAACCAACGTTCCCATCCCGGTTCTCGACGTGTGGTACGCACTGAACGTCAGATCGAACAAGTCGCCGTTGCGTTCGATGTGCAGTAGGTTCGCGGTCAGACTTTCGGCTTGTGCGATCGAGAGGGTTCCATCGCCCACGACGAGGTACTCCTCGCCCATGATGCTCTCGTCACGCGCGATGTCGAGCGCTGGCCGGAGCGGAAACCCGCAGTTGAGGAGGCGTGCGAGCGTCCGGCCGATCCTGACCGCTTCACAGTTCAGGACGTCGCTGAGCGTAACGATACCGCCGATGGCCCCGTGTTCGATGAGGGCCATGCCCTGGCGGTAGGACTGACACGCGTTGAGCAAGAACGCGTCCACACCCACGGACTCCAACGTCGTCGCGTCGAGCTTGCCGTCCGCGCACTCGAAGCCCTCGGGGTCGACGTGCCCGATGTAGTGGAGGAAATCGGTCCGGGACGAAAGCACCGCCTTCAGTTCCGCGGTCGTAAGCTCGCGCTCGACGGTGATGTCGAAGGGCAGCTCGTCGCGCTCACCGTAGACCTCGTTGATGAAGTCACGCTCTTCGTCCATCGTCGCGTCGTTGCAGACGACCGTTATCCCGATGTCACCGGCCGTCGGTGTCCGGTCGAGGTGATGCCTGTAGGCTTCGATGGCGGCCTTGCTCGCGTTCACGGGTGTCCCCTCGCCCACCCACATCTGCTCCAGCGAATCGTCCAGTTCCGGTTCCACGAACGTGTCCTCGGGCTGGACGACGGTTCCCGAACTCGCACTCCGCGTGAAACTCTCGCGTCGAGCCGATTCAGCTATTGGCGCTCCGTCACCCTCCATGACCCCTGCCGTGGCGGGGTTCGGTGCGTTCGTCGTCTCGCCACACCGAACGATCGCGAGGTCGTTGACGGCGAACGGGAGCATCTCGACGCTGGACGCCGTTGGTTCGACGTGTGTGGTGAGCTTCCACTTCGGGAGGTGGGCTTCGAGGGTCTCGAATGGAACGGCGAGATAGGTCTCGAGTTGGTCGGCCAACGAACGGTCGTACAGAGCGGCGAAGTCGAGTTCGAGGTCGCCTTCGAGCGCCCCTCGCTCGTGAACCGCCACAGGAGAGAGCCCTTCGGTACGCGTGAGACAGTCGAGGAAGAACACCTGTTTCAGGGTGCGCTCGACGGTCCGTTCGAACCCCAGGGGGCCATCCAGGTCGTACTGGAAACCGGTGTCGGCTCGCAGGAGCGGTTCGTCGCCGGGGACCAGACGGGCACCGAGGTAGTACGCCAGCGGCGCGGCGATGAGTATCATCCGGCGGTCGGCTGGAAGTTCGATGACGACACCCGAATCGGGCGGTTCGAGCCCCGCGAGGTCGAGTTCGTCCCCGAGCTCGACCAGCGGGGGGTGGCCCCGCAGCGTCGGGAACGACCGCTCCGGGCTCACCGTCTTGAGGGCCGAACCGAACGTCGAGACCGCCCGCATCAGGTCCTCGGAGTCCGACGTCGTCGTCACCGTCGCTGCCGGTTGGTCGTGGTGTGACCGCGCTCCCACCACGACCGCCGTCTCCTCGCCGAACTCGATGCGCATGGTCTCGGCGGTGGCATGCAGCGTGATCGGACTCTCGACCAGGAGATAGAGCTTGATCGGCGCACTCAGCTCGACCGTGTACCGACCGGCGGGCAACTCCTCGAAGGCGAAGTGCTCCGCTTCACACAGCGGCGCTCCCTCCTCGTCGCGGACGTGCACGGAGACGACGCTCGGGAGCGAGATGGCTTCGGTACGGACCGAGACGGCGGTATCGACCGGGAACCGGAAGTCCTCCGTCGTAGCTGGCTTCGGCTGCACCCTCTCCCGTGTTGACAGCATGTAGCGGTGCCGTTCGATCGGATCGACCGCCACCAGCCCACCGCTCTGTGGAGCCTCGAAGAACGGCTCCTTCCCAGCCCCCCTGGATAATCCATCCAACTCGCTCATCCTCTATTCTTCAGGTACGCTCGCCGAAGTAAAAGCGTAGCGGTGATCGCGGTGGTGTTCCCGTGCCCACAGACCGAACGCTACCCGGTAAGCGAGGATCGCTCAAGCGACGATCTCGCGGTCAGGACCTCGCCTCTGAGACGTCCTTAGAAGGGCTATCGGTCGCTCTCTATGCTTTCTTGTTCAACCAGTCCCATGGGTCACAGTCGGTTCGGCGTGACGTCCAGGGCATCGACGCCGAAAAACGGTGCCGCTCAGGCCGACAGAACGGTGTCCGTGAGGTCCTACTCTGACAAACTGCTGAGAGCGGGATAGTCGGTATAGCCCTGTTCGCCACCCGCGTAGAACGTTTCCGGGTTCGGTCGGTTGAGCGGTGCGCCCTGTCGGAACCGGGCGGGGAGATCCGGGTTCGCGATGAACGACTTCCCGAACGAAACAAGGTCGGCTGTGCCATCGGCGAGGATGCGCTCGGCGGAGTTCTTCACGAAACCACCGTTGGCGATCATCGCCGTCGTCGGTGCAGACGGTCTGAACGTCCGCGTGGGCTCTTCGATCTGCACCCCGATCTCGCGGTCGCCCGGATTCGGTTCCATCATGTGGATGTACGCCAGCCCCATCCCGTCGAGCCGTTCGAGGAGATAACCGAACGTCTCCTCCGTGTTGGCATCGGAAATCCCCGATTGGCGGTTCGACGGTGAGAGCTTGATGCCGACCCGATCCGACTCCCATGCGTTCGAGAGCGCCTCGACGATGTCGAGCGTGAACCGTGCGCGGTTCTCGACCGATCCCCCGTACCGGTCGGTTCGCTCGTTCGTCCCGGATTTCAGGAACTGTGCAGGGAGGTAGCCGAAGGCACCGTGGAGTTCGACCCCATCGAACCCCGCTTTGCGGGCGTTTTCGGCGGCCGTCCCGAACGTCTCGACGATTCTCGGGATCTCCTCGGTTTCGAGCGCTCGGGGTGTTTCGTATCGCTGTTTTCCGTCCGGGCCGTGGAACTCCCCATCGGGACGGATCGCCGAGGGCGCGACCGGTTGATCGCCGTCTTGCATCGCCGAGTGCGACATTCGCCCGCTGTGCCAGACCTGGAGGAACACCTTCCCGCCCTTCCCGTGTACCGCATTCGTCACCTTCCGCCAGCCATCGATTTGAGCTTCGGTGTGGATCCCCGGATTGTAGGTCGTTCCTCGGGCGCTCGGTGAAACCTGTGTACACTCCGTAACGATCAGCCCCGCGGAGGCCCGCTGTCGGTAGTATTCGGCGTTCATTGGTCCCGGAACCCCGTTTTCGGCCATCCGTGCGCGGGTCATCGGGGCCATCACCATCCGATTCGAGAGGAGGTTCGGGCCGAGAGCGACCGCGTCGAACAGGGACGGCGTTCGGTTGGCCGCCTCATCCGGTGGCGATCGCGACGGCCGTGGTTCGTTGCTCACACAACTTATTAGCTGCACACACAACTTAGCCGTTGCGTCGGGGGCAGTCTACGCGGAACTGGAAGCGGCATACCGTACGCCAGTAGCGACGAGTGCGACGCCAGCGAAGAGCGCCGCGGCGACGAACACCCCTCTGACGCCGAACGGTCCGGCAACGACCCCGAAGAGCACCGGCGAGAGGAACTGGCCGATGTATCCCGCCATGGCTACGTAGGAGCTGAACTGGCCCTGCTTGTCGGCCGGAACCAGCTCTTCGACCCAGAGCAGTACGGTCGGGAAGACCAGCCCCTGTCCGAGCCCGAACAACACGACGGGGAGTACGGCCGGCACCGGCGTCGAGGCGATTCCGGCGATACCGAACCCGATGGACCAGAGGACGAGCGCTGCGAGCGTCAGTTGTCGGTAGTCGAACCGGCGCTTGATCCGGTCGTAGAAGTACGCGCTCGCGCCGCCCGCAACGCCGAGCGCGGCGAGATAGAGGCTGATCGTGAACGACGAGGAGATACCGAATCCCGACAGCAGCTGGGGATAGTAGATGGTGATCGTATAGAGCAACGCGTTCGTTGCAAAGTACAGTCCGTAGACGAACGGCAAGACCGGTGTGTCGAGGAACACTCGTGCGATACCACGCATCCCGTCAGCGGATCGGTCGCCGTCGTCCGGCGCAGCGGCCATCGCGGGTTCGGGGACCGTAACGTAGGCAAGCACGCCGAGCGGGAGTGCGAGGACGTACACGCCGAACGGGAGGTGCCACGAGACCGTCCCGAGCACACCGCCTGCGAGCGGCCAGACCGCGGCCCCGAGGCTGTTCGCGCTCCCGCGGAGTCCCATCACGCGGTCCTTTCGCTCGCCTTCGAAGAGGTTGTAGATCAGAACGGTGATCGAGGTGTAGACGAACGCGACCGCGACACCGAGAAACGCCCTCGACACCAGAAGCAGTTCGAACGAACCGACGACGAGTCCGGCTCCCCCGGAGAACGCATAGAGCACGAGTCCGAGGATGTACGGCCGCCGCGGCCCGTACCGGTCGATGAGCGACCCGGCGACCGGACTGGCGAGGACGATGAACAGACCGTGTGTCGTGATGATGAGTCCTGCAAGCGAGCCGGAGACCCCGAGCCCCGTCTGGATCCCGTTGACCACGGGACCGAGGATCGCCCCCGCCATCACGGTGAGCGTCCCCGAGGCGATGATGACCCAGAGCGCGGTTTCTGGGGACCGCGGGAGAACCGAACCCCCTGCCTTCGATCCGGAGTGGATCGTTTCGCTCGATCCGGCCATCAGTTCACGTCCGGATTCGCCTCAAGGTCGACGCCGAGGTTCGCGCTGACGGTCTGCAATCCGGCTTCGAGCGCCCGTATCTCCGCTTCGGTGAGTCCGTCGACGACTTCGGCGTCGACCGTGGCTTTGAGCTCCTCGATCTCCGGACGGATATTCTCGGCCTTGTCGGTGAGAAAGAGGAGCTTCCGGCGTTTGTCCGTGGGGTCCGTCCGGCGCTCGACGTACCCTTTCTCCTCGAGTCTGCGTACGACGTGTGCGATCACGCCCTTGTGGAGGTGATGTCGTTCGGCGAGGGTTTTCTGCGGGACCCCCTCCTCGCTGTAGAGCGCGAAGAGGACACGATACTCGCCACGACCGATCCCGTACGGTGCGAGCCCGCGCTCGATCCGAGCGCTCAGTGCGCGGCCGGCGAGCGAGACGTTTCGAGCGACGTTGACGCCATCCATAGGACCGTTAGTTGCGTGCACAACTTAGATACGTCGAAGAGCGGTCCACCCGGGTGGCGAGCATTCCTTCGTCGTGTTCAGGTCAGACGGTCGATCTTGTCTGTCTGGAGCTGAGCGATCCTGGTGACCGTCTCGATTCGGTCGTCTTGAGGCGGTATCTCCGGGTCAGCAGCCGAATCCGTCCCGCTGAGCGCCGTATGCGTGAGGCGGAAGACGTGGTTCGCGGTGACCACCTCGATATCGGTAACGGTGCCGGTCCACCAGAGGAAGGCGGTCTCACCGATCGAGCCATCCGCCGTCGTGACGCTCTCGTTCGCTCGCATCTGGTCCGGAAGGTTCCCCAGCGAGCACGTCCCACCGAGTGCGTCGAGCGTCTCACCCTCACAGGGCCACAAACGGAGCCTGACGGTCTGCGGGTACGGTTCGTCGGCGTGGTAGCTCGCGGTTATCGTTCCGCTCTCGGTGACTACCGGGGAGCCCCCGTCCGAATACGTCCAGGCTTCACCGATCGCGTCGGCCGTGAGCGCTCGTTCCGCTGGTCCGTTCATACGCCCGGAGAGACAGCCCGAGACGCCGGCAGCGACGAACGGGAGGCTCCCGAGCACTCGAAGATAGTTTCGTCTCCGCATCAGTTCTCAGACTCCCCACAACCCACGAGGGCCACGTGTACTACCACTTTCGGTAAATGTAGTATCCGTAGCGGTATGAGCATGTTGGCGTTCACACAACATCGGCTCGGGATCGGACGACCGCCTTCGAAACGCCCATGCGACAACAGCTGACTCCCACCTGGTCCAGTGCCCGCCGCCGATCGACGTGAAGGACGATCGTTGGATACTCCGGAGCGGTTTGGAGTCCTAAGTCAGTCGAACCCGGTGTTCACTGTCCTGCCGACCTATCCGATGGTCCGCACGCGGCGGGAAGAACGGAGGACGGCGGTCAGCAGTGGAACCGACTGGCTTCCAATCACGCCAAAATCGCGGTAAGAAATGAACCGAGTCATCGGCGGCAATATTTATCTCCTTTCGTGACAACGTTCAGCACGGCAAAAAGTCACGAACGACACGGCACCAGTGGAGTGAGGCAGACGAGCTCGCTCCGCTGGGACGCCGAAATGCGCCGAGGCCAGCGCGGTTTCGACGGTGCCGACCATCACGAAGGTGAGAATCACATGATCCATCGATCCCCGACCGACGCGGCGACACAGCAGCGCGATCCCCATCCAGTCGACCACGGATCCGAGGTGAGGGGGCAGCATGGCTGACGCCGAGGGCGACACCACGGCGGGCGAGATGTCGGACGGGCTCCAAGTGGAGTTGTTCCACCCCGACTCCGACCGGGAACCGGGGGATACAAACTACCAGGGATACGGCTTCGACGTCCACCCGGTCGTCTTTCCCGTCGCGCTGGTCGTCATCGTGGCGTTCGTGGCGGCGACCCTCCTGCTCGGCAACGAGGCGTCGTCGATCTACACCGCCATCTTCAACGGTATCAACGACTACTTCGGCTGGTTTTACATCCTCGTGGTGAACGTCTTCATCGTCACCGTCGTCTACTTCGCGGTGGGCAAGTACGGCAAGATACGGATCGGCGGTGTCGGAGCCGAAAGGGAGTTCAGCACCTTCTCCTGGATGGCGATGTTGTTCAGCGCCGGCATGGGTATCGGGTTGATGTTCTTCAGCGTGGCCGAACCGGTCACCTACTTCGGGAGCGTGCCGCCCTTTTTCGCCGGCAACGGTATCGAAGCGGGCTCGGCCGCCGCGGCGGGTCCCGCCCTCGCACAGGCGTTCTTCCACTGGGGGCTCCACCCGTGGGCGATCTACGCGCTCGTGGGGCTGGGGCTGGCCTTCTTCTCGTTCAATCGGGGACTGCCACTCACGTTCCGGTCGATCTTCTGGCCGTTGCTCGGCGAGCGCATCTACGGCTGGCCGGGCCACGTCATCGACCTCGTGTCGGTGTTCGCCACCCTCTTCGGGCTCTCGACCTCGCTCGGGCTCGGGGTCACACAGGTGAGCAGGGGCTTCAACGTCATCGCGGGTGACCTGTTCGGCGCGAGCTTCCCGACCGGGACGTTCGGCCAGGTGGCCCTGATCGTGGGTATCACGCTCATCGCGACCGCGTCGGTGGCGGCGGGGCTCGAGGGCGGCGTCAAGCGGCTGAGCAACATCAACCTCTACCTCATGTTGGCGTTTCTCTCGTTCGTGATCGTCGTCGGCCCCACGCTCTACATCTTCAACGGGTTCACCAACGCGTTCGGTACGTACCTCGTGAGTCTCCCCGGTCTCAGTTTCTTCACGGGGGCGTTCGCGGGGCAACCCGCACAGGACTTCCTCGGTGGCTGGACCATCTTCTACTGGGGCTGGTGGATCTCGTGGTCACCGTTCGTGGGGATGTTCATCGCGCGGATCTCGAAGGGGCGGACGGTTCGTGAGTTCGTCATGGGGGTACTGTTCCTCCCGTCGATCTTCTCGTTCGTCTGGATGTCGACGTTCGGCGGGAGCGCGATAAACGCCCAGATCGCCGGAGCCGGCATCCTCGCGACGCTCAACACGCAGGGACAGTCGATCGCGATGTTCTCGATGCTTTCGGAGTACCCGCTGGGGGCGATCTCGACCATCGTCGCCACGCTCCTCGTGATAACCTTCTTCGTCACGTCCTCCGATTCGGGCTCGCTGGTGATCGACCATCTCACCTCCGGCGGAAAACACGACGTCCCGCGGGCCCAGCGCGTCTTCTGGGCACTCAGCGAGGGCGGTGTCGCGGCGGTGCTGTTGGCCGGCGGGGGGCTCACGGCGTTGCAGACCGCCGCCGTCTCGACCGGCTTGCCCTTTGCGTTCATCCTGCTCTTGATGTGCTATACCGTCTATCTCGGTCTCGACAACGAGTACACGATCCTCGAATCCGAGGCGTTCAAGGAGCAGATCAGTCGGATCGACAGCATGGACGACGTCGAGGTGACCGCTTCCAGCGAGGACGTCGTCACCGGCATTTCGGATGGCGGTGAGGGCACCTCGAACCCGGATTGACCGATATCGGTAGCGGCGATTCCCTCACGCCCCGGAGGGACGCGATTCGGCTTCGTTCATCTTCGTCGAGATCACCGGGACGGACGAGATCCGGACGACCTTCTCGACGACGGTGCCGAGCAGCGCGCCGAACCGGCCCTGGTAGCCCGTCCCCATCACGATGGCGTCGAGGCCCATCTCGTCGGCGTACTCGACGATCTCCTCGTGGACCGTCCCGGTTCTGAGCGCGGTGACACACTTGACGTCCGCCCTGCTCGCCATTGTACAGACCTCGCTCGTGACCCGTTCGCCGAACTCCCGGTACTCCTCGCGGACCGTCTCCTCGTCGTCCCGGACCGAGAGCGCACGCGGGACGCCCGGGAGGTCCATCACGTAGAGCGTGTGGACCGTCGCCCCGAGCGCGGCCGCGAGCTCGATGCCGTGTGCGGCGGCTTTCCGCGCTTCGTTGCTGCCGTCGGTCGGGATCAGGATCGTCTCGTACATGATCGTTCACACTGGGTTACCTCGCATATCGGCATAAATCTGGTGAGGAGATAGGTCACCCATTTATCTTGGACGTTCGATCGGGGCGATGGACGAGCTACACCGGTAGACGGCCCGTTTCGCAATCGTTTATCGACTCGATGGCGTAGGGATAGTATGACGACACTCAAGAGCTCCCCCGGCCCGGCCGCCGACAGCGCGTTCCGGTCGGGGATGATAGCGGCGGCACTGCTCGGACTCGCCGGGATCGGCACGCTCCATACGGTCGACGTGATCCCGCTGCACCTGGCTGGCTACGCGATCGTCCTCCTGTTCCCCATGTACCTCGTCGGTGCGGCCTCGGTGCTCAGCGTCTGGCTCGGGTACAACGCGGATGCGACCGACCTCAGACCGGTGTACAAGGACCCGTAGGGCGATGGGTTGAGGTGTGTTCGTGATCCTATCGAAGAAACTGCTCACCACCTCACGATTGCGGTCTCCTGTTGAGTTGGCTTCCATCGCCAAACGTCGAGATAACCTCTAGTGAGTGCTTTCATCTTCGAGTCACATGTGCTCCTCAAACGACGCAGCGATCAGAACAGTTCGTTTCGATACTGGTTGAAACACTGCTTACAAACTTCCACATCATCTCGGCTATTTTCTGAACCCTAATTGCTAACAGAGGTCGTACTCGTGCTCACGAGTTCTATGGGGCTGAGTGTAGACGATCCGACTACGTCCTGAACGGACAGCGTTGTCCCCACCGCTGGCTCCACACCGTGGTACCCAAAACAGGGGTTGTGCGCCTTCTTCATTCTTGTTCTGTCAGAGTGAACGATGAATACGCGCTTCCCAATTGGCTTCGTGTTCTGTACAAAGCGTCTGTTGGTTTCCCACCTTCTTGAAAGAAATCGACGTGAGCTGGGACCTCGTTAGAACTGACGGAGGTGAACACCGTCATCGTCAACAGTGTCTACATCGTCGTTCCGGAGTTCGTGGGTCTCATAGTCGTCATCCCATCTGAGAGCATCCGTGAGGTCGTCGAGGATACCCGAGTCGCCATCGCTGGTGTCGACGTGTGCAGTGCCGTCTCGAACGTCGCTTACGGTCCCAACTTGGTTCCCGTCGTAGTCAAACACGGCGGTTCCACGGTCCTCGTTGGTGAAGGCTGATTGTGCCATCGCGGTTTTTTATCGACTTCTATGAGTATTCTTGTTGAGCACGCAGTTGCAGGCCATTCCGAACCAATAGCGCTCCACAAGACACTCGGCGAGACCTCTGAGACCAGAGAATCGCTCTCGCGCTCATAATACAATCACGACTCGAAACCTGTGAATCGATGCTTTCCCTTCTCAACCCTGGAGAGTTCGAAAGGGAAATATTATCACCTTTGGTGTGGTCCCGATTGATATTGCTACCTGATCCGCACCACGGCAACCGTAGTGTCTGAAATAGGGGTTCACAGCGGATTCTAGGAGAATGAGTGCGAGCAAGTCGATGCGCTTACCCTTTCAGCAGTCTCACGCAGCGTCAGAATTATAATCTGAATAACATCTACGCCCTAAGTAAGAGTGCCTTTTTCACAATCAGAATACTATCTCTGAGACGCTCTATAGAGTCTATAAGGAGGTCTCTACGCTTTCTCATCATCCCACACTTCCTCTACTACTCCGAAGAAGTGAACACTGAGCTATCTCATTTGGAGACAGTTGACGAAAAAAGAGCGACCGGCTTCGATAAGAGGGTCCTTCACACACGGAATACACTGTTAATCGCTGGACGAGTACCCACGCTAGTGTTCCGTACTATTGGAGAGACGGCTTCAAGCCGGTCGTAGACTGGACTGAGAGTTCACACACGGCTTCCGTCCAGCGATTCGTCGCTTGTAAATGGTTACTACCCGATCCTCGCTATCGGAGCTCCGATACGAAATACAGCCGTGGCGAACCGTTGGGTGTTGGCGGCCAACACAAGGGGGGAAATGACGCACGAGCAGACATGGGGCGCTCACCAAACGTGCTGACCCACAACAGTATCACGAACGACCTCTACCAGCTAGATAGTTCACTCAGTGGGCGATGGGCCGTGACGGGCACATAACCACACCGATAATGGCACACAGAGCATCTCTCGAGCAGCTACTCCTTGGAGCTACATCGAGAGCCACTTCACTCACTTGCTCGTCGAGAGTGCATTTTGTCGTGCGCGAGCGCTCGGTAGAGCGCTGTGTTTTGCTGCGCTGTCCATACTCTGGTGGAGTAGATATTGAGCACTCGCTCAGCTATCGGTACGGTCACCTGGTTCGGTCCCGAGTCTTTAGTCGGTATCCGCCGGTATTCGTTTTCGAAGCGGGATCCGTCGGTGTCATATCTCGTCACGACCCTGAAGTGGCCCGTCGGAAAACCCTGCTTGATGACTGCTTGGTAGTTAGTCGGATCGTCGTCGGACGAGACCATGATGCCATCGGCAACACCGACCCCATTGGGTCTCCAGCACGCATGGCAATATCGACCCGCAGTATCGAGACATTCCTTTGAACGGGATTCACAACCAGGTCCGCTACTGCATTCACCCTACTCCTTTCGGATGATTGGAGCGATTGTGATCGTGACCGCGTTCATCTGGAACTGACGCCCCGTCTTAGGACCTGCCGTTGGGCATCACAACCGCTTCGAGAGGGGGCCGAGCGGGGTGTAAAACCGTTGGAGATTGCCTTGTAGTGGCGATCCAAAGGTGGATGACACACGATGAGCACTTGCGGGCGGAAGGGAGAGCAAACGTCATGTGGAGGGGCTGTGATTCGGTCGGTACCTATTTCGATGGGGTTCTATCTCGTCGAACATGGGACTACAGCGGGAATAGAGGGATAGAAAACGTGAATTTGGGGGGGGGATTGTGGATTTCGGTCGCCGCCAAATCTGACTTGGTCAGCCGATTCGTATTGACAATCCGATTAGAAGTGCTCTGAAAAATACGCTTACGTTTTTGTTCATTGTGTCAACCGTTCTGGCAAGGCTCATTGCTGGACTTTTTTGCTTACTCCGTGAGCGTGGTTCTAGCGTTAGATACGCTAGTAGCATCGATGTATCCGACCGTGATGCAGTCGATTAACGATCTCATCCAGAATCCAGTATTCGGACTGACGTTCGTTAGTGTGATCGTCATTCCGGCGATCGGCGTAGCGGTCCTGGTCTTCGACGGAGTCTGGACAGAGGGGTATGGTCAGTTGTTCTTGATTGATTTTCTCGTCTGTGTCATCGGCACCCTTGCAGTGACGATGCTGATCTATATCCCGATGAACGACTACCTCGCGACGTGGACAGTTAGCTCATCTCTCAGTGAATAGATGACTGTTCGCGCTCGGTGGAGATGGTGGAATCACGTTCGGACGACTGCTGCAGTGATCTCGTTCGTTCTCTATGCTATCGCACTTGTATTATATAATGGGCGATAGGTTCGAGTGACGCTTATTGGCGATATATCTCCATACTGTTCGTTTCGTCCTCAGAGTGATTCGCCGCCTAGCTGCCTTGAGGATACTGAAACGGAGGAGTTGGTCCTCGCTGAAGAATATCGTGTGCCTATTGGAGCCAGCTGCGGGAGCCCTCACCAAGTCTTTCGGGAAAAAGTGACCGATGGATGGCGACAGCGCCTACAAGTACAAGGGGAATCGAATGTCGACAGCGATCAACGCCTGCGTTCATCGAGCGAGTTCAAAAACAGCTTATCGAAGCAGTCGACGAATATCAGGACCCAGAGCAGGTATGGGATATTCTCGCTGTAGAGCTTGTGTCACTCGAACATGGAACAGTAGACCCTTGAGAATTGGCGATTGAGAATCGAGTCTCGAAGCGTCTCGAGGAGTACACCCAGCAGACGACTAATGTCGCTGCGCTCGAACGAGCGGACGACATGGGAATAGAGAAAGTGCCGGGTAAGAACGTGGCCTATGTGGTTACCGATGACGAGAAGACGTCGCGAGAACGGGTCCGACTTATCGACGAGCGGCCACAGGCCGGCGAGTACGATATCGAATTCTATCAGCAGCGTACGATTCGGGCCGCCGAGAGTGTGCTAGCCCCATTCGGCTGGCGACGGGGAGACATCGAATCGTATCTCAGCGACCACGAAGATGCCTCGATCACGACTTACTGAGAATCAGCCGTAGAGAACAATCCAACTGTCCACCTGGAATAGCAGCTACGAGAATCCCAGTTATCCGAGGTGAGTACCCCGTGCTTCCGCCGAAGTGACCCGTGGAGAGACGGACACAGGGTAACTCTCACATCATCAACCACACGAATTGCCAACAAGCATACAAGAACTCACGCAGTAGCGCGCATTGTGGACCAGACCAACCCGCATCCCGATGGCGGTTCTGGCTGCGCTGAGGCCGACCAGGACCTCTCGCAGCACCGAAAGTCGGTTCTCATCTGCCCTGAGTGTGGACACGAAGCGTCTGCGGTAGGTGACTGGGTCAGGGATCAAACAGACAGAGAGGGTCGAGTCGCGCTCGTTTGCTCCATTTGTGGGACTCACCTCGCAGTTCGGGGACGTTCGCCATCGGACAGGGATCCCAGCCACGATATCTCTGCTCTGATGATGCCGGGAACTACGCTTCCACAACTAGCAGCCTCTGCCGGGCTGCAAGCAACAGCACTGCAGCTCGATCTCTGGACCCGGCTTTGGACTCGTTCGACTTCTAGCCGCGGCAGAGGGCATGCTTAGACGACAGTTAGTATTCCTTTGCCACTCGGAGTTGGGGTAAAGCCGAAGGGGAGATTCGAACCCCCGACAAGCTCCTTACAAGGGAGCTGCTCTGGCCAGGCTGAGCTACTTCGGCCCGCTCTCTGTAGTTGAACCAGCGCTGAACCAGCAAAAGACCGTGGATCACTCCGTATCATCCTTTGTACGACTTTATCCTTCCTCAGAGAGTAATCGATCCTTCTGGTTGTTCAATAGCTCAAACCACCCCCGACGGGCGTAAGGATTCTTACCTAACAGCAAAGAAGGGTATCGACTTGACGTTTGGTAAGACGTATTCGGATCTGTCGATGATTAGTGAGTGGCTTTGAGAGAAGAACCAATACTTCGGAGAATGACCCACTTACAGCCGTTGTCGGAGCACGATTCTCTCTCCCCGTCTCTTTCCGCTAATACCATCAATACTGCACTCGGCGTACTCTGCAATCATCACGAGTTACATAGCACTGCGATCGTAGCCACCATCAACCGTTAAAATCTCCCCAGTACTGAACGATGAAGCATCGCTCCCGAGATAAATCGCAGCGCCTGCGATTTCCCCTGTATCCGCCACTCGGTTCATCGGCGTTCGCTCATCAATGCTATCGCGTGCGGACGTTCCCTCAGCGAGCCGGTCAGCTGTTGCCCTCGTTCTGACGAACCCAGGAGCAATAGCGTTGACACGGATCTCAGGAGCCAAGTCCACTGATGCAGCACGAGTGAGGCCATTCACACCACTTTTGGCTGCACAGTAGGCAGGCCGTTCCTCACGGATCTGGTCCGCTGACATCGACGAAATGTTCACGATACTTCCCTCGTCCATCTCCCTCGCGAAGATCTGGCACGCCAGGAAGGTTCCCGTCAGGAAGACGTCCAGACTCCGATCCCACTGTTCGTCACTCATCTCCGTAATCGAAGCGTGAGCGGTGGTCGATACCGAGTTGACTAGGATATCGACGTGGCCGAACGTGTCGACAGCAGCGTTTCTGAGGTCGGTTATCGACTCGCGGTTCGTCGTGTCGCACGGTTGGGCCGTCGTCGCTGCACCCTCGCTCCGAATCTCCTCGGTTATCGCCGCGACTGCCTCCTGAGAGCGACTGGTGGCGATGACGTTTGCACCGTCCTCGACGAAGGCACGAGCGATCCCGCGTCCGATGCCGCTGGTTCCGCCGATCACGACCGCGTTCTTTCCCTCTACCGTAACTGCCGAGTTCTTCGTTTCGTGGTCCATTAGTTATCACCTCTGTTCTGCGACCACATCGATCTCTACATCGATGTCGATGGGGAGTTCGGAGACTTCTACAGCCGTTCGTGCCGGATACGGTTCGCTCATATACCCGCTATACACTTCGTTGACTGCGTCGTACTGACTCATGTCGCGTACGTACACTTGTGCTCTCACGACGTCGTCAAGTGAGCATCCTGCGGCTCGAAGGACCGCGGCGATGTTGTCCAGCGTCCGTTCGGTCTGGGTTCGGATATCGCCCGCTACAATGTCACCCGACTGCGGGTTGACTGGTCCCTGCCCCGAAACGTAGACCTTCGAATTAGAGACGATACCCTGTGAAAACGGACCGATGCTCTCCGGTGCATCGGTCGTTGAAACTTCATGCATTGTTCTGCTGAACCTCCTTGAGGAGATTTGCGAGTGCCGTAGTGACCCCATCGAAGAGCTGTTCACCTGTCTCCGGGTTCGCCACCGCTGGGTCCCCAATAGCACCGCTCTCCGAGTACTGCTCGAACGGCCTGTAAACGGATACCGGTCCGCCAACGACGAGATCGGAACCTGCGAGTTCGTACTGTTCGTCTTGGTACGTTGCCGGCATGGCCTCCGTATCGACTAACTCCGGATAGAGATGGAGCATCAACGAGGTCTCGAACTCACCTCCATGAGCCATTCCGCCAACATCGCTCTCTCGAACGGATTCGACGAGATCCGTGACGAGTTCGAAATACGTCAAGCCGAGGACCTCAACCTCCGGATGGGTCTTTCCGACTTCCGAGACCGCAGCGTCGATGAGCGGGGTGTTACCGCCGTGGCCGTTGACGAATACCAACGCATCGAACCCGTTTTCGAGCCCGGTATTGGCTATCTCACAAAGGAGACCGAGAAGGGTATCGAACTCCCCAGTAAGTGTCCCACCCAATGAGAGATGGTGTGGGGAGTAGCCCGACCAGAACGGTGGCGCCACAAGTACTGGGACAGTATCTGCGATGTCCTCAGCGCTCTGTGTGGCGACGCTGTTCGCCAAGAGCGTATCCGTCATGACCGGGAGGTGGGTGCCGTGCTGTTCCGTACTCCCAACAGGGAGAACGAGAACGGACCCACTTTTGCTGCCAGTATCGAGTATGAAGTCAGCGGACTGTGCCCCGAGCGAAACGCTGTCGTTCAGTGTAGTGGATTCAAACATCATGCGATGCGATAGTCCTCGATACTGTCGCGGTCGATATCGATACCGAGACCGGGCCCCTCCGGTACATCGATTGAACCGTTTTCGACGGTGAATTCACGCTCGATCACGTCGTCCTCCCATGCGTAGTACGTCGAATCGGGTGGCATAGAGAAGCCGGGAATGCCAGAGACGGCGTGTAAGATGGCTGCTGTTCTCACGCCGAGGTCGAACGCACAGTGGTGCACCATCGGGAGCCCAGCGTCCTCAACGATACCCGCCTGTTGTCGTAGTCCGGCAATACCGCCAGCAGGCGTCAGATCGAGCACCGCAACATCGATAGCGCCGGCATCGATGAGTCGCCGGAGGTTATTCGGGATGTACGTGTCCTCGTTGGGACCGATCGGCTGTCGGGTCTGGTTTTTCAGACTCGCGAGCGACTTGTGAGCGTTGACCCTGATCGGTTGTTCCATATACTGGAGGTAGATCCCTGCATCGGCGAGTGACGAGCCGACGCGGATCGCTTGATCAGTAGTCCAGCCCTGATTCGGATCCAACCGAAACTCCAACTCACCGTCCACTTCGTCGTGCATCGCTTTGATCCGTGCAACGTCGGCTTTCCAATCTCGACCGGCCTTCGTTTTCAACACGGAGTAGCCAGATTCAAGCACTTCGGCCGCTCGCTCTCGGGATTGCTCTGGTGAGAGGATCCCGAGACAGTACGCTATCTCGACCGCCATCTCGTCGTCGTACTCCCCTTGATGGCTCCTGTGTTTGGTCTCGGTTTGTGTGGGGGTGGTCCATCCGCCAAGCAGTTTGTACACCGGCTCATCGAGGGCTTTGCCGACGATATCCCAACACGCGACCTCGACCGGGGCGAAGAACATGTCCGCGTTTGTATACTCGATGAACACCTGCCGCCGGAGCTTCTCGAGTTCGAATGGAGACTGACCCAGAACGAGCGGCTGAACACCGTCTTCGATAACCGAAATGGTCGCCTCCGGCGTGAGGAACGACCGTACCTCACCCCAGCCGGACAGGCCTTCATCGGTTTTCACCTCGACCAGAATCCGATCCATGTCATCCAGGGAGTTGTGATTCGTCACGTAGGGAGCGAGCCCACCCTCCTCGAACGGTACTAGGGGAACATTGACGCCGTAGGCGTTGATTTCCGTTATTTCCATTGTATCAGTGTCTGTTGTGGTTGTTCGACTGTCCGTCTTTCTTCGATAACTGTGAGTTCATGTGAGGGGCAACACCTGTGAAAACGTCAGGGTGAACACGAGCCCGAATACGGATATGAGCGTGGTCACGACGGTCCATGTTTTGAGGGTCTCGGCCTGTGTGAGGCCACCGATTTCTGTGATGATCCAGAACCCACCGTCGTTGTACCACGAGAGGATGTTGCCGCCTGCGCCGATGACCATCACCAAGTAGGCTGGATTGACGGTGAGTTGGCCTGTGAGCGGCGCCACGATGCCGGCCGTAGTGAGCATGGCGACGGTCGCGGACCCCTGTGCAATGCGAACGGCAGCGGCAATGATCCAAGCTGTGATGAGAAGCCCTAACCCGACTTCTTGGAGCGCACCGGCGATGTATTCGCCGACACCTGCGGCCGCGAGCATCCCGCCGAACGCACCACCGGCAGCAACGATGGCAGCGATGTTGCCTCCTTCTTTCAGTGCGTCAGTGAGCTGGTCTGACCACGCCTCAAGATCCATGGATTTGATTCGGTAAAACGTCGCTGCAGAGACCATCGCGGCGACCGTCAACGCGAAGTTCGGGTCGCCGAGAACCGAGAAGAGCGAGACCACTGGTCCGGACGAGAAGAACGTACTCGTTACCGTTTGGGCTCCAACGAGGATGATCGCGAGCAATATCGGCAACGATGCTTCGAAGACGCCAGGCAGTAGATCTGAAGACTGCTCTGAGATTTCCTGCACCTCCTCTGTGGTCGTTCCCATTGCATCACGGAGCGGGATGTCTACACGCTTGGAGATGAATTTCCCATAGACGAGCCCTGAGAGGGTGGCTGTCGGTGCGCCGACCAGCAAGCCCACGAGAATGGTCGTCCCGAGATTCGCATTGATTTCACCCGCGACCGCGAGCGGGCCCGGCGTTGGCGGCACGAAGACGTGTGTCGTTGCGGCCGCCGCACAGATGACGACGATGAACAGTGTGTAGCTGTGGCCAACTCGGGCGCGCATCGAGCGTGCAAGCGGGGCGAGCAGGTAGAACACGTTGGCGAAGAACACGGGGATAGCCAGCACGAAGCCACTCCCGAAGAGGGCGTACTCGCCGTGGTCCTCGCCGGTGAGTGCAGTGAATGCACGAATGATGCGTTCTGCAGCACCGCTTTCGAGCATCGTCTTCCCAATTATCGCGGCCATCAGAATCGGGATGCCAACGCTTGCGAGGGTATCTCCGAATGCCGTTGCTGTCTCAGATGCAACGTTGCCATACGGGACTTGTGGGGAGATCAACCCGACAACAAATGTCGAGATGATCAGCCCAAGGAACGCGGGTAATTTGAGACGGACCAGCAGTAATATCGCTACGGCTAGTCCGACGACGAACACCACCAATGGAGCATCGGCGAACACCATACTAATTGAGGATATACTGGACAAACATATATCTATGGACCGACTTTGACTTTATTTCGGAAAATTCTCCCCTATTGTCTTTCGTCACTGGAAAATATCCAACTTGTAGCGTTCTCGCCGCTAATCGCTACCCGTGACTGGGATAGCAGAGAGAATATGTTTTGTAAACTACCTTCGTGCGTTCGCCAAGGCAACACAAGACAGGCATCTATTTCCCCTCATGTATTGCGAGTGCAATCGACTAACGTACTCTTTGTATTTTCCGTACTCCTGTATTCCGCCGTATAGAGTTCTTGAAACGCCAGACGAGTAATGTGCGATAGGGATAGCGCTCCGAGGTCTGGGTGAACGAGGATTCAATTCCTTTCGCCACAGCCGAAAGCAGAGTCGGGAGAGGGAAGTAAATCTTTTACCAAGGTAGATTCTTGAAGGGTCATGACAAGAACTCGCAAGCAAAAGACGGTCAGCGCCGTTGAGACATCGTTCGAGATATTGGATATCCTCAACAGGATCGAACCGGCGGGCGTGTCCGAAATCACAGAAGAAATTCAGATGTCAACGAGTACCGTGTTTTCGCACGTCAATACGCTTGTGCAGGAAGGATACGTGATGAAAAACGATACGCAGTACGTACGTTCGCTTCGATTTCTGGAGGCTGCTGGAACGATAAGACAGCGTTGTGAGGCAACACAACATCTCCAAGAGCACGTTACCAAGCTTGCTTCGGAAACGGGTGAGATCGCTGGAGCTGCTACCGAAGAGCGTGGACAGCGAGTAATCCTCTATCGGAGTGCTGGCGAAATGGCAGCCGGTGATAAGCTCCCGATAGGTGCACATAGCGATCTTCACTGGACATCGCTTGGAAAGGCACTTCTTGCTCACCTGCCCCCCGAAAGACGCTCCGAGATCGTGGATCAGCATGGTCTCCCTCGGGGGACGGATAATACCTTCACTGAGCGAGATACGCTCGGAGAAGAATTAGAGCGGATCCGTCAACAGGGGTATGCAGTCGACGATGAAGAGCATCTCTCGGGAGTCAGAGGTATAGCGGTCCCAATCTTCGACGCCCAGCAGAACGTCATCGCCTCGCTTGGACTCACTGGCCCACGAAGTCGGTTTGACCCATCCTATTTGACTCGCTTACTCCGCTATCTGGAACAGGCGAAAAACGAATCCGAGGTTCGTATCCAATATTATGCGTAGCGATAGCTGGCTTCGAAACGGCCTCTAGTTCAGCGAACTCATTGCAGAGGGCGATCTCGTCGCACATCACTCCGTTTCCCGGTCGCGCGACGGCAGCGACCCGGTTTGCTCTCGGTTCATGATATCGATAGCGAACGTCCTGAGTTGGCGAACGAGGTCGTCCTCGTCAGCGTATGAATACACAGTCGCATCCCATCGCCGTGAAACCCCGGCGATCATCGCGCTCCGAACGCCATCCTCGTGGATGAACACCACTCGCTCGCGGTCGTCGTCATCGAGCGCTTCTAGTACCGAGCCCACCTCGATACCGAGGCCGAGGTTGTCCCCCACCCGTGGTGCAACGAACACGACCGCGTTGCTCGCACGGGCGAACGCGATACTCTGTGAGGCGGCGTCCATCTCTGCAAGGTCAATGTCCACGTCGATGGCGAGATAGCCGTTGAGCTTCGCTTCAGCGCGGAGTCGATCCCTGACTCGTTTCAAGAGTGCGAGAACGTCTGCCGCCTCATACTCGCCGCTCTCGCCGTCCCACTCAGCGAGCCACGGCGCGGTGAGCGAGTCCGGGTCGACGTCCTCAGGGAGCACCGCTTCGAGGTCGAACGGCTTGTACGGCCCCATGATGTAGACCAGAAATCGCTGGTATTCGACGGGATCGAGTACCTCAACGATACGATCTCGCATACGTACCGTACCAATGCCGAATATAAAAGACCATCCTTTCAGCGTCCAATGACTCGCCAATCGTTAAGTAAGCAGCCATCCAAAGGATCTACATGGCCGAGACAGCCGCAGAATCGAACCAGCCGGTCGAACCATCGGGTATTCTCCCGGAGGACAGCGTGCTTTCGCTGGAGGAGTACCTCGAAATGCAAGCGGCGATCGGGAACAAAACCCGGTATCGCATCCTCCGGACGCTGACTCACAACGGCGACCTGAGCGCGAGCGACCTCAAAGAGACGCTCGGACTCGAAGCCAACTCGTTGCACTACCACCTCGATCTTCTCGTCGATGTCGGACTCGTGCAGAATCGTAAGCGAAAGGAGGCGGATTCGGCGGGTCTTTATTCGTACTATCGTGCGTCGGCACTCGGCGAGGGGATTCTCGAACACGGTGTTGAGGAACTCATGCGCCGCGAACACGAATTTCAAGAGCGGTACTCCTGATTGTGGCGTGGTCGGGTCTGGCAGTTGCCATGTGCTGCGACGAACATTAGCCATGACTACGGTTTCTTTCTGAGGAATTGGTTACGTCTGATGTCTCTCGTCAGGGGTGAAGTGATAAGAGGAATAGACATAGTTGTCGCTCGTGGGGAGTGTAGGTCCGCTCCACAGAGGATTTACTGAGTCTTACCAAACATTGTAGTAGCGTCCTCTGTCCAGCGTTTGGTAAGACGTATTTGAATCACTAGTAGTTATGACGGTTCTACGTCAAAATCCCAGCAGAGAACCTACTTGAATCGCGCCTTCAGATCTATACAGGTCATACGAAGAGATCTTCTCGATTATATCAAATGATATTAGCTACCGAAGACACGATAAATGACGAAGTAGCGTTTCGAATCGAAGGGAGAAATGAGTAGTTCGGACGAAGGACCCGAGATAACTACTGGACCGACGAGCCTTGGGCGACCCTTGGCGCTGGACGGCGTGAAGATGCGTTTTCAGATCCTGTTTTTCATTTTCTTCATCTCGTCGTCAGGATTCATCGTCTTCCGGAACGTGTACCTCGAAGAAATAGGGTTATCCGGCTCACAGATGGGTTTAATCGGATTACTCCTCTTAGCGACTGGCGTCGTCGTCCAACCGGTCTGGGGGCTACTCACTGATTACTTCCGCGCTGAGCGGACGGTTCTCGTTATCGCCGGAATCGGGTCGGCCATCGCAATCCTTAGCTACCCGTTCGGTAGCGATCTCTCCGATTCCTTCCTCCTGATCGCCCTCGGGACGGCTGCGTATTCGGCCTTCCGTACACCGATCGGTCCCATCGCGTCCGGAATGGTCCTCTCGCGGGAATTGGACTACGGCAGCGTCAGAGCCTTCGGCTCGCTCGCGTTCGCTATCGGGAGTCTGGGCTTCGGGTTCCTGGTTGGTACGTTGGGCAGCGTCTCCATCGTTTACTTCTATATCGCCGGCGCGGCAATCTTAGTCGGGATCGCTTGGTCACTCCCCAGTAACAGGAGCGTTGACGAGCATGACGATGCCGCCAGAGACAACGAAGTGGCGTCCAACGAACCCGGTCTTCTGGAGGCGACGCGGATGCTTGTTACCAGCCCGACCTTCGTCGTGATCGTCGCCGCGAGTTTCCTGCTTCGTCTCTCGGCGATGGGTGGTGAAGCGTTCTTTTCGGTCTACATGATCGCGTTCGCGCTGGCGTTCCCTCCGATGTCGATCACTTGGACACTGTTGGCGTCGCTCGCATCGGCTGAGGCGAGCGTGATGGTGCAGCTCCCAGGGGACGTCTCGACGAGGATCGTATTATCGCCAGATGTTGTGTAGTCACCCGAGATCGCCGTCGTCCCGCTAATTTCCGTATGCCCTGCGAGTTCGGCGAGCGCTCCCTCGATGTTGTCAGCGGTGTAGTTGTCCGGAGTGTCGGCGAGCCGAACGCTCGCCGCTTCCGAACCGATGGTGGGCGCTGCCACTGTGTCTCCGAGGGGCGATGGCGTGGGTGTTCTGGATTGGGCTGGCCCTCACAATTGGATTGGGAGTGCTCAACGGCTCCGGGCCGCTGGGGACGCTCGCCATGGAGTTCTTCACCTCAATCGGCTGGGCTATCATGCTGGCATGGGTGCTCGCGGTTGCGCTCGACAAGCTCGTGATCACGCTGGTTGGTCGGCACTAACGACTCAGGAAATACCCTACGTCTCCACGACCGCGTCTTACCAAACATTAGAACAGGACATCGACTCAGATGTTAGATAAGAATGCGGCGGCCACCGTGTCCCCGTTATCACCCCCAAGAATCCGGGATCGCGAATGGAAGCAGTGTTAATCGCCGTTATCGGGCCCGCCGTCTTTCAATAACACTACAGAGGCGCTAAGGAGGACTCAAACATCTTCTACAGGCTAAAAGATTGATAAAAAAAACTGAGAAAAGAAGCCTCATGCCAGAAAACAGCATCCCTGGTGGACCACCAGTACTCCCTCTGCTCATTCTTTTCGCGGTCGGGGGCGCTCTCGGGATAATCTATACAACAGTCAAAGAGGACACGGTCAAGGAAAACTCAGTCCCGCTAATTGGGAGTGTAGCCGTCGTGACAGGGTTCGCCATAACCGTTCTCGAAAACACATCGAATACACCGCTGGCGATCCTCATCGGCGTCGTCTCGATTGCAGTGTACATTACAGGCTTTGAACGGCGCGAGAGCGACGGAGCTCACTGAAAGACCCACTTCAAACAGCTCTGATGTGATTATCTACGAGTGCTGACTCTCCAACCCTTGAACTCCTCTCTATCGCTGGGTTTGATTCCTATCACATTACGATACTAATGGGAATCGTCACCTGTCCTTTAGTCGTGACGAATGGCATACGCAGTACCGCACAGTGTGTATTACAGAATTAGTATTACCCATGAAACTCTCAGCAGCTCCTCACAGAATTCGCTTCAGTAATGCGAACACTTTTTATTGTTATTTTCGTGGAATGATACTATGAACCGAACACTCCTCTCACTCGTTCTCATCGCCACACTTGTCCTTGCAGGCTGTGGTGGTACCGGATCGGATTCGGGTAGCACCGCTGTCATCACCGGTGAAGCCGGTGGAGAGCAAACGGAA
Organism: Halococcus sp. IIIV-5B; assembly: GCF_003602035.1. Lineage (NCBI taxonomy): Archaea > Methanobacteriati > Methanobacteriota > Halobacteria > Halobacteriales > Halococcaceae > Halococcus > Halococcus sp. IIIV-5B. The sequence goes on along the minus strand of NZ_QZWE01000001.1, from coordinate 327,212 downwards.
GCTCCGGATACTGAAACCGCGACGAGTACTCCGACGACTGTTGCGGCGACCGCAACTCAGGCTACAACTTCAACGGCAACATCGATAACAACGAGCACCCAAACGGCAACACAGACGCGAACTCGGACACAGACATCGACCGCGACGGCCACAGCTACCGCGACGATGACCGCTACCGCCACGGCGACGGCAACGGCTACTGCGACACTCACACCCACTCCTACTCCGACTCCGACACCGACTGCAACGCCCACATCGACTCCCACCCCAACGCCAACACCAACTGCGACGGCGACGCCTGAGCCCGAGGTGTCGGTCCCTTCGGGAATCTCCGGTGACGCTCGTCAGGCAACGGTCACGCGCGTGATCGACGGCGATACCGTTGAGGTGGAGTTCGAAGATGGCGAAACTGACACCGTCCGCTTCATCGGTGTCGACTCTCCTGAAACGAGTCTCGGAGACGTCTCGCCGGACGAATACGAGGGTATTCCCGACACCCAGGCTGCACGCGATCATCTCTTCAATTGGGGTCAGCAGGCCAGCGAGTACGCCACTAATCAACTGGAAGGCGAGACCGTTCGTGTAGTCACTGACGACGAGGGCGATCGCCGCGGCAGCTTCGGTCGCCTATTAGGCTACATCTACGTGGGTGAGACGAACTTCAATCAACAACTTCTCGAGGACGGCTACGCTCGGGTGTACGACTCGTCGTTCTCGTTGCGGGAGGACTTCAATAGCACCGAAGAGCGGGCGCGCTCGAACGACGTTGGCCTCTGGGACTTCGAAACCGAGGAAACTGCAACAGCGACACCTACTCCAGAACCCGAATCCGATGATGGTGACAGCAGTGGTGGTGTCGAAACTCCCACTCCGAGCGGCGATTCAAGCGACCCCTACGATTGTTCGGACTTCGACAGCCAAGAGGCTGCACAGCAAGTCTATGATAGCGACCCGAGCGACCCATCAGGTCTCGACGGTGACGATGACGGTGAGGCCTGCGAATCGCTCTAATCTCTTTCAGGTCCTGACCATTCCTCGTCGATCTGTGTGGCAAGCGCTTCATGTGGGACGTCCGTTTCAGCGAGCAGCCCGTCGGCAAGGTCCCAAGCTCGGCGCTCGCGCGGCGAGAGGGTACGAGCGTCACCAGCAAAGGCAACGAGTGCTTCGGCGATGAGCAACCGATCCTGAAGGTGCATGGGGTCGGTGGTTTCGTCATTAGATAAGAAGTCTCGCCCTACTAGGTTTCACGGCGAGCCGTGGTATCTCAATGCCGGGAGCGAAATTCGTGGCTATTGCTGGATTCTGAGGTGGTTTGCCATCTTCTTCATGGCGGGTTGCATCGTTGGAGCGGTTGCTGTCGCCGGTATTGCAGTCTCTCAGTAGGCACTCTTTTAGCAAACAGCAACAGAGAGTGTCAATACAGTTCTCGACGACCCAGCCTACTCAGGCGTGAACTCGGTGTCGACCCAGACTGAATATGCTGGATTCGGAAGCGGGCTGATGTCGTCCTCGAAATCAGCGACGGTCATCGTGAGCGCGTCGAACGAGTCGTACCCGAACCTCTCGGAGTACCTTCGCGATCGCATTCAATCGAAAGCGGGAGGTGCACGAGTGACTGTCCGCTCCAACACCTTCCAGCAGGCCAATCGGACGAGAATCGGGTGAACTGTCGTATAGTAATTAGCATGCACCTGTGACTCCTTCGCTGGTAGGGAGATCAGCGGCTTTCAGTTGTGAATTTCTACAAGACTGCTATAGACGAGGGAACCAAACCTTTCGGCGTGGACGATATGGCAGCTCATATCGAGGAATCGCGTTTGAAACGGCGGGCAGCGAGTTGAGCGAAATCCCGAATCGATGAAGCTCGCCATACCGGTATGAGGGGTACCGTGGCTCTCCAGAAATCTTTGCGATCACAACGCTTAACGACCAACCAACGGGCATAGGGGTATGACAACGGTCACAGTCTGGAACGAATATCGCCACGAGAAAGAAAACGACACTGTTGGCGAAATATATCCAGAGGGAATTCACACCGTTATTGCTACTGCCCTCGAATCAGAAGGATTCGAGACGAGAACTGCCACTCTTGACGAGCCCGAGCACGGGCTTCCGGAGAGTGTACTCAACGAAACTGATGTACTGATGTGGTGGGGGCATGCAGCGCATGAAGAGGTCGAAGACGAGATCGTCGACCGTGTTCATCAGCGAGTTCTCGATGGAATGGGTCTCATCGTTCTACACTCGGGGCACTATTCGAAGATTTTCCGACGGTTGATGGGAACGACGTGCTCGCTCAAGTGGCGTGAAGCAGCAGAGAAAGAGCGTCTTTGGGTTGTCGAGCCAAGTCACCCGATCGCTGATGAGGTAGGCGAGTACATTGAGGTACCCGAGGCCGAAATGTACGGCGAGCGTTTCGATATTCCAGCGCCCGATACTTTAGTCTTCAATTCATGGTTCGAGGGAGGCGAGGTATTCCGCTCTGGGTGCTGTTACCATCGCGGGAATGGCCGTGTATTCTATTTCCGTCCTGGTCACGAAACCTATCCCGTCTATCACGATGAAACCATCCAACAAGTGCTAGCAAATGCTGCTTTGTGGGCGGCTCCCAACGAAGGACCAACACCGGATTTCGGCAACGCTGAGCCAATAGAGGACATCGAGATGACTGACGATCGAACCGTTCACTGAAGTCTATACTGACGAGGTTTGTGAACATCCAGTTGCTGCCACCGAGACCAAGTCAAACACCATCTGACAATCCAACCAGTGTGAGCGGCGGTGAGACAGTGCTCTGTGACGAATCGTATGTACAGGTCTTGATGCAGTGTTTTGAAGAACCCGATCTCTCTGGGATGAACTTAATCCGAGATCGGTTTCAGTGGTATACCTTTAGCGAGTCGAGCCGCATTCGAGCCAAGCCGTTCGGCTTGTTCAGGCGTGGTCTCCGAGTTGTCGAAGACCGGATCGTCTTCTTGAAGTCGCTCATCGTGGATTACGATACGTGAGTCGGGCGTCACGCATACACCGATGCCGAGCGATGACGCAATCGCTGCCTTGTGCGCCATGGCAACTGGGTCGTTGTTTGGTCCAGACTGAATCACCCATGAGACGCTCTCTTCTTCGATACTGTGTTCTACAGCCGCGATCGACTCCGGTTCCACCTTACCCGGATACCAAATGTGGATGCGTGGAACTTCGTCCTCTTCAACTGAGCCGCGACAGCCGCTCATACTGAACACTCAAGTTCACGATCACATAAACGGTCGGCCGGTTTTTGGTCGTCGGACAGCTCCTCCACTGGAGAACAAAGCTACCTCAGTTCGTCGCCGATCGGTCGACAGGGTCGGTAAACGATTCGGGAATCTCAAAGCCGAGGACGTCTCCACCACCGACACCCGAAAGAACGAGGCCAGTGGCAACGGCGTTGCGCGGCCCCATGCTTTTTCGGACGTTCGCGCGACCACACACGATGCCATATTCCGCCAGTGCGTCCGAGATAAGGTCCGGAATCTCGAAATCGAGAGCTGAACGCCCGACTATCACAACGAACGGGAGCTGACGGATGGAGTCAGTAGGGGTAATGAGGTCGAGAGCGCGTTCGGCGTTGGCGACAAACACGTTCCGCTTTGCCCGACGCCGGACTCGTCGAATCTCCTCGACTGACTCGTCAGTAGAAACAGCCTGCATCCCATCGCCATCGAGCAATACAGTCTGGCCGAATAACTCCGGTTCGACTGGTTCATCGAGGAAATCGACCGTCCCATCCTCCTGTTGGATGCTGAAGAGGTCACGCACCTTCGCTGCAGGGTACTTCTTGACTGCCTCAGCGAGGTCGCGATCGTCAAGACCGAGTTCGGAGTCGATCAGCATCGTGACGAGGTCACCTGCACCCGCGAGGTGGATCGAATCGACGCTCTGGTCCTCATGCATGTAGGCTGCATCGGTCGAGCCACCGCCCATATCGAGTATGGCAAGTGGGTAATCCGTTCCAGGTGTCGTGAGTGAACCGAGTACCGCCATGTCTGCCTCGATACCTTGAATCACGACTTCGGCATCGAGTTCGTCCTCGATTCCATCGGCAATCTGTTGCATCGGGAGTTGTTGGGTCTTTACCATCGCAGCCAGCGCGACAGCACTCTCCATCCGGTGTTCGTCGGCGACTCCACCCTCGATCCGTTGTGGAACCAGCGTATCGACCGCCATAACGTCCCGAATCTCGATCGAATCCACCGGCTGTTCGGTGACTTCGGCCATGCTGTCGCGTGCTCGATTCAACATCCCGCCGATGTTCGATCCGCTTTCCCCGCGTACGTCCGTGACCGGCCAACTCTCCATTATGGCGTCCATGACGACTTCGGCTCCCTCATCAACCGGAACCTCCGTTGCGTTACCCCGGTTATCGATGATTTCGAGCTTTCCGGCCGGGATCGTTCGCTCCTCGACATCGCCAGCGGGAGTCTCGATTACCACTGCGGATTTGTTCCCGACCAGTGCTCGTGCGACTGGAATGATCTTCTGGGTTTCGTCGGCCGAGAGGTCGAAAACAGTGGCGATGCCGTATGGATTGGAGAGCTCGTCGATCGTGCGACCGGTGGCTTTCGGAGCAACTTCGACGGCAGTGGGCCGCTCACGCTGGATCCTCTCGAGCTGAGACACTTCGTCGACGATCGGGATCTCGAAGTCGATACGATTGTGGATTAGGACCGCGTCATCACCTTGGACTACCGCGCCGGTAACCTCATATCCCGCTGCAGACCATTCTTCGATGATTTCGGCTGCTGCTGCAAAATCGACAGTCCTAGGCACGAGGAACACCACTGGGTCGTCGGAAGAGTGTTCAGACATGTCCGCGGTGATTTCGATACCCGTTCCGACTCCCAGACCAACCCCGGCCGGTGTCGAGGGGTCGTGGCCGATCATCGTGGATTCAGTAATGACTGTCTCGGTGATCGTCTCCATGGCTACGTCACCGATCACTGGTGCAGCTTCGTTGAGAAACACTCGGTCGATTTTCTCGGCCTCGATATCCGCCTTTTCGACGGCCTGCGATACTGCGTTTAGTACCCCAGGGACGTTTTTCCGGGTGCCTTTCAACCCGATTGTCCGGTATAGCGCGCTGGCAACGAATCCAGGTCGATCCCCGGTACACCGATAGAGCGCGACCTCAGTGCTCGAATTCCCGATGTCGACTCCAGCGGCATATCTCATGCCATGGTTGACGAGTACCGCTTTGAAATACATTCCTCCGGATTCTTAACTACTACACAGACCTTTCGACGAGGACGAAATAGAGAGGCCTCAAAATCATCACGTAATTTTATTATGTTGACGAGAGACTATGGAACGGGATCGTATCATGGACGACATAAACGCAAGCACGGCACGAGAGATCATCGCCTCCGCAGAAGAAAAAGCGAACGAGATGGGAGTTCCAATGTGTATCGCAGTGATGGACGAGGGTGCGAACCTGGTTTCGTTCCATCGGATGGATGAGGCGCTCTTGGCTAGTATCGATATCGCCCAGAACAAAGCTTACTCCGCGGTATCGCTGCAGATGGATACCGACACCATTCACGAAATATCCCAACCCGGTGAGTCGCTGTACGGGTTGGGTACCACTAATGGAGGACGGATCGTCACTTTCGGGGGAGGATTTCAACTGAAGCGAAATGACGATACAGTAGTCGGGGGCATCGGTGTCTCGGGTGGGAGCGCATCGGAGGATATGGAAGTCGCCCAAGCTGGCGTTCAAGCGTTTGAAAACAGTTAGATCGATACGTCTTGGAAATCGGTAGCAGAGATCGTACGCGGTCGATACTCCAAGAAAGTCACGAGCGCCGGCCACTATTTCCAACAATAGATCGTCCAATTACAAGCCAAGGAGTGCTACTCAAAACATAGTTGTCTTTCTTGGTGATAAAATATGTTAGATACTTGTGTCTGTCTACACAATAACATACGGAATGTCGGATAGAAGTGTATCACCGAACGAGGAAGACGACCAGATCGAACAAGGGGAGCCAAAGCGCTCGAAACGCTTCGAAGCACTCGACAACCGCGCGATCACAGAAGACGGGTTCGTCAACGAGTGGCCAGAAGTCGGTTTCGTAGCGATGGAGAGCCCGAACGATCCTGACCCCAGTGTCACTGTCGAAGACGGAGTGATCGTAGAAATGGATGGTAAGCCCCGTGAGGAGTTCGATTTTATCGATCGATTCATCGCGGATTACGCCATCGACATCGAAGAAGTCGAGGAGGCAATGGCGACCGATTCGGTCGAGTTTGCCCGTGACCTAGTGGATATCAACGTCTCACGTGAGGAGGTCGTGAAACGATCAACGGCGATGACGCCGGCCAAACTCGTGGAAGTCGTGAATGAGCTCGACATCGCCGAGATCATTATGGCAATGAAGAAGATGCGAGCCCGTGGTACCCCCGCGAACCAGTGCCATGTCACGAGCGTCGAAGACAACGTAGCCCAGATCGCCGCCGATGGGGCTGAGGCCGCATATCGGGGATTCCACGAAGCTGAGAACACAGTTGGTGTCGCACGGATGGCCCCCCTAACCGCACTCGCCCAGCAGATCGGGACCCAGTGCGGTCGCGGCGGTGTCATCACACAATGTGCTGTCGAGGAAGCTACCGAACTTGAACTCGGAATGCGTGGGTTGACGGGCTATGCCGAAACGGTCTCGGTCTACGGCACTGAGGGCGTCTTCAAGGATGGTGACGACACGCCGTGGTCGAAGGCCTTCCTTGCGTCGGGGTACGCCTCACGCGGTGTGAAAATGCGCTACACCTCGGGGGCGGGATCCGAACTCAACATGGGACAGGCGGAAGGCAAATCGATGCTGTATCTCGAAGCCAGGTGCATTCTCGTCACGAAGGGCTGTGGCGTACAGGGGCTCCAGAACGGTGGTATCAGCTGTATCGCTATTCCCACGTCGGTGCCTGCCGGAGTCAAGGAAGTCGCGGCCGAGAATCTCATCACCATGCTCGCGGACCTCGAAGTCGCCTCGGGCAACGATCAAACGTTCACTCATTCGGAGAAGCGTCGAACCGCTCGAATGATGCCTCAATTCCTCGCCGGGACCGATTTCATCTTCTCTGGGTACAGCTCAATGCCGAACTACGACGATATGTTCGCGGGCTCAACGTTCGATTCGGCGGATTACGACGAATACAACGTTATGCAGCGCGATCTCCAAGTCGAGGGAGGTACACGGCCGGTCGAGGAAGAGACAGTACTCGAATACCGTGAGCGGGCGGTAAAAGCTCTCCAAGCAGTCTTTGATGAACTCGGTTTCCCCCCGATTACTGACGAAGAGGTCGAAGCCGCGATCTATGCTGACGGCAGCAAAGACATGCCCGAACGGAGTACCGCCGCCGACATCGAGGCTGCCGAAGAAATGATGGATGAGAACGTCACCGGTGCGGATATCGTCACGATCCTCGCCAAGAACGGCTTCGAGGATATTGCTGAAAACTTACTTGGAATTTTGAAAGGCCGGATCGCAGGCGATTACATCCAGACATCGGGTGTCTTTGAGGGTGATGGTGAGTTCGAAGTTCTCAGTGCGGTCAACGATCCGAACGAGTATGCGGGCCCCGGCACGGGTCACCGCCTCGAGGGCGAAGACTGGGAGGAGAAGAAACGAATCCGCTTCGCGGTCGATCCGGAGGACATCTGAGCGATGGCAAAAGCACAACAACAGACAACGGAACGGCGATTGGTACTCGCCGATACGGGTCCCGCCGAAACAGGCACGAATGACGACGAGGTGGTGATCTCAATCAGTGCGGGGTTCAACGAGATGAAAGATGAGACCCTCGCCGGAGTCAAGCACGCAAACGTACTCAGAGAAATGATGGCCGGAATCGAGGAAGAGGGGATTACCTCGCGAGTCGTACGTTTTTACGATAGCCTCGATCTCGGCGTCATTGGTCTCCGAGGGGCGAAGCTCAGCGGTTCAGGTATCGCCATTGGTATCCAGACGCGAGGAACAACGCTAATTCATCAGCGTGATCTGGTACCGCTCAGTAATCTCGAACTCTTCCCACAGGCGCCCTCGATCGACCTCGAAACCTTTCGGGCGATCGGACGGAACGCGGCACGGTATGCGAAAGGCGAATCGCCGGAGCCAGTACCTGTCGGAAACGATCCGATGGCCCGACCGAAGTACCAGGCGTTCGCGGCGCTCTGGCACATAAAGGAGATGGAGTATCGCGACGACCGCGACCCGGTCGAAATGGAGGTACGATTCGAGTAACTATGTCGAACGATACGAACTATCCCCTGGGTGAGAACCCTGACAACGTCGAAACACAGAGCGGAACCAAACTCTCGGACATCTCGCTTGAGAAGATCGTCGAAGGCGAAATCGATGGCGAGGATCTGGATATCGCGCCCGAAACTCTCGAAAGCCAAGCCCAGATCGCCGAGGAGGCGGGTCGAACGCAACTCGCCCAGAATTTTCGGCGTGCGGCCGAACTCACGTTGATCCCCGACGACCGAATCCTCGAGATCTACAACGCACTCCGGCCGAGCGGGGCTGAGAAAGGGAAACTCCTTGAGATCGCGGATGAACTCGAAACAGAATATGACGCCACGCTCAACGCAGCGCATGTTCGTGAGGCTGCGGAAGTCTACGAAGAGCGTGGCCTCTACTGATGAGATTTGAACCTCATCTGTAGGACGGAGTCGATGTAGATTGCCCAGCACTGGGCGTGCTGACTCTCGGACCCAACTGCGTTCGTGAAGTGACGTTGACGGCACCGGTGGGGAGGAGTTATCTGATCACTCATTCCCAGAGACCCATGATACGAGCGTCCAGTTTTCCAAGGATGCCCACAGTTACGTCGCGCCAGTCCTCCGAGTAGGGTTCATCGGTTCCAGGAGGCGCTACATCCGGCGGTGAATAAAAGTGCTCTCGGGCACTGTGCGTGTTCGGGTGGCAGTCCCATCGACACTCCCAGTGATCACCATCCTTCCAGTGCTCGGTGTACTGGAAACTGAAATCGTTGTTCTCGTCCCAGCGGATCTGGAGGGAGGCTCTTTCAACTTCAACTGGGAAGTATCCGAGGTCAAAGCTGAGCACGACGGAATTCGGCGCACAATCCGGCCGATACTCCACGCTTTCGAACCGCTCGCTCCCCGAAAGTCGGTGACCTAGCCGATCGAGAACATCGTAGTCTATCGGCGCCGTGTCTTTGCCAGATGACGGTCCCAAAAGGACCAGCAATGACTACTCAGAAGCCGTCAGTGCCGCCCACTGCATCGACACCCATAGACCTGTTCCGGCACAAATTCATCGACTCACGCCACGCCACCGGTCCGATATCGTCGTTGATGTTGCCCCCTGTCGAGCATTGTGTCTCGCAGCTCATCGACGCCGAACGTGGTATCGGAAAAGAACCGGTTGGCGAGATCCGAGCCCGCCACTGGTTCTCGGAGCGGGCTAACCGATCTCCCGCGAATAGTCCGTACCGACATCCGCATCTTTACCATCGTGCCCTTATCCCAACTAGGAGCAACGCCTCACTTGACATGGCTGCGAAGCGCGAACGCCGATTCCTCGAACAGCGCCTGCGGCATCTCTGAAACCTCATCGGCGACGATCGGATCAAATCCCATCTCCCCGAGCACCTCCCTCTCGATGTCGATTCCCGGGGCGACTTCAACCAACACAAGGCCCGAGTCAGTCAGTTCAAAGACTGCCCGCTCGGTGACGTACGTGATTGGCTGGTCAATCTCGACAGCGTGTTCGCCACTGAACGTTATCTGCTCGACCTGCTCGACGAACTTACTGTTCGTTCCCTCACCTCGAATCTCTATCTCGCCGTCGCCAACAGCGACGTCGAGGTTCCCTGCCGTGAGCGTTCCACAGAATACCACCTGCTCAGCGTTCTGTGTGATGTTGATAAACCCTCCACAGCCCGGGATGTCGGCCCCGAAGCGGCTGACGTTGACGTTGCCAGCAGCATCGATCTGTGCCATCCCGAGGAACCCGATATCCAGCCCACCCCCATCGTAGAAGTCGAACTGTTCGGGCGAACTGACAAGTGCATCGTGGTCGACAGCCGTCCCGAAATTGATACCACCTGACGGTGACCCACCGACAGGACCTGCTTCGACGGTTTGTGTGATCTCATCGCCGACACCACCTTCGGTTGCGACCGCCGGGATCAGTTCCGGAACCCCAACCCCGAGGTTGACAACAGCATCCGGAACCAGTTCCATTGCCGCACGGCGTGCGATAACCTTTCGTTCGGTGAGTACTGGCCAATTTTCAGCGTTGTCGCTCTCGGGGACTCGAATTTCACCGCTCAGTGCACCACTGTAGTCTTCGCCATACGTCTGGCGGTGGTGGGACGACGGAGCATCAACCACTGTATCCACGAGAACACCTGGGAGGTCCACCTCGCGCGGAGAGAGCGTCCCCGCTTCGGTTACGCGCTCGACCTGTGCAATGACCGTTCCTCCGGAGTTGTGTGCAGCCTGTGCCGTCGCAAGCATATTCGCCTTCAACGCCTCTCGTTCCATCGAGATGTTCCCGTTCTCGTCGGCTGTGGTCCCACGCACGAGGGCTACGTCGAGCGGGATAGAACGGTAGAACAAGTACTCTTCGCCGTCGAACTCCATAACCTCGATGAGGTCTTCGGTCGTGGCGTCGTTTGCCTTACCTCCATCCTGTCGCGGATCGACAAACGTCCGCAATCCGACATTCGTGATCGTCCCAGGTTTGCCGGCAGCTGTGTCACGGAGCAGGTGGTCCATCGCCCCGAACGGGAAATTGTATGCCTCAACGTCACCCGCAGCGATGCGTTCCATCAGCTGCGGAACGAACCCCCAGTGGCTTCCGATGACGCGTTCGAGCATCCCGTCACGGGCGAGATGCGAGACTCCCCGTCCCTGACGGTCGCCTTCGGCGGCGGGGTGATACAGCGTAAGGTCACCCGGAGTTCCGGTCTCACCGTAGCGAGTTCCCAGTGCCTCAAGGAGGTACTCTGGCAAACCAACGGCGACGAAGCCACCGACTCCGACAGTGTCACCCGTATCGACTTGTTCGACGGCCTTGTCGACTGAACACACGATGTCCATCGTGTTTGCCTGTTGTCGACTGCCGATATACCTTGCTGTCGGACAAAATCAGGAGGTTTCCCGGTTGAACCGAACACGCCTATAAGCGCCGTCACAGCCTTCACAGAACACTTCAATAGCGATCTCAGCTATCGTGGAGAATCGCCGCTAAGACAGTTTTACACGAGGGGTGAGCTGAGACTATCGCCGTTAACGCGAAAGACAGGCGCAAAGCCTCGCTCTTCAGGGCGGAAAGGATATACAAACATGGCTTTGAGCACGCTCGTCTCACGAACCAAGTCCCGATATCTGCCACCCTGTAACGGCGATCACAACCCCACCCATAGCAACTATCGCCAGACCAGGAGCGAATGAATCGGTCGCATCGTGAAGCGAACCGACGAGAAACGGCCCGAGGAACCCTCCGATCTCACCCACAGCAAAGATAATCCCTACTGCCGTTGCCGTCAATTCGGGGCCGATCTCTTTGATTTCGACCGGAATCGTGCGGATGAGCGGTCCTATGCCACCGAGACCGATTCCGACGATGGCGACCCCACCAGCTGCGAGCAAGAGTGTCGATCTGGATGCCAGCAAGAGGAGCGTTCCACCAGTGACGAGCAGTCCTGCAAATACGACTGCCGGACGCCGAGCCGAGAGTCGATCCGAGAGCAGCGGAATCGAGAGCGCCCCGACGACCTGACCGGCAACGAGAACGGTCGTCGTCAATCCTGCAAGTACAGGTCGAAAACCTCGCGTTTCGAAGATCGTCACAAGCCAGCCCTGTAGTCCATGGTTGACCAGTAAATATGCGACTCCAACGATGACGAGCAAGACCATGTTCCGGCTTGAAAACACTTGCCTGGCGTCCGTAGTAAATGAATGGACGGAGAAAGTCCGCCCCTCACCATCCATTCGAAACTCCACACGAAGTGTCCCGACAAACCAAATGAAAGCGAACGCGACGACAACAAGACCACTCCAGATGAAGACGGGCCGCCAGCCACCAAACACAGGGCCCAAGATGGGTCGACCGACAGCGAATGCTCCGGAGGACCCAGCATATGAACCAAGAACGTAGACCGTTGAGGCGGAGCCGACCTGCTGGGCCGGAAACAGGGCTGCGACGAGCTTCGGGAGACCAAAGGTGATTCCGGTTGCACCCGCGCCAACGAGTAATGTCAACACGAACATCGATGGGAATCCTGCAGCGAGCCCTCTACAGGCACCAGCGAGCCCAAAGATGAACAACCCGATTCCGATCCCCCATCGCGGACCAACCCTGTCGATCGTGAGTCCACTGACTAGTGATAGTGGGATGTACGTTAGGGGAATCGCTCCCACCAGAACCCCAGCTTGCCAGCCGGTGAGAGCGAGGTCAGCGATCATCGGTGAAAGAAACGCCGGTAGTAAAAACCAGATGAAGGTCAGACATCCGTAACTTACGCTACCGAGAGCAAGTGCGAAATAGCTCCACCGCTGGTTTGAAAGACGAGTCATCTAGCAACAACCTGATTGGGTACCAATTTTTGAGGCTACCTCCATGAACTACCCGAACGTTCACAACGACGTCTCAGCACGGAGGTCATCAGTGTGTGCATTGACCGTATGTTGGAGGCCATCTTGAGTTGCACCCATCCCGTGGGTGCGTGGTTGAACTTTGGCCGGCCCGAAGGGTCCGAACTCTTTTGTGATGCTGTCTCAGCCAGCGAGAAACGCGCGTACTAGCTCGAGTAAGATGCAGTAGGTCCAGTTACGGTTGGGAGTGCTCTCCTGTCTTTACTTGCAGTGAGGGGAGTGAGAATCTCACCATCTGTCTCGGACGTATTTGACCAGCGCGTTCCCCATTGAGCCAACGAGCATGAGACACGACCCGACAATGAACATCCATGTACCGAGCATCTGTAATTGTCCTTCGGAGAGGAACAGGATACTGCCAGCGAAGAACAGCAGGTTTCCGACGACCCCCAGAGACATATGATCCATTCGTACTCCGAGAAGAATTCTTCTAAGTCGTCGCTATCTGGGAGGTGCATCTGCTGATGCATTTCGGTTTCCATTGTCCCATATCTGGGTACTCCCCATCTTCAGTAAGTACTTTTGCTCCAGACAATCTTACCAAACACTCAGACAGATTGCCCCCTCAAGCGTTAGGTAAGAGTCGTCAGCTTTAGAGTATGAATTCGAACAAGAGACTACATCACATACTGGCGTGAGAGACACCACTGTTGCAAGTGAAGAAGAATGGAGAAGAAGCAACGATACCTCTCCTACACTACCGCTAATAGGTAAAGCTCTCTAACTATATTTGAACGATAGAATTCTCGTGTTCCTACTCCATGACGTCTCCCGAAGAGTCGCGAATCTCAGGAAATGTCGAAGATTTGATATGTCGGTCTGGCAATGTTGTATGATGAAATAGCTCGATTTCAGGCTGACTGGCTATGAGATCCGGTGGTGAAAATGCTGTCTCAGCAGTGATGGTTAGTGACTCAATCCATGTGCCATCCTCTACGTAGAACGCGTTGTCGAGTTCGATGCTCTTGATGTCGTCCACTGCTCGCCCTAGGCGGTCGATTACTCCGGTCGAATCGGTGCGAAAGACGACTCTGAGCATCCAGACCACCGATGAAATGCAAGCTAAAGGCTAACCATTGTCGATCGAATTCAGCGTATATTTATTCCAGTTGTATTCTTCCTTGTAATGGTCGTTATTCGAGTCGGCGATCCACCGCCGCAAAGAGCAGACGTACCTCCGGGTGCGAGCATGGGAACGGGCGTGGCCACCGGACATATGGTTACGAGGTATCTCGCCGAGGTCGAACCGCAGCTCAGCTGCTCTCTCGGGAGACGTGATTCCTCTAGCCGCGGCCTTTGAGGCACAGGAGCCTGGTGATGACCGCAAAGCTATCGATATTCTTCGCCATGCTGGCGAGGTAGCTAACGGAGAAAGGGCCAACACGATTGGAGAAGAACACGTTTACCAAGCCTAGCAACACGCAGAGAAGGACCGATTTCGAGAACTCATTTTCAAGGCTAGACCTGGTTCAAGTCGTTCACATTTTACCTGACCTCACCTAGACGGTAATATGGAGGCACCTGATATCGACGAGCTCGTACCACCCGACCGAATATTGATGGGGCCCGGTCCGAGCGAGGTCCACCCACGCGTACGGCGAGCGATGAGTACACCCCTGGTCGGCCATCTGGATCCAGCCTTTGTTGACCTGATGGACGAAGTCCAAGAACTGCTTCGGTACACGTTCCAAACCGACAACGAGTTCACGATTCCAGTGAGCGGTACAGGGTCGGGTGCGATGGAGAGCGCAATCGCGAATCTCACTGAACCCGACGATACGGTTCTGGTTCCGGACAACGGGTACTTCGGCGACCGGATGGCCTCAATGGTTCGGCGGGCTGGCGGTTCGGTCGAACGCGTCGACGCTCCATGGGGTGCGCCGCTCGATCCAGACGACGTAGCCGCGGCGTGTGAAACCCATGACCCTGATGTGGTGGGATTCGTTCACGCTGAGACCAGCACTGGCGTCCTCCAGCCGGACGTGCCAGCACTCACTGAGATCGCCCACGACTATGACGCGCTCACGATCGCGGACACCGTGACATCACTCGGCGGGGTCGAACTCCGAGTCGATGACTGGGGGATCGACGCGGCGTATTCAGCGACGCAGAAATGTCTCTCCGCGCCGCCTGGTGCGAGCCCGCTCACCCTCTCCGAACGTGCTGTCGAGAAAGTCACGAATCGCGACGCCCCGGTCCGGTCGTGGTATCTGGATCTCTCGCTGCTCGCCGACTACTGGGGCGAAGAGCGTGCGTACCACCATACGGCGCCGATCACCAACGTCTACGCGCTCCGCGAGGCGCTTCGACTGGTGGCCGAAGAGGGGCTCGAAGCATGCTGGGAGCGCCACGAACGGGTTGCGGGAGCACTGCGGGATGGCGTCGAGGCGATGGGACTCGAACTCGCGAGCGAGTCGTGGCTTCCGAGCCTGAACACAGTCGCGCTCCCCGAGGGCGTCGACGATGCGGCGATCACCGATCACCTGCTCTCCGAACACGGGATCGAAGTCGCGGGCGGGCTCGGCGACCTCGCTGGCGACGTGCTCCGGGTTGGGTGTATGGGTCGCTCCGCCCGACCGGCGAACGTCCTCGCAGTCATAGCGGCACTCGGTGACGCGCTTGCGGCCCAGGGTAATGAGATCGATGTAGATGCCGGACTGGCGGCGACACAGAGTAAGCTGTAAACCCTCGCTTACAAGAAAAGCAGGCGCAAAGCCTCGCCCTTCAGATCCCAACTGCGGCAGGGAATCCTCGCCGTTCACGGCGGGGAGAATCTCAATGGTCACACTGCTTAAGAACACATATCGAGTAGCATCCCTGTGCACGGAACACGCAGTGTTCGACCAGATAGGGTCAACAGATCCCGAGAGGCCTAATCTGTGGAAGAACGAGAACGGCGATTTGCAACCATCGGCGTGCTGGTCGGCATCTTCCTCGCCGCGGTTGACGGCACCGTCGTGACAACCGCGATGCCGACGATCGTCACCGCGCTCGGTGGGCTCGAACTCTACCCATGGGTGTTCACCTCGTATATGCTGTTTACCGCAGTGACGATGCCGTTGTTCGGTCGACTGGCCGACGCCTACGGTCGGAAGAGGCTCTTCTATGTGGGGATAGCCACCTTCGTCGCCGGCAGCGTGCTCTCGGGAGCGGCCGGCAGCATGGCCGAGCTCGTCGCCTTCCGTGCGATCCAAGGTATCGGTGGTGGGGCGATGCTCGCGCTCCCTTACACCATCCTCGGCGTGATCTACCCGCCCGAACGACGCGGCTGGGCCATCGGGCTCGGCGGTTCAGTCTGGGGCGTTGCGAGCGTACTTGGCCCGCCGCTTGGCTATGCGATCGTCTCGACGCTCGGCTGGCGCTGGGTCTTTTACGTGAACGTCCCTGTCGGGGTCATTGCAGTCGCGTTCATTGCGACCACACTCGAGGAGACGACGGGTGCGGCTACAGGTGATATCGACTATGCGGGCGCATTCACCATCACGGTGGGGGTCGGCACGATCTTGGTCGGCCTCGAACTACTCACGACGCGACCGCTTACTGCCGGCATCGCGGTCGCGATCGGCCTCACCGCGCTCGGTGGCTTCTATCTCGCCGAACGACGGGCCAAGGAGCCGATCATTCCGTTGTCACTGTTCGGGGATCGAACTTTCCTCGCTACCATCACCGCTGGCTTCCTCACGAGCTTCGTGGTCTTCGCCGGGCTGACGTATATCCCGCTATTCGTCCAGAGCGTTCACGGCGGCGCGAACAGCTCGGCGATCGCGGTCGTGGCGATCTCGATCGGTTGGTCGGGCATGAGTGTGCTCGCGGGCCGTGCAACCGAACGCATCGGCGAACGCCGACTCTCGGTCGCCGGCACAACCTGTATCGTGGCGAGTTTCGCCGCAGGAGCGTTCTGGACACCCACAACGTCGCTCATCGTGATCGTCATCGTTGCGTTCGTCATGGGTGTCGGCATGGGGACGGTAACGCCGCCGTTGCTCACTGTCATCCAGAATCATCTTGGAACTGAACAGATGGGACTCGCGACCTCCTCCCAGCAGTTTTTTCGTCAGCTTGGCGGCGCAATGGGCGTATCCATACTCGGTGTCGTGATCACGACGCTCGCACGCGAACAACTCGCTGCCGTCCCTGGCGTGTCGACGCTCGGTGACCTCCAGCGCGTCCTATTCGAGACGAACACGCCACCGGCGGGGGCGGCCGCTGCACTAGCCAGCGGGCTCTCGTCGGCATTCGTCATATCGGCGGTCATCGGGGTTGGTGCGCTCGTGGCCGTCTTCGGGCTCCCGCGAGGGGAGAGTGGGCGTAGTGCAGACTCCGAGCAAGCCGACCCCGCCACGGACTGACGAGCTGAGGGGATCGAGGTCCGATAGTGTTCGACATCGGCGTTCATCAAGCACGTCTACCACTATAAGTCGAAATAGTCGATAAGCATCAGGAGCTAGAATAGGTGTGACATGTCTGGCATGGAGCTCGCAGCGCTCGTTCGTAGTGAATGTTCATGAATCGGGTATCTAAGCAGCTTCTGGTAGACCGTTTCGAAGCAATCGAGCCTACCGACGCGCCGAAGCAACCAACAGGGAGTCGTCTGCTCTATAGCCTCGCAGAATTATCCGTCCACACACGCCTAGATTGAAAGTCCACGAAATTCACTCGCTGAAGATCAACGCAACAACAGAGATCAGCCACCCCACGTTTCCGTCGTTCCTCACCGAAGATGAGCAGTTCTTCAAATCAGAATCCTTTTGTTCACGATCCGAATCGCCGAGAGCTGCTCGGATCACGATATGTGATAACCTGCCACAACAATTATGGTCTTTCATTACGTTTGTCTTCGCGCAAATGCCAGCAATCGATATCGAAGCAGAAGACGGACGAAAGGAAGCACTGCAACGGATGCTCAGGATCCGCGAGTTCGACACCAAAGTAGGGGAGTACTTTGCAGACGGAGATATTCCGGGGTTTGTACACCTCTACGTCGGTGAAGAGGCAGTTGGTGTAGGAGCATGTGCCGCCTTAGAAGAGGATGATTACATTACCAGCACACATCGAGGACATGGCCACTGTATCGCGAAGGGTCTCGATCCGAAGTTGATGATGGCAGAAGTGTTTGGGAAGCGCGAAGGATACTGTAACGGCAAGGGCGGGTCGATGCACATCGCCGACGTAGATTCGCACATGCTTGGAGCGAACGGGATCGTTGGTGCAGGCCCACCGCTTGGAACCGGCGCGGCACTGAGCATCACTCAAAAGGACGAGGACCGAGTTGCACTCTCGTTTTGCGGAGATGGCGCTGTCGCACAAGGGCAAGTACACGAAGCGGTGAATCTGGCTTCTGCATGGAGCCTCCCTGTGATATTCCTCGTCGAGAACAACCAATACGGCGAAGGAACACCGGTTAGCGACCAACACAACGTCGAGAACCTCAGTGACACAGCTGCGGCATACGATATTCCGGGTATCAATGTCGACGGGATGGATATTATTGCCGTGAACGAGGCCGTCGAGGAAGCACGGAAACGGGCTCGGGACGGTGCTGGTCCGACGTTCATCGAAGCAGATACCTATCGCTTCCATGGTCACTTCGAAGGCGACCAGGAGCTCTATCGCGACGAAGAGGAGGTCGAAGAGTGGCGAAAGCGCGACCCGATTGATGCATTCTCCGAACGGCTCATCGACCGCGATGAGCTCACCGATGAGGAGTTAGAAGAGATGCGAACGGACATCGAGACGGAGATCGAGGAGGCTCTCGAGTACGCTATGGATGCAGATGACCCATCCCCAGAAGAAGCATACGAAGATATGTTCGGAGAACGAGTGCCGGACATCGACCTGTTTGTAGAGCAAGCGAACGCACGTGCCGATGGCGGCATCAGGGGAGGTGGGTTCTGATGGCGAGCGCACAGCTCGAAGCTCAGGAGACGGAAACGATGACGATCCGGGAGGCCATCAGGGAAACCATGCGCGAGGAGATGAATCGGGACGATGATGTCTTCCTTGTTGGCGAAGACATCGGCGTGATGGAAGGGGTCCTCGATGTGACTGGAGACCTCTACAATCAGTTCGGACCCGAGCGAGTACGTGATACACCGATTTCGGAGGCAGGAATCATCGGTGCAGCGACGGGTGCAGCAGCGACCGGGTCGCGACCCGTTGCTGAACTCATGTTCTCGGATTTCATTGGCGTCGCGATGGAGCAGATAATGAATCAGATGGCGAAGATGCGATATATGTTTGGCGGCAAGATCGAGATGCCAGTGACGGTGCGTGCCACCGAGGGGGGTGGCATGGGCGCTGCGAGCCAACACTCCGGAACCGTTCACACGATGATCGCTCACTTCCCGGGACTGATGGCCGTCACACCTGGAACGCCTGCAGCCGCGAAAGGCTTGCTCCGGACAGCAATCCGGTCGGACGACCCAGTGTTCTTCTTCGAGAACAAGATGATCTACGAGCAAGAAGGGGAAGTACCGGTCGATGAAGACTTCACCATCCCACTCGGCGAAGCAAACGTCGAGCGAGATGGAGAAGATGTCACTGTCGTCGCGACTCAGCGCCTCGTTGGCGAGTCCTTATCAGTCGCCGACGAACTCGACGGCGAGACTGATGTAGAGGTGATTGACCTCCGATCACTCTACCCTCTCGATACGGATACTATCGTTGAGAGTCTGAACAAAACGGGACGAATGATTGTTGCTGGAGAGAGCCCGCTCTCCTATGGGGCACAAGCGGAAGTGGTCTCACGAGCCGTCGAAAATGCCTTCTACAGTCTCGATGCTCCGATCCAGCGAGTTGGAGTTCCGGATACCCATATGCCGTTCAGCCCATCGCTCGAAAGCGAGGTGCTTCCGGATTCGGACGACGTTCGCAACGCTATCGAACGAATCGCTTGAGGCTAGCGATTCGTGTCTCATCTTGGAATTATCGTTAATCCTGCTGCGGGTCGCGACATCCGGCGGCTAACCGGCGGAGCGACCGTCGTCGACAATCACGCGAAGCGCCGCGTTGCAGAATGTGTTCTTGCGGGGCTCACCGTCGTCTCGGATCCACCAGAGGTAACGCTAATGCCCGACAAATCAGGAATCGCAGCGAGCGTTGTCGAGAACGCACCAGAGAACGTTTCTGTCGATCTACTCGATATGTCTCCCACTGGAAGAGCGGCAGATACCCGCAGAGCTGCCGAGCGTTTTCAGACACACGCAGATGCACTCATTGTCCTCGGGGGTGACGGGACGACTCGTGATGTAGCGCTTGGATGTGACGACCTTCCGCTCCTTTCGGTATCCACTGGCACAAACAATGTCGTTCCATCCGCTATCGACGGAACCGTGGCTGGAGCCGCAGCAGCACTCGTTGCGACCGGGGCTGTCGACGATGAGGTGGTCACCTATTGCCATCAGATGGTTGAAGCACGTACCGAGTCGGATCGTTCGGTGACTGGACTCGCAGCGGTCGAACTCTCCGATCGCTCGTTCGTTGGAACGCGGGCGTTACTCGATCCGGATGAGCTACTCGGCGGAATCGTTTCCCGAGCGAGTCTATCGGCGATCGGTCTGAGTGGTGTTGCAGGGGCTTTCGGTTCGCTCGCCCCGGACGAACCTGGTTCGATCGGGCTTCGTCTTGCTGATGTCGAGACGTGTGATCGTACAGCGAGAGCGATCGTCGCACCTGGTGTCGCGACCGAATTCGCTGTCACGGATTTTCAGCGCATCTCTGATGGGAGCTCAATGACTGTCGAGGTGGATGATGCCGTAATCGGTGCCGACGGCGAACGTGAACTCGAGGTCACCAACGAAACTGTTGAGTTTTACCCGGTGCCCGATGGTCCACGACTCATCTCGTACGAAGCAGTGTTCGACCGTGCAGCGGGAAACGAGGTTTTAGTCTCGAACTCATTTGAGAATCGGTAAATCCGGCGTTCGGCGTCCCGCTCCAGACTCTATTAGAGCTGAGTTCGCTATTGGTGTCCAAGGAACTGAAAAGGACGCCCGTAATGGAGCCTCCGAATTATACCGATTTGAAGAGCAACGCCATCGGATTCTCGATGTAGTTCGTGAGTGTCTCGAGAAAGCGTGCTGCGTCCGCCCCATCAACGACTCGGTGGTCGAAAGAGAGATCGAGTGGCAGATGCTTTCTGAACGCAACTTCGTCTCCATCAGGAACTGGACGCTGTTGTATCGCGTTGATACCGAGGATCGCGACTTGGGGTGGGTTGATTATCGGATCGAATGATTCGACGCCCAACACCCCAAGGTTCGTCACGGTGAACGTTCCGCCTTGAAGATCGTCCATCGTGTACTCACCAGAGAGTGCCTTCTCCGTCAGCTCTCGGCGCTGAGTCGCGATCTCGTCGACGGTCTTGTCATTCACACTAGGGACGACCGGCGTGATGAGGCCTGCTTCGACATCAACCGCGACTGAGATGTTGTGCTCCTCGTAGAGACGATGCATATCGTCCTCGAAAGTCGCGTTGAATCCAGGATGTTCGGAGAGGCTGGCAGAGAGAGCGAGCAAGAGGAGGTCAGGCATCGAAATCTCGGTATCGAACGCGTCTTTAGCCGCCTCTACAGCGTCGAGGAAGGCTTCGACCTCCACCTCCCGGTGTTCGGTGACGTGGACCGCATTCTGATAGCTCTGGCTGAGTCGGCCAGCAATAGTTTGGCGCATGCCATCAAACGCCCTCTCCTCCCGGAGAGTACGTTCCGCGGGTCCGGCCTGAGCTTCAGCCGAGGGTTTGGATGCTTCATCTCTCGATTGGGTGGTGCCGCTCTCGTCAGCCGCTAGCTGTACATCAGATTCGGTAATTCGTCCGTTCGTGCCAGATCCATCAAGACTCTCGATGTCGATCCCATGCTCCCGTGCGAGCTGACGAACACGCGGTGCAGCGAAAGTACGGCCGGTTGCTGGTTCCGATTCACTCACAGCCTCAACATCGTCGGCTGTGATCGCTCCCTGCGGTCCCGAACCATCTACCTCACTAAGGTCGACACCGAGGTCATCGGCACGCTGCTTTGCCCGAGGTGAAGCCCTCACTTGGTCTGCACTCTGTTCATCACCGGTGCTTTCGACGTCATCAGCAGTGATTGCCCCTTGCGGCCCTGAACCATTCACAGTAGCGAGGTCCACACCGAGCTCCTCAGCACGCCGCTCCGCCCTCGGTGAGGCCCTTACGTCCTGCTCTCCATCATCTATACTCGCCGCTTGTCCATTGTCTGAGGCCGTTGATTGTTCGGTAGTATCACTTTCGTCAGCTTCGGGCTCTGCAGACTCTGAAGACCCCTCTCTTTCGAATTCAGCCTCGAGGTCGGCGATATCCTCATCTTCACCTGCGATGATAGCGATAGGAGTACCTGGAGAAACGGTTGCACCCTCTTCGATCTCGATCATCCGAAGAATACCCCCTTCACGGGCATCGATATCAGCAACACTCTTCTCAGATTCGATCTCGGCGACCGGTTCGTCCTCTTCGATCGGATCCCCCTCATCGATGTACCAGTCGAGAATCGTCCCTTGGTCCATCTCCAAACCCAGCTTCGGCATCTTGACAACGTATCCCATGACACGCTATGTGTATCCAAGATACTAAACATTCATTACAATCAAACTATACCATTGGCTGTTAGTCGGGCGAAGATGATAACTGGCGATACCGCCCCAAGTCGCTCTATCGCATCTAGTTTCAGTCCCTCCGCCCTAATTCGGGATAGCGGGTAAGCAGTCTTACCAAACAGTAGAACAACACCCCTGACCTAGCGTTTGGTAAGATCCGCAGGGAGCGGTGGCCCCATGGGCTCACGTGCATGAAGAAAGACCACCACAGTCAAGTAAAAGAAGCAGAGCATGAAGCTATGCCAAAATGCGACAATTGTGGCGCGTTCGTGACTCAACAGTATGTTCGTGTGTTCGCTCCGACTGGATGGAATACCGTCCGAGTATGTCCTGACTGTCCCGACATGCTACGCGACGGTGGCGACATCCGCGAAGCGAAGAGCAACCGGCGACAGTAACTGCGTGTATACGGATCAGGAGCCGAATAGAGTCATCACTTGAGCTAAGCTCAACCAATGTGTAGAGGCCCCAAAGTGATAGCAGGTTCATCAGCTGGATCTCTTCACCTCCAGACGATTTTTTCAGTGAACATCCGAGCAGAACCATAGAGAGAAATAGATACATCCGGAATCTCACTACCGACCGCTCAGAGCTATCTGTTGCTGACACAGTACCGGTTGGTGATCGTTTTGGACATTTGACTTTTCACTTGGTTCTCTCAGCGACATCCTATCTAAGTGTGAGTTCCGAATTGGGAGGAGAAGATGCATCTCTTGAAGGGAATGTACTTTCAGCCGACAGCTATGCCTGCCTCAAAAGTCGCCCGCCGCAAAACCTATCCGGCGACTCTCTGTTGGTCCCGGGGATGGGTTTAGAAATAACGCGAATAGTTAGTACGGAATTCGCCTACACCGTTCCGGACGTTGGGACGGATGAGTACGGGTTTAACCTCCGATATGACCCGGGTAACGAACTTGAACGAAAGACCTTCGCGCTTCGAATCGAGACTGATAGTGGCGTGAACGGTGAGTTCGTTGGCGGAACGTCACCGGGGGCAGCCCAGATCAACATGATTGCGGACTATTTGATCGGCAAGAACCCTCTTGAGCGCGAGAAACACTGGAGTGAGCTCAAACGTGCTCTTCGAAAGTTCGATGGAATGGGGATTGGACCACTGGATATCGCCCTGTGGGATCTCGCAGGCAAACGGGACGAAACTCCGATCCACGAGCTACTCGGAACATACCGAACGGAAATCCCAGCGTATGCCTCAACCTATAGCGCCGACGACGCGGGAGGGCTCGACTCGCCCGGTGCCTTCGCCGATTTTGCCGAAGAGTGCTACGAAATGGGGTACTCCGGGTTCAAAATCCACCCATGGAGTGGAAGCGACGCTGCCCGTGATATCGAACGTGAAATCGAATTAGTGACTGCCGTTGGTGAACGTGTTGGCGATCGAATGGCATTGATGATCGACCCTGCGTGTGAGTACGAGACCTTCATGGACGCACTCAGGGTCGGACAAGCATGTGATGAACAGAACTTCTTCTGGTACGAGGACCCCTACAGAGATACTGGCATCAGCCAGCATTCGCATCGAAAACTACGACAGATGCTCGATACACCCCTCCTCCAAACCGAACACATCCGTGGCTTAGAGCCAAAGACCGACTTCGTCGCGAATGAGGGAACTGACCTCGTCCGAGTCGACCCGGTGTACGATGGCGGAATCACAGGCGCGACGAAAGTCGTACGAATGGCTGAGGGGTTCGGACTCGATACGGAATTCCACGCCCCTGGCCCTGCACAGCGCCATTGCATCGCCGCGACTCGAAACACCAATTTTTACGAGCTCGCGTTGGTTCATCCCGACTGCTCCAACTCGACGCCACCAGTCTATCTCGGCGACTACGCTGATGAACTCGATAGTATTACCGGTGAAGGCTGCGTTAGTGTTCCAAACGGGCCCGGACTGGGGGTCGACTACGATTGGGATTTCATCCTCGAGAACAAGACCGGCAGTGTACACGAATACACTTGACATCCTCCACGCCGTGAACGACGTGGAATCCCACGCCCACACCGCACCGCGCTGATTTGGGAGTTTCAGGTTCGCGGGTGGACCGTCCTTGTCGGGGATTGAACCCATCGCGGAGCGGACAACCGCTGGCTGTGCCAAGCAGCCGTTATCCCTATCCTCGGAACGTCCGTCCCCGGCGTTTCCGTCGGGCTTCGGAGCGTTCGTCGGCGGATTCGGGAGTACCTTTTTGACCGGCCCACAGAACTCCCGGCGAAGGTCGTTCGCCGTGTTCGGTGGGTTGTCGGATACTGTCTTATTGGGTGGCGGATGGACCGCCTCCGATACCTCTACATTGGGCGGTCGAAGGGTTAAGCGGTCGGTGTGCGGACTGAAAGTGAAAGAGAGCTTACGGCGCTGTATCCACAGCCTGAAGACTGTGGTATTAGCGCCTGCTGAAACAGTAGCGTATAAGGGCGGAGCTGCTGAGATCTGTTATACAAGCTTGTCAGCCGACGGGTCGAGGTGTAAAGGGGTATCCTGGTACCCCTCTTGAGATGAAGCGGTCATGCCTGAAGCGGCGAGGTGGGAGATAGGGAAACCACCTCACTCCGGGAAATGCTGATGAGCCTTCTTCCGTGCTTCAGTGGTGCCTATAGTTCTCGAGGCACCAAAGTACGGTATCAGAGCAATGAACAAATCGGACCGGCTTGCACCGGCAGGCGGCGATCTAGGACAACCCCACGCTTCGCCCAGCTGCTTCGAAGTGACCGCTCCGACTCCCGCCTCAGGAGATCACCGCGACGCAAACCCCACCGACGGCTAACGCCACCCGAACATTTTTTCTCGGCTCTTTCGTTATTTTAATTCAGATGAACCGAACGCTACTCTCGATCGTTCTCGTCGTCGTTCTTGCATTCGCGGGCTGTAGTGGTACCGACCCGGGCTCAGGAGGCACCGCCGTACCCACTGATGAAGCCAGCGGAGAGCGAACAGAGGTACCGGACACCGAAACTACGATGAGTGCCTCGACGACTA
Organism: Halococcus sp. IIIV-5B; assembly: GCF_003602035.1. Taxonomy (NCBI): domain Archaea; kingdom Methanobacteriati; phylum Methanobacteriota; class Halobacteria; order Halobacteriales; family Halococcaceae; genus Halococcus; species Halococcus sp. IIIV-5B. Next base: position 301,944 of record NZ_QZWE01000001.1, on the reverse strand, counting down.
CCGGGGCAACTGTAGCCCCTACTCAAACCGCGACTTCAATAGCGACTCGAACATCGACGAGTACACAAACACCACCACAGACTCGGACTTCAACATCAACTGTGACGGTGACCGACACCGCGACTCCAACCCCAACACCGACTGCGACGCCGACACCGACTGCAACACCTACCCCTACGCCGACACCAACTGCCACGCCAACACCGACCGCGACCCCGACGCCGACTCCGACCGCAACACCAACGGCGACACCCACTCCGGAGCCCGAGGCATCAGTACCGGACGGGGTCTCGGGTGACGCTCGCCAGGCGACGGTCACGCGCGTGATCGACGGTGACACCGTTGAGGTTGAGTTCGCGGGTGGCGAGACCGACACCATCCGATTCATCGGTGTCGACACCCCCGAGACCTCACTCGGCGATGTCTCGCCCGACGAATACGAGGGCATCCCGAACACCCAGGCTGCACGCGATCACCTCTACAACTGGGGCCAGCAGGCCAGCGAGTACGCTACCAACCAACTATAGGGTGAGACCGTGCGCGTGGTGACCGACGACGAGAGCGATCGCCGCGGGAGCTTCGGTCGCCTGCTCGTATACATCTACGTGGATGACTCCAATTTCAACCAGCAGCTGCTCGAGGATGGCTATGCGCGGGTCTACGACTCGTCGTTCTCGCTCCGCGAGGACTTCGATAGCACCGAAGAGGAGGCCCGCTCGAACGACGTTGGAGTGTGGGATTTCGAGGCTGAGGAGACCGCGACGCCCACCCCGACACCGACGCCTGAATCCGGATCCGGCGACGGCGAGAGCGATGGTGGTAGCGGTGTCGAGACACCGACGCCGAGCGGCGACGCGAGCGATCCCTACGACTGTTCGGACTTCGACTCTCAGGAGCCCGCTCAGCAAGTCCTCGATAGCGATTCCAGCGATCCGTCGGGTCTCGACGCTGACGACGATGGCGTAGCCTGCGAATCGCTCTAATCCGGGTTGGCCCCGATCACGCTTCGTCAATGCCCAACGAGCGTTCTATTGAGAGCCCTACTCCGGCGAGCAGTAGCTCGGCGAACTTCCATGCGCGGCGCTCTTGCGGGGGACCCTTGGAGATATGGATGCATCACTCCGGACTGGTGCATCCACCCTCTCGACGATCTACACAGCGAGTTAGCTCAAAGGTAGGGCGCTAATCCCCCTTCCTCAGCGAGCCCCGAAGGCGCGAGCAGGGAGGGGATACAGCGCCCATCATCATCATCATCATCATCTGTTCAACCACCCTATCGCGCTCCCGTCAAAGGGTTAATGCAGTAGGGTGGCATACTATACGGTGAACCCAATGCAGTACGACCTCGACAAAGGAGCGCACTCGGTGTATTCGCTCCACTACCACCTGATACTCACAACGAAGTATCGGCGTGGTGTGCTAACCGAAGAACGAATCGCGTTCATCGGCGAGGTCATCAACGGGTTCGCGGACAACTACGGTGTCGAAGTCACGAACTTCGACGGCGGCGACGACCACCTGCACATCCTGTTCCGGGCGAAGCCGACCACGAACCTCGTGAAGTTCATCAACACGCTCAAGGGCGCTACTGCACGTCGCGTCCGCAACGAGTACGAGGATGAACTCAAGAGCGAACTGTGGGGCGACTCGTTCTGGACCGATTCGTACTGTCTCGTATCGACGGGACAGGTGTCTCTGGATGTGCTCATGGAATATGTCGAGAACCAGCGGGAGTAACCATGTACTATGCCTACAAGTATCGTCTCACGCCATCCGACGCCATGCGCGAGGAGTTGGACCGCCACCGCGACATTTGTAGGCAGGTTTACAACCACTTCCGCCACCGGCTCGGCGAGTACCGCGAGAACCACGGCGAACTGCCGTCCATGACCGCGCTTCGGTCGGAGCTACCCGACCTCAAGGAGTGGTGGGACGGCCTTTCGGACGTGTATTCGCGGACGCTTCAGGTGGTCGTAGAACGGCTGTTCGACAACCTCAAGGGCCTTTCCGCGCTGAAACGGGAGGGCTACCGCGTCGGCGCTCTCAAGTGGAAACCGCCGCGAGAGTTCCGTTCGTTCACGTACAGTCAGTCCGGCTTCAAGCTCGACAAGAAGGGCGGTCGGACTGTTTTGTCACTCTCGAAGCTCGGCGACGTGCCGATTGTACTCCACCGCGAGATACCCGACGATGCGGCACTCAAGCAGGTCGCGCTCAAGAAGGAACCGATGGGCGAGTGGTTCGCCACGTTCGGCGTCGAGTTCGACCGAGCGCCACCCGAACCACCGACCGACCCGGAAAATGTGGTCGGTATCGACGTGGGGATTCTGAAATACGCTCACGACACCGACGGCGCGGCGGTCGAATCGCCCGATCTGTTGGACGAACGTGAGCGACTTGAACGCGAACAGCGCGCGCTCTCACGGAAGCAACACGGGTCGGCCAACTACGAACGTCAGCGGCGGCGGGTAGCCGAGTGCCACGCCGACCTGAAACGGAAGCGCCGCGACTTTCTCCACAAGTTGTCGAACCACTACGCCACCGAGTACGACCTCGTAGCGGTGGAGGACCTGAATGTTCGTGGGATGCTCGAAAGCCCGTCGAACAGCCGGAACACCGCGTCAGCGGCATGGCGAATGTTCCTCTCCATGCTCGAATACAAGTGCGAGCGTGAAGGGACGCACTTCGCGGCGGTCGAACCGGCGGGAACTACCAAAGAGTGCGCCGCGTGTGGAGTTTCGACCGACAAACCGCTGTGGGTCCGCGAACATTCCTGTCCCTCGTGCGGTTTCACGGCGGACAGGGACGCGAACGCTGCATGGAACATTCTTTCTCGCGGCCTGGAACATATAGGAGTGGTTCACTCCGAATCAACGCCTGTGGAGACCGCGCTCCCTGTGGATACGCCCGTATCTGCAAAGCGCGTCGTAGAGGCAGGAAGCCGCGCCCTCAAGGAGCGAACGGCGTCAGCGGTGAGCGAGTAGGGCGCGGTAGTTCACTGCCGCCGATCGAGAACCCCATCCTCACTGTCACTCGGATATGTTGTCTAAACGCGAGGATTATGCTCTCAGAGCGCTTACTATACGACTTGAGGTGGGGCTGTCCCAGTTCTTACAGGCATCACCCACGTAGCTCCTGCCTCGATATTTCAGCGCACTGCCCTACCAATATCGGACTGCGGTCTCGTTATTAGACAGCGGTGAATCCCTGTTCTCCACCGTAGTGAGGGCAGTTGAACGGTGGGTTGTTGTCCTCGGTAGCGACGGTCTCGCCGCAGTCATCGCACTCGAACTCTGTCTGGAGTCTATCGTCGTCTTCGTCCATATAGAGGATTTTTTGCCCCATGGCTTGAGGGATCTGCACGCGAACTCGATGCTGCCCGCCCACGACCTCCTCTCTAACCCATAGCTTTGAGAAGGAAAGGCAGTTTTTGAGACCCCTGTAGCCGGACTCAGCACTATCGGGCGATGGGGCCGTCAGGTGAGCAGTATTCGAGTCGACTGAGAACGGAGCCAAGAAATGGACTGGTTGAGTCGCAGTGAGAGCGCTGAATCTACGAAACAGAGATGACGCGATTACACACTGAACAGGAGAGGGTATACTGCTCTGGCCGCCGCCAGTTCCGTTCGTGATACCCTGTCTCTGCGCCACACCCCGGGCAGATCGTGATTGGCATACGATGGCGTTTCATCGGGCATGGTTATCAACCTCCCATGTGGCTCACATGATACGTGATCTTGAACCGAACGCCGTAATTGACTTACACCAAATCCGAGAATGCTCGTACCCAGTTTCACGCCATGTTATTGGGCATAGGAGTGGGAGGTTCGAGGTATTTATCTACGGCAGTGGTAGCAGACCCCGTCTCCGATGAACGGTCTTCCCATTCCTTTCTTACATTTTCTGCAGGATTCTGTCCCGCTATTTCGACCGACTCCGTTGTTCCCTGGCATGGCACCAAGTGTGAATGACAGTCACACACGTATAACGATGATGAATCACTGTGGACCACTTGTGAACGCTTATCCGGTCAAACCACGGGACTTCCTCCTTGCACGACGTGGATCTGAATAGGGTCGTAACCGATGAATCCAAGCCGTACTTTCTCGGATATGTGTGATCGGATACTGGGAGCGACGGTCGCAAAACAACGCATGGTGTGTGGTTTGCAACCTTTATCTCGATAGAACGCTTCCCTAATCGGCGACGAAACCGATGAAGACACAGTACTACACAGCAACGAGCATCGACGGGTATCTCGCCGATAACGAGAACTCACTCGACTGGCTCTTCCAGTTCGGTGAGATCGAGGGTATGGAGGATGACTATCCCCATTTCATAGACCAGGTGGGTGCTTTGGCCATGGGTTCGACGACCTACGAGTGGATCACAGAGCACGAAAACCTGCTGGAGGACCCTGAACAGTGGCCGTATGAGGTTCCAGCGTGGGTATTTAGTACCCGGGAATTACCGATAGTCGATGGTGTGGACATTCGCTTCGTACAGGGGGATGTTGCACCTGTTCACGAAGAGATGCTGAAGGCCGCCGACGGCAAGAACATCTGGCTCGTTGGAGGCGGTGATCTCGTCGGCCAATTCCACGATCGTGGTCTCCTTGACGAGATCGTTCTCACCGTCGCGCCCGTCACGCTCGGTTCGGGTGCGCCACTCCTGCCGCGCAGGATCACTGAACCACCTCTGAAATTGACCAACGTCCGAGGGTATGATGATGTCTTTGCAGTTTTGACATACGAGGTGTAACGTGTCGGAGCGGGAAGTCGATCCGCTGTATGTGACGGATCAGCGAAATTGTCGAGAGCGTCCGCACTACTTCGAACGAAGACAACCGGATGGAGCATGAGCGAAAGGCTACTCAGGGAATACCGCACTTTCCAAGCGCCAGCCGAACTCAATTGGTCCCTCGTCACCGGAAGAGACGAAGAGAACGCTCACTGATGGCCAGAGCCAGAACAACCAGAACAGTATCAATACCCGCAATGGGTCGAGCGATTCGGAGACAGATCCCGGTAACCCAATGAGACCGGGATACCACAACGTACTCCACGGCACTTTCACAAAAGCGCTCAAGGAGGCGACGATACCCATTCCGCTCGAGACCCTCGTGGCCTGAGGAGTTCGGTGCTCGATAGCAGGGGTGCACGTTGCCAAAGCCGGTGACGAACCACGGCAGAGGTGGCAGCCAGCGTCAGAGTTCGATTCCGTGAGGTATCTTCGGCTTCAAAGTCATCCGAGCGTCTCGCCATCATAGCTATTTGTGAGCCCCTAAGGAACCGTGCTTCTTCGTTTTTCCATATAACTCACAGAAAGGGTGTGTTCACTGAGTGGGTCCCGATACCCCACGAGGCCTTTGGAAGGAAATGCGGTTCCAGACCTATCCGTTGAGGATGGTTCCGCCGTTGAGGTGGAGGGTTTGACCGCTCATGTACGATGAATCTTGAGAAGCAAGGTATACGTAGGCCGGGCCGAGCTCGGAAGGTTGGCCGGCACGGCCCATTGGGACGTCCTCTCCGAACTGTTCGACGACTTCGGGGTCGTACTGACCCATTGTGGCTGGAATCAAGGGCGTCCAGATCGGACCCGGTGCAACCTGATTGACCCGGATCCCCTGCCCAACCACTTGTTGAGACAACGACCGGGTGAATCCGGCAATCGCACCCTTGGTCGAGGAGTAGTCGATTAACATATCGTTACCGACGAAAGCGTTGATCGACGTCGTATTGATCACCGTATCGTCATCGCCCAGATGAGGAAAGACGGCTCGCGTGAGATAGAAGTAGCCGTGGATATTGATGTTGAAGGTCTCTTCCCACTGTTCGTCAGTGATCTCGGCGAGATCGGTCTTGACGACTTGCTGAGCGGCGTTGTTGACCAAGACGTTGATCCCACCGAGTGTGTCGAGTACTTTTTCGACGGCGGCTTGGCAGAAGGCGCTATCGCGCACATCCCCGTCGATCAAGAGACATTCTTGACCCTCGTCCTCGACCACCTCCTTGGTAGTTTGAGCGTCTTCATGCTCGTCGAGATAGAGAGCGGCGATGTCTGCCCCTTCCCTGGCGAAATGGGCGGCGACGGCACGCCCGATACCGCTATCACCACCAGTCACTATTGCAACTTTTCCCGCAAGCTTGTCGCTTCCGTTGTAGCTGTTGCGGATGAAATCAGCGGATGGCTGCATCTCGTCCTCGGTACCCGGTTGGCGGTCCTGCTTCTGTGGACCGATCTGTTCCGCTTTCTCCGCGACTCTATTTTCTCCCATAATCGAGATCGGCTTGAGGATGGGAACCTCTAGAGGGAAAGAGGATAGCCTGCAAGTGCCAGACACACTATAGAAGCGACAGGAATGGAAACTTCTCAACGGAACATACTACGTTGTCTTATGGACACTATGAGGTCGGTATTGGAAGTAACAACATAGGACCTCATTTGTTGGTCGCTATGCGTCGATGACCGTTCTCACGGTTTCTAACCCACCATCAGCAGCACCGCTGTGCTTCGACCGGCAGCTCGTATCTTCCGAAACAGAAACGCGAGTCTTCGTTATGTATGGGGTGAAATATGGAGAAGACACAGGTTACTTTCCAGTAAGGCGGACTTCGTGGGTCTTTGCGTGGTCGAGTGCAGCGAACAGCGTTTCACCCGTCCATTCACACTCGGTACATTCGTAACGTGGCATGCCAGAGGCTATACTTCGTCACGGTCGGTGTACGTATAGCGGCGTGTGATCACCTCGTCCTCAAATTCATGGAAGTCAGCGAATCCGAACCGGACCTGCTCGCCATATCGATTCCCTGTGAATGAACCTCGGACCGCCGCGGTGGGGCCCTCAACGATTATACTGTGAATCTCGTGAGTGCCATCTTCAAGCGGGCGGCCCGACTCATAGAATTCCCTGAGCGCACCCCGTCCTTCGATAGTAGCCTGTCCCGGTCGCTCGTAGTAGACGTCTTCAGCGAACAGCTCCACGAGCTCGTCATAACGGTCCGCGTCCACGAACTCGTAGTACCGCCGTACTACTGACTCCGGGCCAGTCGTAGCCATGCCTCGAAATACTGACTGGAGCTGTTTAAACTGCCGTGGAGGGTGTCGACCACGGTCTCGATAGCACGATCGCATTGCCGGGAGAGACTGGAGTGGTCACCTCCGCTGAGTTGCCCGCTGGGAAACGTCTCGGTCGAGACCTCTCCTACAAGTTCTACTCTATCACCGAACGGGCATGCGACCTCCTCGATCGAAGCGATGTCCTCGATAAGGGAGTCTGGCGAGATACGTACACTCAAGTGAAGAAATCGGAGGATATCGAACGGTACGAAGAAGTCACTCGTCTATAGAATCGATGACAACCATTGACTTATGACTGAAACTCTTCGCGGTCTCGTGCGGTCAGAACCCATCCATCGGATAGCCTATCATTGATCGCGCTCGTGAGTCCAGACATGAGTGCCGCTATCAAGCTTCATATTCTCCCGATGGACAGCAGCAGCCACGCCAAATGTGTCCGGAGAAGGCCCTGATGGCACCACCAGATATCGATGCACTCGTCTTCGATGTCTTTGGAACGGTCGTAGACTGGCGAAGCGGCGTGATCCGTGACGGGGAGAAACTCGGCGTGAAACGAGACGTCGATGTGGATTGGGCAGCCTTTGCGGACGCCTGGCGCGATGAGTACCAACCATCGATGGACCGGGTTCGGGAGGGCGACATTCCCTGGCGAAACCTCGATGCCCTCCATCGTGATTCACTGGAGACACTCCTCGATCGGTTCGGTATCGAGGCGTTCACTGAGAGCGACAAAGAGTGGCTCACGGGCGCATGGCATCGACTCGACCCCTGGCCGGATTCGATACCGGGTCTTCGTCGACTTCGTGCCGAGTATCTCGTTGCGACCCTCTCGAACGGGCACGTCCGATTGCTTGCGAATATGGCCAAGCGTGCGGGGCTTCCCTGGGATATCATCCTCTCGGCCGAGCTCTCGGGTCACTACAAACCCGCCGAGGAGGCTTACCTGAGAGCGGTCGAGCTGCTGGACGTGACGCCCGACGAAGTCATGATGGTGGCTGCTCACGAGATGGACCTCGAGGCCGCCAGCGAAGTGGGTCTCCGAACAGCGTACGTCCACCGACCACTGGAATGGGGATCAAACGAGTCTAGGTCGACGAACGAGCCCTCCAATTCAACGGCCGAGATAGTTGCCGACGACCTCGAGGATCTCGCCGTCGTCCTTGATGTGTGAAATAGCGAACCTGATTGGTCACTATCGGTCAATGAAAGGAGATGTCTCGAAGCTCTGCCCGGAAGAACGGCTCGTACGCATCGGTTCCGAACCCCCATCCCACCTCTAATCGGGAGGGGATCGTGAGATCGTCGACGGTTCGCTCACGCTCGATGGTTGCTCCGAACGGACGCATCTCGCCGGTATCCACATCAAGACGGAGTGTTTCGACGGATTCGACCGCCCCCTTCTCGTCAATCGTTATGGTGAGCGATTCTTCAACGGCCGGAAGCGTCACGCGCGCCCGTCGGTGGTCAATTCCCTCCCACTCGGCCCCCATTGTCGGAAGAAGGCTCGTGGGGAGCCAGACCGACTCGGCGAGAAACCGACCAGCCGATGAATGATCGATGGCTGCCCCGCCAGAACGAACGATGGGAACGAGACCGGCGAGGACAAGTCGCTGCCCACCGGTGCCGTCAACGTGGAAGTCGGCTCCTGAAAACGCGAGACCGGGACCGAACCGAACGTTCGGTCGCCAAACCAATCCACGTTGCGCGGCCAGTGTCTCCTCGGCGTCAAATGCCAGCCAGCGCTCGCCGAGACGGAGCTGGCCCTCCATCGTCAACTCGACCCGACGGGCGAGTGGTGTATCAGGTGCAATGGCATGACGAAGATAGCGGTGGGCTGCTTCCGGGAGGCTTTCGATCAAGGAAGGATCGAACATATCATCAGCTGTCCGTTCGGTCCTGAGCGCTCGTCGATGGTTTCTAAGCTTCCATCGGTCATGGATCTGAACCGCGCCTAAGACACCACCAAACTCAGCAAGAGCTAGCATGACGCGACGTGAGGTGGTCAACTCAGGCATACACTGACAGTTCGGTTTCCACCGGGAATATCTTCGGGCGGAAGCAGGGGATGGCTTTTTTACCGAATGGTTGGCTGCTCGGTCTTGATTTTCGGTACCGGTGCTTCGGACACTGACCTCTCATAGATTGGATGACCGAAACGAACGACAGACCAAGACCGACGGTTGACACTCTCTCGGAGCGTGTATTCGTCGCGTGGGTCAGCTATTCGTCCATAAGGTCACTCGGAGGCCCGGTGGCCCATGTCGCCGAACTCGACTGGATCGACCGAAGGAATCGAATCAGTAGGGTGAAATCATTCAGTGCTCGGGTAGTAATTTTCCCGGATTCAAGATCCGGTGAGGGTCGACTGCTGCCTTTATCTCCTGCATCAAATCTACCGCCGCAGCGTGTTCTTGTCGCATGAATTTTCGCTTCCCGATGCCTACTCCATGTTCACCCGTCGAAGTTCCACCCATTGAGATAGCCGCACGCACCATTCGATCGTTGAGTTCGGTCGCACGTTCGAATTCCTGCTCATCGTCGAGGTCCGCGATCGGGAGGAAATGGAGGTTGCCATCGCCTGCGTGGCCGACACATGGTACGGTAAGACCAAGCTCTTCCGACAGTTCGGCAGCCTTACGCACAATCTCTGGGTATCTCGAAACTGGAACAACTACATCACCGATAAACGCCACAGTTGCATCCGACCGGTACTCACACGCTGCCGGGTAGACGTTCCGTCGTGCTGCCCAGAGTTGAGCCATTTCTGCCTCGCCAGCGGTTTCAAATGCGACACAGTCAGCAGCTTCACAGGATGCCTTCACAGTGTCGAGGTCTGCAGTTACGCCACTGTTCGTCCCATGGAGTTCGATCAGAAGCTGAGGCGATATTGGCAGGTCCGCATCGTCAGTTTCGTTCAAAAGACCAGCCGCACCGCTGTCGAGATACTCGATAGCACCGGGTGTAAGCGGGCTGGCCATGATATTTGCGACGGCTTTGCCCGCAGCGCCTCGGGTAGGGAAGGTGGCGAGTGCAGCCCGGCGTTCAGCAGGAAGCGGCTCGAGCGCAAGCGCAACCTCAGTTACGATACCGAGCGTTCCTTCACTCCCTACGAACAAGTCTTTGAGTTGGTAGCCGGACGATGACTTCGCAACATCTCGACCACACTGAACTATCTCGCCATCCGCCAGCGCGACTGTGAGACGACGGACATGGTCACCAGTCACACCGTATTTAACGGCATTCAGTCCACTAGCGTTGTTCGCTACCATACCACCGACAGTCGCGAGATCACCGGCAGCGATTCCGGGGGCGAAACGGAGTCCGTGTGACTCTAACTTGCTGTTCAACTCATCGTAGACAACACCAGGTCCGACGATAGCAAGACGATCTGCCGGCCGAATCTCCACGCTGTCCATTGGGAGTGTGTCGAGGACGACACCACCCTCAACTGGTATTGGGTTCCCCTCGATGCTCGACCCGCCACTTCGCGGTGTGATAGCTACCTCACGAGTATGACATGCCTCAAGTACAGTTGAAACGTCACCTGCAGACATCGCACGGACAACCCCATCCGGATAATGGGCTGTATGCGGTCCCTCATCGTGACTGTACGCCTCTAGAGTCGCTCTATCAGTTACGACACTGCCCTCAACGCTAAGATCATCGAGAAAGCTGACATCGTATTCCCCATCAGGCGTCATTGGTACTCTGTCTAGTAGCAGAAGCAAAAATGTTGTTCACACGGTACACTCTCTATTGTGGTTCTTTCACTGCTTCTCAGGTTGGTATCGCTGACTCCTCCGCGTCGTCGCTTTTACGAGCGAAGTATGTTGCCAATAGCGGCCCCACGATGAGCATCCAGACGCTGAACAGAGCAGGAAGCAGTGACGAAAGCGGCGTGAAGAACGTAACAGCCAGGGCAGTTGCCAAGCCGGAATTCTGGAGTCCAACCTCGAAAGTACACGCCCGGACTCGGTCGGCGGGCATGTTTGCTGCGCGACCAACTGCGTATCCAGACGCGAGGCCGATGGTATTGTGTATAACCATTGCTGCGAGTGCAAACAGACTCACGCCGAATATGGTCTCTGCGTTGAGGCCAACTACGGCTGAGACGATAACGACGATAGCTGCAACACTGATCGACGGAAACACGGTAAGGCTCGCTTCAGCCACGTTGGGTGCTCGTCGGTCCAGGAATTGGCGAATGACGATTCCAGAGATAACTGGGAGCAAAACGATAAGCAGGATTTCTTCGGACAATTGAGCGAACGTAACCTGGATCTCCGACCCAGCCAGGAAAAGTACCCATGCTGGCATGATGATGGGTGCCGCAATGGTCGTTAGCGAGGTGATCGCAATCGAAAGTGCGACATCACCTTTAGAGAGGTATGTCATCACGTTCGAAGACGTTCCACCGGGCGATGCACCAAGCAGGATGATGCCAATTCCAATCTCCGGCGGGAGACTAAAAGCCTGCACTAACAGATATGCTGCCAATGGCATGACTAACCACTGGGCAAGAGCACCGATGAAAACATCTCGGGGACGCTCGATGATACGTTTGAGATCTGAAGGGGTGAGCGTCAAACCCATCCCAAGCATCACGATACCCAGTAGGGGTGAGATATACTCTCCAAGCCAGCTGAATGCCCCTGGTTGGTACAACGCAAGCACTGACGCTACGATCACCCATATAACAAAATATTTGTTTATGAAGGAAGTAATCTGTTCCAACCTATTTTGCCAAGACATTTGTTGCCAAGAAAATCCACATATTTAGCGAGAATATAACTACTGGTTCTCGCCCGAGAAACGGGGTAGCGATAGCAATGACCGAGTAGTGGTCTGAAAGAACTGCCTCACCTTATACAGTCATAAGAAATATATGAGTTGAGTAGGCAATAAGATACATGGAGAAAATGTTGAGCGGCAAAACCGCCGTCGTCACAGGTGGGGCAAGTGGGAACGGCCGTGCGATCTCGTCGCTGTTCGCAGAAGAGGGTGCAGACATCGTTATCGCCGATATCCAGGAAGATCCCCGTGAGGGCGGTGAACCGACTCACGAACGGATCGAAGCAAACACCGATGCGAACGCGACGTTTGTTGAGTGCGATGTTACTGATTACGAAGCACTGAAGGATGCAGTAGCGGCCGCCGACGAATTCGGTGGTATCGACACAATGGTGAACAACGCGGGCGTTTTCCGCGCTGAAGAGTTCCTCGAGGAGGGTGACGACATCTTCGATATGATCATGGACATCAACGTCCGTGGAACCTACTACGGCTCGCGTGCGGCCGCCAATGCCATGGTAGATAACGGCGGCGGCAGCATCATCAATCTCTCAAGCGTTGCTGGCCTCGAAGGGTCGGGAGAGTTCATCAGTTACTGTGCTTCAAAGGGTGCAGTTCGCCTGATGACGTACTCGCTTGCATCACTGCTTGGACCCGAGGGCGTTCGGGTCAACGCGATCCACCCAGGCCTGATCGAGACATCGATGACCACTGAAGATGTTCCGATCTTCGGAACTGACGAAGAGGCAGGATTCGTCGGGCAGATTCCGAGCGGACGCGGCGGTACGGCAGAGGACGTTGCAAAGGGAGCGCTCTTCCTCGCCTCGGATCTCAGCGACTACGTCAACTCCGAGTCACTCGTCATCGACGGGGGAATGACGAACTCCCAGTAGCGAAATCACCATCTGTATGCAACCCCGAACAACTCAACGAACTTCGCGAAATGAATGGTGCAGAGCACGATACTGACTGTCAATAGAGGGCCGAGTATCATGTCGAGTCGGTTCTCAGAAATACACCACGACCGCGCCTCGACAACCGGTGAACCGGATGTTCCTTCTCGGTCCCAGAGACCTAAGCAAGGGGACAAATGCTATCATCTTCGATGTACTATTGCCGGTTATGAGCACTCGATCCGCATCACGTCAATCGCGATGCTTGAAATGTGGGTTTGAAGCGGATGCCGGTAGTGAGAAATGGAAACGAGTTGATGCGCCGCCGTTCGGCAGCCTTACACAGTGTCCGAAATGTGGCAGCACCAATATACTCAGTCAGTTACGAGACTAGCAGCTGTTCTGTAGCTTCCGAGAAAATCGGGAACCAAACCGATAGCGGTCTGACACTCCGAATCACCCAATGCTTAATCGAATTGCCAGTGAGTACCAATGGATGAACCGCCGGAAGTTCCTCCGAGCAGCAGGGTTGGTTGGTATTGCCGGCGTAAGCGGCTGTTCGACACCGTTCGACCCGCTCTCGGAACCGAATCGAAACAATGCTAGTGGGTCGGGTGGAACATCAACACCTGAGCTGACACCAACCCCTGAACCTCCAGAGACTCGTTCGGGGACAGCATTGACGGGTGTCTATGCCGGCGGCGACGACATCGTGGGGAGTTTGGAAAGCTACAGTAGTTGGCTCGGTCAGAAGCCGGCAGTCGCAGTTGTTTTCCTCGATGCGTTTAGGCTAGCGAGCACGAAGCAGGGATTCGTCGAAGGTGCGCTAACGAACGTCTGGAAAGCGGGTCACGTGCCGCTGATATCCTGGCAACCGTTCGGGCAACAGAGCAACGAAACCAGTGAAACGATCGAGCGTGCGATCGCAAACGGAGAGTACGACGACCAGATCGATGACTGGGCAAGCCTGCTCGAGAGCTGGGCACGACCACGTGGTGGCGACACCCGCGGCCGGCGATTCTACTTTCGGCCGGCCCACGAAATGAACGGGAACTGGTTCCCATGGAGTGCAGTCGATTCGACACGCATCGAGGCAACCGCATCTCCCGAATCGGGTAATGAGGGAGGAGAGGATCCAACTGCAGGCACTCCCGAAGACTACATTGGAATGTGGCGTCAGCTTCATAGGCGGTTCTCCGAGACCGCACTTGCGGCATCGAATATTCAATGGATGTGGTCGCCGAACGCGGATGAGATCGGTGGTATTCGTGCTGAACGTTATTACCCCGGCGATCAGTTCGTCGATTGGGTCGGTCTCGATGGGTTCAATTTCGGTGGGAGTCAGCGATACTCGAGCGGGCAGTCGGACTGGCGCTTTCCTGAGGCGTTGTTTGGATCGATGTTGGGTCGGATTCGCGAGCTGACCAGTAAACCGGTGGCTCTCACTGAGTTTGCTTCCTCGTCTGTTCCTGACTCGGGCGAAGGACACGAACCCCAACAGAAAGCCCAATGGATCGAGGATGCTTTCAGCTACGTTTCAGAGAACGATATCAAGATGACCTGCTGGTTTAACGTCGATAAGACGGGCCAGGATGAGACCGACTGGGCGGTCTTCGGTGGTGCGCGAGGTACATCTCAGGTCACAGTCGATGGGGAACAGTATCCAGCGTACGAGAGCTACAAAGAGGCCATCACAGCCAGTGAATATCTCAATACACTACCGGATTATCCACCACTTTTGACCGATGACGAATTCACTGGTCAGTTCTGAATTCTCCGGAAGACCTCATTATCGGTTGTTGAATGGCCTATTTCTGGCACCCCTCTTTCCTCCAGAGCTATTCAACGACTATTCGACAGAGATGAGGACGGTCGCTCAGCGATGGAGTATTAGCCTTCGATGCTTCACTGTATTCCACCTTCCCTAATTTATCTAAAAACTCGAAAACGAATAGTAGAGTGGGTAGTCAAGTATGCGGATATGCAGCGAGAAATCCGCTACTAATCGTTGGAAAAGGGGCTTATAGACGGATTCTCGAACAATGGAAGGCGGGACTCGATTTCCTTGCGTTCGCTCTCCAACCAGTCGGGGAGCGCGAGGTCCGTGCCGAGTTCGTCCTGGGTCTGATCAATCGTGAAGCCGGGTCCCATCGTTGCGATCTCGAAGAGGACACCACCCGGTTCGCGGAAGTAGATCGATTTAAAGTACACTCGATCGACGATATCAGTAACGCGCAATCCTTGCTCAGTCAGGTGATCGCGCCACTGCTCTTGTTCGTCAGTATCCTCGGCCTTGTAGGCGACGTGGTGAACGGTGCCGGTACCCATTTGCCCCCGTGATCGCTCCGTCTCTACGAGATCGACGATAGAGCCTGGACCTCCGGTGGCAGACCGATACCGATGCCGCCCATTCTCCTTGGCCTCGAACTCGTAGCCAAGTCCCTTGGTCAACACGTCGGCGGTCGATCCGATGTCATTGAGACTGAGGGTGACACTGTGAAAGCCGCGCAGTTGGTGTTCGTTGGGAACGGGGCTCTCCCCCCATGGGTTTGCCTCGGGTGCGTCGTCCGTGGCAACGAGCGCGAGTGTGATGCCATCTGGATCGTCGAACTGAATGACTGTCTCGCCGAACTGTTCGGTCGGGCCTTCAATATCGATATCGTGTGCTTCCAGCCGGTCGAGCCAGTATTCAAGGGAATTTTCGGAGATGAAGTACGTCGCGACCTTGGTCTGTCCCGCACCGAACTGCCCGGGGCGGCCGCGCTCTCCCCAGGGGAAGAACGTGATGTTGGATCCCGGTGTCCCCTCGCTATCGCCGAAATAGAAGTGGTAGGTGTATTTGTCGTCGTGATTGACGGTCTTTTTCAAAAAGCGCAGACCGAGCGTTTCGACGTAGAACTCGGCGTTTCGCTGTGGGTCTCCCGCGATAGCGGTCACGTGATGTAGCCCCGGTGTCGTCGGTGACATTGTAGTGGTCTTATGGAGCGAAATCGGTTATATCTCAGCTAACACTCGAAGCAGCAGGTAACAGCACCCTTACTACCCATTGTCGGTTCATTCTTCCATCCAGAGTTCAATTCATTCGAATACTCAACTAGACAATTCCAGTTCCTGAGTCGAAGACGATGAGTCCGGTATCGATGAGAAGGCAGTTCGAGGACGGTACTCAGGAGGGACGGGGCATCGACTCGATCTCTCGGATTTCAGGGGTACGTTCCATCCGATCGTACACTTCGCGCCACGTCTCGACCTCTTCATAGAGGTTTGCTTGTTTCAGTAATCGCTCTCCTTTCTCGGTGATACGAAAGAAGGTCGACGGAAGGTCGCGTGCTCTTTCTCCCTTCGGTAGTTTCACCTTTTCAATTGTTCCGGCGTCACTGAGTTTTCGAAGATGATACTGGATCGTACTGCTTTCCATGCTCGGGTTTCGATAGTCAAGCTCGGCAGCACTTGGCATCCGCTGCGGGTGGGCGAGGATCTGCAAGAGAAGCTTCGCGCGCGAGTTCTGCAGAATCAACCGAAGCGACGCCCACTCATCGCTTCGTTCGGTATCGACCTCACCGACCATCTCGCCTGTATCGCTCATTGAGTGCCTCCTATCATGAACTACGGACTTCGCGGGCATTAACCATTTCGGGAAATACTGAATCAGTTGTTCTACTATTCGTCGCTACATCAGTGACTACATTAGTACGCTTTTATACGAAACTGGTGTACTACCGATCAATCGATGGCTGACCGTGATATCGACCCGGAGCGCCTAATAGAGGACTCCAGAGCTCATCTCGGTGATGAACTCAGTCCTCAAGCGATCGAGCGTTTCATGGATGCTGCTCTGACCGATGAGTTACTCCGCGATTTCGGTTACAGTGATGTTGCATATCTCGTCATCGAAAACTTCGATGAACCACAGAAATCCCGTCTCCGAGTAGTACGTGACGGGCTGAGCGATCGAGGAGTGTCCCATTTCGCCTTTCTCTTGGATGAAATCGGCAACGAGGTTTGGGAGAATTTCGTTGTGAAGTTCAAAATCTTTGCCGACCGCGCCGATTTCGTCGTCGGTGTCTTTGAGGATAACGAAGGAGGCCACGAACTTGAGATCGCCGAACTCGACCGAGAGCGATACCAGCGAAAGACCACCGTGTTCAAACAGGAGTATCTGACCGTTGAGGCGGAGTGCGATGACTACGATGCTATGCTTGCCCATCTCTTCGAGATCATGGAAAATCGAGGGCAGTTGTATCGATGGGAAACCGAAGAAGATCTTCTCGAATTAGTCGACGAACACGTCCCTTCATCACGAGATACGTAACTAATCCCCCAGGAACGAGGTCTAGCAACACATTACACTATCCGGCACATCACCATCGCGTTCAGTAGGTCTGCGGTGGCTGCTCAAGAATTTCGAAAATTTCTCGCGCACGATATTCCTTGTTGCGTCCCTTCCCGGTCACTTCTTCCAAAATTCCTTCGTCGACGAGGTCGTTGATTACTCGTGACGCCGTCGGTTGCTTGACGTCAAAGAGCCGTTGAACAGTCTTGCTCGTGACGTAGGGCTGTTCGAAGAGTTTCACAATAAGTTGGTTCTTCGTGTACGACTTTCCCCCATACTCAGCGTCGTACTGACGCTTAAGGTGGGCCAGCGAGAGCGTTCGGTCGACGGACTCGTGGGCCTGGCGAGCGACACCCTCGATAAAGAACGATAGCCACGCTTCCCAATCGCCATCGTATCGAACGGCCTCCAATCGGTCGATATACGTCGGTTTGTTTCGATTGAAGTACTCACTGAGGTAGAGATTCGGGCGTTCGAGGTAGCCAGCGTCGTACAACTGGAGCGTGATGAGAAGTCGGCCGAGACGACCATTGCCGTCACCATATGGATGGATGGTCTCGAATTGGTAGTGGAAGATGCCGATGTTTACGAGCGGGTGGTAGCTCCCGCCAGTTTTGTAGTAGGTGAATAGCCCATCCATTAGGCCATCGACCTGATCTGGAACGGGTGGGAAGAACTCTCCGATATGGTTCGGTGTCGTCTTGTACGCGCCGAGAGTATCGGTATCAACGCGGTCGTCTGGAACGCCCGTGAGAAGAGTCTCGTGGAATTCATGCAATCGTTCGACGGTCAAGTCTTTGCCTCGGTCGAGTGCCTCAATACCATCCTTGATAGCGTCTTCGTAGTTGAGGACTTCCTGCGTGTCCTTCGTTTGGCCCTTCGTGGATTCGACGCTTATCTCGTCTTCACCGGCGTCAAATGAGCGTGTTTCGAGGCTGTAGAGAGCATTGTAGTCAACGTCCGCACCTTCGATTTCAGCGGATTGCATGGCTTCCTTGCGGAGGAGTGAGGTGTAGAGTACTGGCGGGAAATCGAGTTCGAGACTTATCCCACTGAGTTTCCCTAACCAGAACGTTGCGTCTGAGAGCGTCTCGTAGAAGTCGGGCCGGAGAGCGAGGTCGCGGGATGGCGGCAACGGAGCAGGTTTGTAGTACGACCTCCGTCCGTACGGGATGAGTTCGCCAGGAGCGTTAGAATTGAGCTCTGATTGTTGCATACATACTCAACCAATAGATCTCTCCGAAGTATTACTCTAGCGGTGTCGAATGAATGAATGGGGGCTGAGAGTGGCTATGGATGAATACACCCACAGTAGATAAATTTCAGGAAGTCATCACGGTGAGCGCCGATCACGAGAATTGAGAGGGGCTCGGAGGGCACGGACTGCTTCGTGAATTCCGACTCCTGAGTCGAAGACGATGAGTTCGGTATCGAAGGCGACTAACCGATTTGTGATCTGTTACCCCGAGTTTTCCGAGTCACTATCGGCCGTTCTTTGAGTGCGCTTGGCCACGATGTCCGATGCAACGGAGCGAACACGCTGGTGGTGACTCGCGGAGAGATTTGTACTCTGAGCAGCTTCGAGCTGTTCGTCGATTAGGGTGTTCTGTTATGGACTCCAGGTTTCCGGCGGCTCGTCTTGGATGTACTGTACCCACCGCTTGGTAGCTTCGATGCGTTGGTTCCGATTGCGCTCTTGTTTTCCAGCGAGCGCCTCATGCTCGTTTGAGTGTGAGTGAGTATGTTCTATAATCCGCCAAGTAATCAGACTAGAAGGGCACTGTATAGTCAAAGTATGAGCAGTTCCTGGGGTTGGTGTCTATGCAACTCAGAGAACTGCTCGAAGAGACGTTGAACACGGCATCTCTTGAGTGTTGGGCTGAGGAGAGCACCCTGACGCCCGTCAGGGCGCTCGGGGTGCGCCTCCATTCAGCGGGGCTGTCGTTGCGGGAGACGGCGGCTGTGCTGAAGCTGGTCGGCGTCGAGCGCTCCCATCAGGCGATCTTTCAGTGGGTCCACCGCCTCGCTGACCATCTCCCAGACCCGCCGCGGAGTACTCCGCGGCGGGTCGCTGTCGACGAAACTGCTGTCCAGGTAGGTACTGAGTGGTGTTGGCTCTACGCCGCGATCGACTTGGATACGAAGCTTCTGCTCGGTGTGCGGCTGTCGCCGCGGCGGGGGACGACCCCCGCCGCGGCGTTCCCCTCGGAGTTGAAAGAGCGTCACGACCTCTCTGAGGCGGAGTTGTTGGTCGATGGCTTCGGCTACTTGACCGCTCTCGCACGTACCGACCTGAGCGGTCACCTCGAGTACACTCATCGCGACAAGATCGAGAAATGGTTCCAGACGCTGAAAATGCGGGTCAAGCGCTTCCACAACACCTGGAACGGCGGGCTCGCCAGCGCTGCGCGCTGGCTCGCCGCCTTCGTTCACTACTATAATTTTCAGCGATCGAATCAAGCGCTCGAGAACCGTACCCCGGTTGAGGAGGTGTTGAACCAGTGACTAGACCGTGCCGAGTGATGAAACTCCCTCCCTGGTTGATAAGACGGTGAACATATGATAGATACACCGTTGACCGTCCCTCAAGAACTGACGACGAAGAACAGTTTTCACGCGAGACAGTCCGGAACAATGTTTTCGTTGGTATGTTGTCCTTGGGTCCGCCTCGGCCTGTCCCTGATGCAACCAGGAACACAGAGCATACCAGCACCGCCGACTGTCTCGCTTTGTGACCGTTCTCGTAGGCGGCCTTTCTGAGGTGCTGATAATAAATATGGGCAATATCTTATTGGTCTGTCGCTCAACCAGTAGCGGCTGAGAACGGTTTTCACACGAGACAGCACGGAACAGTGCTTTCGTTGGTGTGTTGCTTGCGGATCTCTTTCCGATCTTCCCGTCGCCACCGAGGACCAGAGCACACCGGCAACGCCGACTGCCTCGCTATGTGTCCGACTATTATAATTGGCTTTGTACCGTTTTATCTGTGTCTGTTTGACCAGTTTCATTAGTCTATGTGTCAGGCCACCCGTCCGTACATCGTCATCGTCGGCGTCCTGATCTCGACCGTCTGGCCTCCTGTCGATTCTATACTTATGTTCAGGTTAACAGCACCTTGGGCACTAATTTCTCCAACTTCCGAGGCGACCTCCGTGTAGTTTTTCGACCCTTCCACGTCAATCGCCGTAATAGTACCAGAACCACCAGAGAAAATGTATAATTCTGCGTGGATGGTTTCATCGGAAGGGACAGTCCAGATACCGGATAAATCGAACCCAACCGCATCAAAGCCGGTTATGTCACGAGCGGGTTCAAGATTGAACCTCATCCGCGTTTCGCCAGTCAGAACATCGCGTGAGTTTGATGTTGGGAAAGTTTCGGTTTCTCTCTGTTGAACGAGAGGTATCCAGTCGCCCGAGTCCCCGAAGACTCCAGCAACAGGGCCACTCCCACCGACTGATAGCTTTCCAGTATTGGACTATTACATATCTGATCGCGACTGGATCGTGAGTTCCAGGATACGATGAAAGCTGATCAAATGCGGGGCTCTCATCAAAAGTAGGGCTCTACGGTGGTCAGCGGTTTAGCGGGTGTTAGTAGTTCTTCGGAGCCGGATCGCTCCGAATAGTGCTGTCGTTCTTACCTAACGTTGGAATTCAAACTCTATTTTGATGTTTGATAAGAATCAGCGCGCGTGTACGCGAATGATACACTCAGAATCATTCAGTAGAGACGTAATGGTTTCGTACTCTGGCTTCCAGTGGTTTTATTATTTGTCTATTGGGGGACACTCATGCTTAGCGACGAATTCTCGGTCAGCCGGAATAGTGCTGTGCTGAAAATTTCTCATAGAAAGCTAGATTTGACGACAGCACCAGGGCGGAATACCTATCCGAATCTCGGGTATACATACACGTAGTTCCGATGGAGATGCACACAGTCGCCAGCACGTTGATCACTACCGAACTTACATTTAGGGTGTATGAGTAAATACGACGACCTCTTTGAGGATGCCACGCCGACCGAGAGCGTCTTCACCGACAAGGGCGCGCTTGACCCGCTTGCCGACCCCGAGGAGATAGTCTCTCGAGAGACCCAAGAGGAAGCGCTCGCCAGAATTCTCTCGGGCGTTTACGAAGGCTATCTCCCAACGACGGTCTCGGTCTACGGGCCACCCGGAACGGGGAAGACGATGACGACCCAACGGGTATGCCGGGAGTTCGCGGCTCGCAACGAGACGGTCGCGGTAGAGTACGTGAATCTCAAAGAATGTCGGACGCTGTTCAGCGTCGCCAACGAGATCCTTCGTGCGCTGACGGGCGAGAAAAAGAAATCCTACGAAGGGCTCGATGGCGTGTTCGAGGGTATCTGGAACGCGCTCGAAGAGTACCCCCAGTATACGATCTTGTTGCTCGATGAGATCGACCAGATCAAACACGATTCGAACTACGACCCCAACGAGTTCTTCTATCGATTGCTCCGTGGGGAGGGGAAACTGAGTCGTGGGATCTCCCTTTCGGTCTGGTTGTTGAGCAACGAACTGCTCGACGTTGACCTCCGGTTGGACAGTCGGGTTGAGAGCGCGATGAGCGACGAGGCAGTGTTCTTTCCGCCGTATTCCGCTGCAGAGTTGGCCACAATACTCGAACCAAGCATAGAGCGTGCCTTTCAGGAAGATGCGCTATCCAACGAGACGTTTGAAAACGGAACTCGAATGGCGGCCAACCGATGGGGCGATGCGCGAAAAGCGCTGACGTTGTTTCGGCAAGCGGGAGAAACTGCTAACGCACGTGGTCTAACACGCGTAACGGACGAATGTCTTGAGACGAATATCGAGAATGCTGAACGAGAGAGCGTCCTCGAAAAACTCACCCAGCTTCCCCAAAGCCACTTCTTGGTGCTGGCAGCACTCACCAGCCGAAGGCGCGATGGCGAGGTTGTACAGCCAGTCGAAACAGCTCAGATCGAACAGACGCTACAACGCGAAGATATCCCGGCTGACTCGCGGCTCGGGACGCGAACGATCCGAAAGGTCCTGACAAACCTTGAGACCATAGGGTTGATCGAAACGTGGGTCGAATCACGTGGTCGAGGCGGGCGATCGAAGCAGGTTGAGACTACATTTGACCCAGAGTGGATGATGGATCTTGGCTCAGAATAAGGTCGGTTTATTGGTGTGTCCTACTTGATGAACCCTTCTTCGACGGCACCACCTCAAACGACGGTATATTTGCCGCTCAAAGGGAAATCCGAGCGGTTCATTTCATCGTTCTCCCTCAATGAGGCACTCATAGACTTCTCCATTCGTCATGCGGCCCTTTCTAGCTTTCTACCTTCAAACATTATGTAGACTTAGCCTAAATTCTCATATGTACGATTTGCTGCAAACATTTACTTGTAGACTAAGACACTTTGGTCGGTTTTCTAATCCGAGATCAATAAAATACTAAAAATTAAATCTATAACCCTCTGAGTAGTATCCTCTCTATGGTGAAATCCCATTTATACCCGAGACCCGCTCGGGCGCGAGATCAGGTGTATCGAGAACAACCGTTGAACGTATATACACATATGAGAAACCGATGAGTTCGCTCGATTCATGGTATGATGACGGGCGGCTAGATCGGGAGGCCATACTCAGTATCCTTAGCGACCAGCTCCATCGAATCGATGACAGACTCAGTGAATCGGACCTGGCGTCCGACGACGTTCAGAAACAGGAAATCCGTATCAAGTGGCTCCGAACGCTTGCCACCCTTTCCGGAGAATATCGGAAACTCATGAAAGATAGCGATATGGACGAGTTCGAGGAGGACCTAGAACTGCTGCAGAAAGCCGAGGATATCAACCGATGAGCAAACGAACTGTCGAAACCGACATCGACCAGATCTCCGACCGGAAACTCCGTGGGCTCACTCCTAGACAGCGTATCGGCCTCTACCTGATCGGGGCGGCGGAGGACAACGAGCAGTGGAAGGGACGGTTGATTGACACCATCCCCAGAGCTCAGTACAATGGTCCAGAGCTGAGCTATCTCAAGCGAGCGCGCGTTATCTCGCGGTTCGGTCGAAACGCGCTCTATGACCTGCACACAACGGCTCTACACCTCCAGATCGAGTACGACCACACAGCCCGTATGGCGACGACCAGTTTTCGTTCCGGTTCCGATGACAGCGCATCGGATAACGCCGAAGCCAATCTACAGCCTCTCTGGCAGTACGGGGCATTGTACACACAATACTTTTCGTATCGTCGGTTCTCGGAACAGATCGTCGGTGTAGAGCTGCCGGTGTGGCTTTCGATTCATCCGGAGGGTCAGGTCGTAGTCAAAGCCGTTGAGGACTACCTGGAAGGCTTCTCATGGTTCGAGGACCTCGTCAATGATGAACTTCAGGAGACATCCTTGGATAACCTCGACACCTCACTCGATCACATGCCGTCAACGATTCCAGATGATCCCCTCGGTCAGTACACGCTACATTGGTACGCTGGTCTCGTTGACGTCTTCGAAGACCAGCTCTCTGAACCGCTCAGCGAGTTTGGACTGTTGTTTGGGTAGGGAAAGCCTGATAATGGTCTGTCTTACAGGTTTCAACTATTCTTCCGGCAGAATTTTTCTCCTCTGAGTGATACCTCTAAGCGGACGACAGTCTGAGCACAACTGAATCGGTGAAACTCTTCCATGCAGTGATAGCTGTGGTCGTTCGCGAGACTATCGCCGAGAAGAGGCTATGGAAGTCAGCAGTCGATGAGATTTTGGCGGTTCTTCGATGTTGGATATCGCTTAATCAGAACTGCCGCCTTACCTAACAATAGCCCTCAACCATTTTTCAATGTTTGGTAAGATTCAGCGCGCCCGCTGCTCCCTGGGTGCACCCTCAGAACGCCAGCGGCATGTTTCAAATGTCTATGAAGAGGTCAGGTGGGGTGTTCGTTCTCGCCACATGACGAATCCATTCGAACCATGCAGTACTGTTTGAGAGCGTCGCTACTGGTGAACAACGACCCAAAACCCCAACGAATGTGAGGGGACACCTACAAAGGAGGAGAGGTGCCAACGTCACGGTACTGGCCTGCTAAGCGGACTCGAAATCCGTGGACGTGATGCGCTCGCTTAGCTCTCCTCGCTTTCGGGTGCGCCGTCGCCGGGTTCCCAGGTTTCGGTGGTTGTGACGCGGGGGTGGTCGGGATCGGGCGTTACCGAGGGTGCGTCGCCGAGATACTGGTTCGCTTCTTGGCTCGTGCCTTCCATTTCCCGGTAGATCCCGTTCGCGTATCTGTTTGTAGCCTTCGACAATTTCTTCGCCAGTTACGCCCATATCGTGTGTGATAGCTGGGACAGTATAAACCACCGTCAGCAGTAGGGTGCTTACCCACGAGCGGAAGCTGTGAGTGACGGTGTTTCGATACCCATTCAACAGAGAACCTTACGACGAGCTCCGACTATCGATTCAGAGTGGATCGTCTATACGTGGTTTGATGAGTCGCTCTCTGTCTGCTTTGCATCTGAACTAGTCCGGGCACAAGGTAACGGGGATTGAGTCCCTATCTCAGCTCTGGATACCGACGTACTTCAAGAACAGAACCGTTATCAGCGATTTACGGGATGTTCTCGCGACTCATTCGGAGTATCTCTAGCCGGTAAATTGGAGCGTATGAGGGGTTCCGACGGTGGAGTTCAACCTCTCTAAAGCCCATCTCACGAACGAGGTGCCCGAAGCGAAGATTGACTGTTGAGTGCTAGAGGCGTACGACAAGCTTGTCTCTGTGTTTTAGGGTCAACTCCATGGACGCGACTGAAGTTTGGTTTAATGGGACTCTCTGGGTGATCGTGACTTTGTACACAGTGGTTGGAAAGAGACTGACAGACGTCGTTAGTACTTGATTCAACCCATCCGATTTCTCGTTGCTGTGTAGCTGTTTGAGGCGGTTTACCCACCGGTAGAGAACCGATGCGTACAGGCCGATCGGATTTGGAATGATATTTCTGTCTTTGATTTTTTAGTTGACAGACGATATGCTGACGGTAGTTATCCTGTAGGTACTGACGACGCCTGACAGTCGTGTGTAGTAGGAGGTTCGAGTAAGAGTTTCCCGTGCCGAGCGTGATCGAGAAGCTGAATTCGCCCTTTTGAGAGTTCTTCAAGAGCTTCAGCTGCCCGATAGACCTGTCGCCACGCGAGTTTTTCGTCTCGTGCCGTGCGGAGCAGGGTCTTGAGCCCGTCCTTCAGTACGCGTCCCTTCGGTGTCTTCTCGGACCATTCCTCCCAGTGCTCGAAGATGGTGACGGCGCGCTCGATCGATGGAGTCACTGAGAGCCCCACTTCTTCGGTGCCGAGTATCGAGACGCGCTCGATCGGTGTCAGATCCGTCTCAATACCGGCTTCGCTGTCCGAGTCGTTGGTCATTGTAACTCGCTCTTCGAGCGTGCCGAGATGCTCTTCGAGGTCGATGATATCGTCCAGTAGGTGGCTATCCTTGGTTTCGGCTTTGTCAACGCGCTCTCGGAGCTGTTCGTTGGATTCTCGGAGGCTGTGATTCTCACGGGCGAGTGCATGACGGTCCGCACGCTGTTGTTCGCGAGCACTGTCGAGTTCTGTTTGGAGTCGTTCGTTCTCAGCTTCCAAGGCTTCGACGCGTCGGAGCAGCTGGGTGAGTTTGTCGCTCGATTCTATGTCGACGGTGTCGGTGCTGTCGATAGCGGTGGCTCTGTCTGTGGGCATCTCTGTATCGGGCGAAGGAGTGAAACGCTCACTCCTGGTTGGAGGTTAGCTGGCTATGCGTCCGGGCTGGTGGCTTGCTGACGAGTCTCTGTGGCTCGTGAGACCCTCTCTGTGTTCGAACTGGCAGTGAGATGGGTCTCGCCTTGGTCGCATCTTGTGGGCGCTGACGGGGGGCTAGATTTGCTCACAGTTTACCGCCTTCCTTAGGGCCGCATTCATCGAGTATCTCTACATCCTGAAGGATCAGTCCGTGTGATTGGGTTGTGACATCGGAGGTAGAGACGAGCCACGCTGTCGCCAGCCACTCATGGCAGCCACGTGCAGGATGTTCGATACGGCGATGGTCGCATGCACTACAGTAGAGCCGTGCGACCGAGACGCGTTGTGCTTCGGCAGGCCGGTAGGCGTAGACGGTAACGGGATCTCCTTCGCCGAGATCGTTCGTACATCGCTGGCAGAACGCGCTCGTATCGATGCCGACGCCCCAACCCGAGATGGCTTGCGTGGCGGCTTCGGATGAATCGATGCTCATTCCCAGTCGTTCCCCAGGCCACCACTCAGCGTGGTTGCGTTCGTCGTGGCGTTGTGGGTGAGGGATCCAGTCCGGCCACAGACCTCACACTTGTAGGTTTCGTACGCGTTACCGTTTTCCGGGTAGGATTGGCTAACGATCTCAAGCGCGTACGAACCGCACGTGCACTGGAGCGTCATCGGTGACCTCCATTGGCTTTGGACTCGGCATACGCGATGGTTTCTCGTGCGTGCTCCGGGTATTCCTCGTGAAGCCAGTGACCTCTTTTGAGGGCCTGTTCGATGTTCTGCGGGTGGTAGTTTGCATTGGCGAGCTTCGAGCTGGTGGCATCGGGATTGGAAGCTCCGAGGATGAACAGGGGCACGTCTCCGGCGTATCGCTGTCCGAGTGGGGTTGATTCGAAAGAGTCGCAGAAGATCACTGTCGCGCCGTCGCAGGCGACCGGTGTCGCTGTAGTTAGCTTGAGCGTGCGATGTGCGGGTTGGTGATTGGTGGGTGATTCGACTTCTCGGTCGGCAGTTTCAAGGCTGCCGTGTGTCTTCGTAGACATGGGCTAGTCGATTCCAATGGGCTACCCACGTGGTCGGTGGTCTGAACACCGGCCACAGTTTCTGTGGCTTCGTGGACTTCCCAACAGATGTAATACAGGCCACTGACTTAAAACTTTACAATACATAGGGTTTGCAGCACAGACTCTTTCGTGAAGGGTTTAAATCGAAGCATCTCATATGTTCTTATAGTTGCATTAACTATGTTCGCACCAATGGAACCGCGGCTAAATGAAACTGACCGCGCGATCCTCCGAGAAATACTGGACAACGGTCGTGCCACGACAACACTAATCGCTGGGGTAGTAGACGTTTCACGACCGTACGTGTCTGACAGAATCACACGAATGCGCGAACATGGATTCTTAACAGAAGTTGCGCCAAACCTTTACGATATAACAGAAAAAGGTAGCGACGCGCTTGATAACTAATCTAAAGATCTCTATTTAGTAATCACCTTTTCCTCACGTGGCTCGAAGTAACTCAAGTGATTCTCCTCCTACGCGAATCCAAGAGGTCTACCGATGAAAGCCAGATGCATTCTTTGAGGCGTCCTAATGGTTACATCGAGGCCTTTTTCAGTGGTCCCCTTTCGCGTTAACTTCAAATAATAATCTTGACGGGAAAGAAATAGCAGCTGACCACGGCCAAATTGAGAAACTAACCAAGGTCGCTACGGATGAATGTCAATTGCATTGACTGCCGGAATAGAAGTGGCAATCGGTTCATCGTCTCGCTCGACGGTCGGAGCGGCGTCGCAAGTAGTGATGTCCTCCATGAGGCGGGTACATCCGGCGATCTCCTTCCGCGGAGGGGGTTACATTACATCCATCGAGGGTACGCCAAGGGAAGACTCGTTTTCAATGATAGGGTTGCTGGTTCCGGAGACGGAGCGAGCTCGCTCACGGTACGTGTCGAATTTGTGTACGTTCAGCGGTATACGGCGACCGCACTGGTGGATTTCTGGGAGAGATCGAGGGTGCTCCTATGTACGACATATCTATGAACTCGGGTTCGGAATGAAACACGCCGCGACCACCGTCGGAACGGTCCCCGAAGGCGAAAAGGTCTGCAGCACTACCCACACCATGTTTAGTGACGTTTTCGGGTTAAGTGACATGACCGACTGTAGGAGCCACATCGGTGGAACGTCACCCGACCGGATGTTCCCTCGACGAGGAATTGATCGTCAGTGGCGGGGAAGTCTTACTGGACTCCTAACGATTTCGAACCGATTGTTCTTCGGAGCGCTGACTAAGAGCCGAGTGTTGGAGGAAGTGTTGTAACGACGGTTGTCCTGTTGATGGTGAAGCAGTTCGCGAACTTGCTAGACAGAGAGTAGTAGTTCGAAGCCAAACAATTAAAATACTACTTCATCTAAATCTCAACATATCATGGGTAAAGCTCTTACGGTTCTTGGCCTTGATGCGGTAGACTACCGCCTCGCCCAACGCTGGGACTGTGAAAATCTGCTACTCAACAACCACAGAGAGCTCAAAACGTTTTCTTACTCCCTTGACGTTCCAGCCACTCTCGAAGTATGGCCGTCGATCGCAACCGGCCAGCCCCCGCAAGAACACGGGGTTGTTGTCAACCAAATTGGATGGGACAATCGAACGGGCCTAAATATTGTCGTGAAATTGGCTCAACTGCTACCTGATACCGTTCATTCAAGCCTACTACAGCTCAAAAAGGATCGACTCGGCTCCAGCATCCAACAGACGGAAGCAGCACACATATTCGACCGGGGCAGTGTCTACAACTGGCCCGGCCTCACGCCATGCCTAGATTGGAACCTCGAAGGTGAGTGGTTTAGCGGCGTAACTGAAGGCAACCTCTCAGAGGAGGAATTCCGGCGTCGCCACCTCGGAAGCGCTGGCAAGGGTATTGGTTGGCTCGCTGGTCAATCACTCGCCAACGTACCTATCTCAGGTGCTCATATACATTACCTCGATCATATGGGACATCTGTACGGCAAACGGCCTGAAACCCTCAGATCAGCATATATGGAGATGGATGCTCTTGTCGGTTGGCTCAGACAGCAGGTGGATCGGCTTGTAATCATCTCCGATCACGGGATGCAAACCACGAGCACTGACGACTCGGACCCAGGTGTCCACTCCTCTCACGCATTAATGGCAACCACGGAGTTCGGTGAACTTCCGACAAACGTCATGGATATCCGGGATTGGCTCGATGAACGCGTTGTCGAGGACACCGAAGAAAGAGAATCGAAGGCTACGGTGGATGCGCCGATGGAACACTTACGAGACCTCGGCTATCTATAGACTTTTATCATCTTATATTGCCGAGGCGACGACCGAAGCTTGAGATGCTGTTTACGGATGTATCGAGCATCAACCACCACTTAATGCGGCATTTCGTTACAACCCAAGTACCATTCCCAGCGATCGTTTAAGAACTACTACGATACGCTGTGGTAACATTTCGTTGAGTGTGCTTACTGGACCGGAGTTGACCAATGTCTGCGCCTCTGCAGGGTCAACAGCGCGAGTGCGAAGAGCTAGTATCGTATAGACTACAAACCCCACAGGAGGAACGACGACTAATGGAGCGATATTCCCACTCAGCAGCCTTGGGAGCCCAAAGATCGGAATCGCGGCAAGCGCAGCGGTGATTACGATGCGTACCGGTCTAAGGTCGTCAATTGGATCGAATCCGAGCGTTCGAGCGGCCCCGATATGGAAAACAACCATTGAACTGTAGCCCAGACTGGTCGCGATGGCAGCACCGACGGACCCATACCGCGGAATAAGCACCACATTGAGGACGAAGTTGAGTAGTGCTGCGCTCCCGGTCGCTAGCAGTATCGGTCTGAGATTACCGTGGCCCTGATTGATCGCAATGATCGGTCGCGCAACGGCGAACCCGAGCGTCCCAGGGAGCAGAACCAACAGTGTATCGGCCGTGGCAGTGAATTCGGAACCGAAGTACACAGACACGAGCGGTTCAGCCAATGCGGCAACTCCGAGAACGAGCAGAAGTGTCGATACGAGGGTGAATCGAACTGCGCGTGAAGAGCGCGTTGTAATACGATCGTAGGCTTCCTCGGCCCACAGTTGTGAGGTAGCGTGAAGCAGCCCGATTTGAATAGCGGTTGGGATGACCCAGATGAACGACGCAATGACGAGTGCTGCACGGTAGGACCCCGTCGCTGCACTACCTACGAGTAGACCGAGTAGTGCGATGTCGAGATTGTACAGCGAGGTCATGAGCAGCTTGAGCGCTACGGTTGAAGTGTTGTACGATAGCAACTTTCGTCGCGGAAACGACGACGATATCGGTTGGACTATCGCTGC
Organism: Halococcus sp. IIIV-5B; assembly: GCF_003602035.1. Taxonomy (NCBI): domain Archaea; kingdom Methanobacteriati; phylum Methanobacteriota; class Halobacteria; order Halobacteriales; family Halococcaceae; genus Halococcus; species Halococcus sp. IIIV-5B. Next base: position 271,727 of record NZ_QZWE01000001.1, on the reverse strand, counting down.
AACATCGAGCTCACGTCTAATGAGTAGTATCATGATAATGAGTACGCTCGCAACCGCAAGCGTACGGCCGATCAGTACCCCGACAACACTCCATCCAGCCCATACAAGCCCGAGCGCGAACAGCGAAAACAGCAACCGCTGGAGGACGTAGAGCGGTTCGGAGCTCGATTCGAGATCGAGACCCATGAGTACGCTACGTGCGAGTTTGAACGCTGCTACCAGCGGAACGAGCAACGCCAGAACGTAGAAATAAGGGACGTATGCTGCACTGAGTTGGAGTTCGACGAGCCCGAAGTATCCAGCGGCGACAAAGGTGATCGTGAATAGCCCCCCAAGTGCGAGCACAACACGGGCATAGAGACCTGTGACCTGTTCACGCCAAGAAGGTGTCTCACGGCGCTCGGCGATGAATTTACGGGCGCTATCGAAGGTTCCAGCAGAGGCTACAACCGTAGAGATGGCCAATACCGATAGCATGAACGCGTACTCACCGTATGCTCCGACGCCAAGCAACCGAACCAATATGGGGGTGAAAACGATCGTAATAGCTTGCGTACCAACATTTGAGCCAAGTACCGCAAGTACGCGATCAACGACGTTCTCACTCATTAGCTACAAGGATAATACTCAGCGGCATAAGCACAAAGAGTTAGCTCGTGGGGCATACTATCAACCTCCAGCCAGCCAAACATCGAAATCTCCGTTGTTATAGAGCCGGTTTGCAGCAGGATCATCCGCAAGCGCTGCGGCGTCGGATCGATTGTAAAACAGCAGTTCGGAGTAGCGTGATCTCGGCTGGCTGCGATACCACTGTGTGTCGCTGTACTTAGTTACAAGATAGCGTCTATCGGATAGTGTCGTCGCGATCGTCTCGTTCTCATCGTATCCAAGGTGTTTTGGAAGTTGATGGGTCGCATTGTATCGAGTGAACACCCGTTCGTTGAAGCGTCCTTCTCGATATCCATCTTGGTATATATCTATGTTTCTAGCCATCCGATGTGCCAACGTGATACTCTCGCCGTTTTGATGTTCAAGATGCCACGTCGTTCCATCGATTGTTGTCTCTGTGAGATGTGCATCACCACGATAGGTGATACCACTGGCGAGCAAAGCGACAACGACGATGATTGCGAGGAGACTATGAACAATTACACGAGAATCCCACCGCTCTAGTTTGCTATCTATCCTGTGGCGATTCCAGAACGCAAGTGCAATCAGGTAGACCACTATCAGCAGTACGAATCGCACGGCGCGCACCGGGTTTCTGGTTCGGAGAACGACCAACGCGGCGATAGCAGTCATGAAACTTGCAAGATAGAGGGCTGCTATTCGACGGTCAGCTATAGTCGTCCTTCGGTGCCAGATCCGGTAACACACTGCAAGTAAGAGGAGACCACCTACTCCCATGTAGACGACTGTTGGCCCCCAGCGGAGAACGAGATATTCCCACAACAACTCGGAAACAGTGTAACTGGTTTGACCTGCTTGGCCAGCGAACGATGCTGCGCTCTGATCACCCTGTTGGAACGCAAGGAGAATGGTACCGATTCGACTCTGCATTCTCGGTAGTCCGAGGTGCCATTGAGTGATGACCGCAAGCGGAAAGAGCAACAGGAAAACCAGCGGTCCAACCGAACGCCTGCTCAGGTCCATTTGACCGGGAACCCAACTCTCCAATCGGAGGTATCCCCAATAACTCACCAACAGACCAGCAATAAGTAGACACATCATCGGATGGTAAAACGCGATCGCTGTCATGAACACGAACAGCATCACGTACGGCCGGTGGTCGCCCCTATCGGTGAGCCACCTATCGGCTACGTAGAGAATGATTGGAAACATAGTCAGCGTGTAGAACCAAGGAAGGATGACGACATGGTAGCTAGCGTAGAGGAGTGGGAGCCCTGCAAGTAGTGCATAGAGACCGGCGGTGTGGCTGCGAAGCAGTCTGCGCGCGGAAACCAATATCCCAAGAACCAACAGAAGAGTGAACAGATATCCGACAAGCGGCTGAAATAAGGTCAACTTAATGTCAGTGATACTTGCAAGTAGTGCGATCAAGAGATGTGATGCCGGGTATATCACATCCGGTATCGAACCCGAACTCAACACATCTCTAACGATCCCTAGGTGAATGAGTGAATCCGAGAGCGGCGTAGCGAACAGTACGTATCCGCGGGCGACCGGCAGCCAAAAAAACACAGCATAGGACCCCATCATGACTGTGGTACCAGATAACCAGTAACGTGACCCTCGTCGTATCGACGTGAATATAATGAGACATCCACATATCACAGCTATGGCGAAAGCCACCCACCCGAGCGGGGACAGCGCACCGTAGAGGTCCGCACGATAGCGCGTTGCCGCAGGCATCATCACTGCAGCTACGGTAAACAAGCTAAATGCCATCGTCCCAACGGCCAATAGAGCCCGCTCGTGGAGACGTGGCCTGAGCATGAAATATAGTCCAATGGCTGGGTCTTAGTACCTGCGTTCGAACGTTGTATCAGAGACGATCCCGTTAGTAACTTATCTTGGCTCAGACATCCATCTTTTCAGTAGTCGCGATGAGTCGGTGAAACCGCTCGGTGGTCGCGTCGTAGGAGTGGCTATCACGGATGTACTTCCGTGCACGGGTAGCCATCTCATCGAGATCGTCCCGGTCCAGTGTTTGCTCTAGAGCGGTAGCGATCGTCTCCGGATCGTTCTCGGAGAGCAATATCCCTGTCTCACCGTCGGCAACGATATCGGGGATGCCACCAACTGGGGTCGCGACGGGTACTGTTCCACACGCCATCGCTTCGAGTATCGCCTTCGGTACCCCCTCCGATTCGGAGGGCAGTACGAGCAATCGACTCTCTGCAAGCCGATCCGGCATCGCTTCGTGATCGATCCAGCCAGGCAACTCCACCTGTTCGATAGCATCTCCCTGGCGAAGAATGCGTTCTACCTCTTCGTGGAGCGACCCATCCCCGATAAGACGAACGCGTACCTCGGGCCGGCGCTCGGCGAGACGTGTGAGTGCATGAGCGAGCTTGGTTATGCCCTTCTCGTGTTCGAACCGCCCGATGTAAACGACGTCATACGGTCGGTCGTTCGCCGGAGGCCCGCGCTCGAACTGCGTGCAGTCGATATAGTTGAGATTGGCTACGATACGTTCGGGAGACGAAAGCTTCCCGTCGCTCGGCGAAACGATTCCGTTCGAGAGCACAAGAATGCGGTCCGCGAGCCGGCAGGTGAGCCATTCGAGTGTGACTAATATCCAAAATACCACGGCTGAGAAGCGGTTTTGACTGTGAGTCTCGTGGTAGCTACGACTGGTAGAGCCAAGGACGAACACGTTCGTCTGCATTCCTGCGAGACGGCTCGCCAGAACCGGCAGCAACATCGTCGTCCCACCAATGTGAAAGAACATCGAACTACAGTCGTCACGAGCGCTAAAGACTTCGACGGCGAGTCGAAACTGATACCAGACATAGTTAAGAGCCCGAGTCAGCGCGTTCGATGACGAGTCACGATGGGTGGTGATCGATTTCACCCCCTTTCGGTCGATACTCGAACTTGATGGACCGAACAGCCTGATCTCTTGGGTTTCCTCTTGGTAGAGATCGATGAAGTTCTGAGCCGCTGGATACGCCGCGTTGTGCTTGTCGAGCGTGTTGACGGCGATCACAAACCCAATGACGGGCCCAGACATTCGTGTAGGTGATTCTTTCAAGGTCGTCAAAAGAATTACTATGAGTGGCTTGCCCCGTCCGGTGACTGAACAGTACGGTTCTCAGCCGATCGAACGAGCGCTCTCCTTACGCACGAACTCCTTGCTGCATCGTTTGATAGCAATCGAGTCATGAGTAGAGTGCTTACGAGAGATAGCCAATATCCCGGAGTCGTTCCTTCGTCGCGTTGGATAACGAATTATCTATCGCTGGGAGATCCCTGTCGGTTGTTAAATACTGGCAAGCAGTAGTAACTACCTCATCACTGGCCTGTTCCCCCGAGAGAGGCGCTTGTTCCATCGGGTCCGACTGCAAATCGTAGTACGTATCGTCTTCGTGCCAAACCAAACTCCGGTTATCCCGGAGCTCTCCCGATGAATGGACGATATACTTGCCGTTCGTGTCGATGGCGGCGACGGAGTGTCCTTGCTCGTCCAGCCCATCTGCTACCAGAACGGTGCTCTCAGTGGTGTCCTCGAAGAGCGACGGCTGGCCGCTAGCCGACGGAAAGTCCGGCGGCTGTTCGTCGATAGCCTCCGCGATCAGCTCGTTGAGCCACGCCAATGATATCGGGTCACTAACTCGTTTCGACTTCTTGTCAGGATGCCGGACCAGCAGTGGAACGTGAAGGAGTTCGTTGAAGAGGTAATGGCGAGCCGAATGCCCGAACCATCCCCTATCGAAGATCGCTTCACCGTGATCTGCAGTCACGATTAGCACTGTATCCTCCCACTGGTCATTAGCTTTGAGTGAATCAACGATCCGTTCGATATGGCGGTCGACGTGAGCTACGGTGCAATCGTATGCCTCGTCCAGCCACCGCGTGTGTGTGCCGGCAGCTCGGCCACAATCGGCGAGCAGACCTTTGTACGTCCCGAGGTCTCTGAAGGTATCTGGATGGTACGGTGCGTGAACATCCATGAAATGACTCCAAACGAAGAACGGAGTCGAGGATCGACTGACCGTCGACCGAGTTCGGTCAGTGATTCGCTCTGCGCCCGGTGACGGCCAACTGTTTCGCGATTGGTAGAACCGATACAGGAGATAGCCGACCGAATAGGGGCTTAGGAGTTTGTCGTTGTCTTGGATCTTTCTCCGTACATATCCAACAGCATTGCTCGTCCTCCCCTCTCCGGACTGATTTCCGTCGTGGCTCTCGTTTCGAGTTTCCGTCGGATTCCAGAACTCGTCGAACCCGATATTGTAGTTCCGCTCCGCGGTCAGATGGGTGTTGCTGAGAACAGCGTGAGTGTTGTATCCGGCTTCGGAGAGCCACGAAGCAAGCGTCGGCTGTCCATCCGGGATCGATTTCATGGCTACATCATCACCGATCTGAGCAGAATTGTACGAGTAGAGACCGGAGAGTATGCCAGGAACTGACTCCGGGGTCATCGGTCCGGTAGAGTACGCATTGTCCCATACGACCGACTGTTCGGCCAGCGAATCCAGAAACGGTGTCGGGGACTCATTCCGCCCGTTGAATCCACACCGATCATATCTGAAGCAGTCGACTGTAAGAAGTACTACGTTGTAATCGGTCATTGTATTTCTACCAGCAGACAATTGCACAAAAATACAGTGATGCCGTGAATGTCACGTTTCGCTTGAGTTCTCATACACTGATTTATAAGTACCCCATATTGGACAGCCACTCCTCCATTTCCGCTTGATCCTCCTTGCTCTGTACCCCTCTTTTCACGCTCCGCTGGTAGTTTTCCGTTCGGATCGGAGCATCGTTTGTAAGCAGGTCCTGTTGTACGGATCCATGCATGTGTTCCCCTACCGGTACGTCCAGCATGTGTAGGACAGTTGGGGCGACATCAGTTATCGTCGCGTCGTATGCCTCCGACTGCGATTCGACGTTGGGTCCGGCTCCCAACCATACGCCTTCTCGAGCATGTACGTGACCTGTTCGCTGTGTAGAGTTCTTGGAAAAGCTCGAAGAAGTGATCTGCGGGTCGATCCCGATGGAATCACTCGCCTGGATGAATATATCGGGAAGGTCTTCGCTGTACCTCCCATCGCTGTAGAGTTCTTCCCCGAGCCACGCGTTCTCGATTGCTGCGTCACCGGTCGGTGTCCGGACGGATTCGAGTTTGGAGATGATTTCGCTGGCGATTTGGCATCGTTTTCGTCCCGATGCGTTGATGTGAATCGTCGATGGTGACCCGAGCTGCGCGGTTGAAGACGGTTTTACCCCGGGGGTGTTCAAGTATGAGCTGTCGAACCACGGTGGATCCGGGTCCTCATCCGACGTTCCGTTTCGATAGTTCAGTACTTGCAAGAGATACTTCGTCGGAACATACTTTCGCGCTAGCGTCTGCCCGACGCGAATCGCTCTGCTTCCAACCGCCCCACCGTACAGTTTCACGTACCCTTCCTGATGGAGCCATTGATTGAGATGGAATTTCCACTCCGACGGCGTGGAGAATCCATGGTCGCTGAGGACGAACAGATCACCGTCCGTGGCTTCGAGCACCTGACCAATGCATCTGTCTGCGGCTTTGTAGAATCGTTTGAGCTGTTCCGAATGGCCCCAAAGTCGATGCTGGAGGAAGTCCGTCCCGCCAATCCAAAACATGTTGAACTGCGAGTCTTCGGTCGCAAGTATCTCCATGAACGACCGGAAACGACGATTCAATATCTCGATCGAGATATCAGTCACCTCGTCGGCGTAGTCCGAGGCGGGAACCAGTTCTTCGTGTCGGCGGTGGTCGAGATCTTCGGCGCGGAATCCTTTGATCTGCTCACGGATCTCCGGCGGATGCGCATAATCGCTATCCTCGCCTGGTGCAGGATCACCCGCGATAACCACGCCACTGGTCCGATCGGGTGGGTAAGTCGTTCGGACGTTGGCGACCGACGAGCGAACATCGTGATGGTCAAGGATCGTCCATATTCGAGGGAGGTCGATGTCGTTCGACGAGATCGTTTTTCCGTTCGATTTGGTGAACCCGATGAACCCGAGTTCAGAGGGATCGCAACCAGTATAGAGTGACGGAATGGCGGGACTCGTCCGAGATGGAACCGTGCTATAGAGCGAACCGGAGAAACCACTCGTGATGAGACGGGATATGTTCGGGAGTTCTCCATCGTCCAGTAACGGCCCTAATAGTTTCCATGGCGCGCCATCGAGGCCGATTATGGTGACGGGGGACACTGTGTATCCAATCCCCTTCTCGTTAGAAAAAACTGTCGGTTCTCCAGACAAAAACTACCACTATGCATAACTTCAGCCCCCAAGAGTGTCGAAATATCAAAAATAGCGAACGACCATCCCCTTATCGGTCTGAATGACTGTAGTAGCTCTCGGAAACCGTTTTTTCAACTGTTTCCCAGTCGTACACCCTCTCCCCGCTTCTCTCTCCCGTAAGGAACCCGCTCCGCTCACGACCAGCATATACGGTCATGAGCGATTCTTTGATCCCGTCCACGGACCGTTCTGCAATCACTCCATTTGCCCCCTCTTCGACGATTTCCGGTACGATTCCGACCGGTGTTGCGACGACGGTCGTGCCGAGTTCGATCGCTTCTGTAACCGAGCGTGGGCCGGTCTCTCTATCCGAGGGATGGACGAGTACGTCCGAACGGGAAATGCATTGGAGTGCTTCCCGATGATCTCTCTCTCCAGCGAAATCAATGTGCTCTCCCAAGCCTGCCTCATCGACGTATTCCTGTAGCGTCGACCGATGTGGGCCGTTCCCAATGACGCGGAGTTGTATCCCATCTATCTCTTGGATGAGGTCTTCGACCGCCTTGATCAGTATTCCGACTCCTTTGAACTCCCTGAGATTTCCGACGTACACTATTGTGAACGAAGATGATCCATCACTGCTCGTCTTTGCATCGTTATCAGCGTATTCGGAGACGTATTCTGGATTCGTGATCGGCACACGAACGATTCTATCTTCTGGGACGCCCTCTTGCCCGAGAATGTTGTCGACGTTCGGAGCGCAACTGAACACGAGCGGCTGGGTCCCGATGTTGACGATCCAGGGAGGGAACGAGAGATCACGACAGTCGTAGATGACCGGCGTATCGGTCGCTGAGGCTGCGACCGCGATAGCCGGCGATGCGTATGACGTCGCGTGAATGTGTGCAACCCCAATGGAACGACTCAGCATGAGGTACAGCGAGACAACGAACGCGGTGAGTGATTCGAGCAACAGCCGAACGGGAGCTGGGAGCGACTGATAGAACGGAATCACTCGATATATCACGTAACCATCGGATCCCTCGACGATCGGTTCGTCGGAGTGGTATGCTGTAACAATCGAAAACGTATGTTCGCTGGAAAGCGAGTCAACCAAATTCGAGAAGTAGGTCGGCGAGCCACCACTGTACGGTGGATATAGCGGAGCGAACAGGAGTACGTGAGTCATGCTATCGTCGTCGCGAGTATCGTCTCCGTTCGCGCTGCGACGGTACTCCACGAATAGCGTTCAGCAGTACGCAGATTCTTCGATTTCATTTCGTCTCTGATCGAAGGTGAGTCGAGTACGTCCTGAACAGCGGCCACGAACTCGTCAGTACTACCGTTGCTATCACGTAACAAATAGCCGTTTTCTCCGTCGATGAAGAAATCCTCGTACACTGGTAGATATTTTGCGACGATCGGCAGGCCGGCGGCCATCGCTTCCAGCAAGACGATCCCGAATCCCTCCTGTGTGGAAGCGAAGACGAACAGTTCCGCCCGATTGAGCAGGTCGAACTTTTCGTCTTCGTCGACGAACCCCTGCATCGTAACGTGTGCATCCAAGTCGAGGTCAGCGATCAGCCGTTCCAATCGGTCTCGCATCGGCCCGTCGCCGAGGATGTCCAATCGAACGTCGTAGCCATCGTCACGAAGCTGCCGGACGGCGTGGATCAGTCGGTCCTGTCGCTTTCGCTTCGTTAGCCGGCCGACCACGACAAGTCGGCCCTCTTCAGTATCGATATCCGGCCGTTGATAGCGTTCGTACTCCACGCCATTCGGGATCACGGTGAGGCGTTCTTCGGGGACGCCGTACGCCACGAACTCCTCCTTGACGTGTTCTGTCGGCACGACCAGCGCTGCATACTCGAACAACCGCAAAAAGTTCTGCACCAGCAACTGGATCGTCGCCGTGAGCGGATCGTGTACCTCGTAGCAGTCCCAATCGAAGAACTCGTGGCGGGTCGCGACGATCGGCACCTCGAAAAGCTTCGCTGCGAGGACCGCGAACGTGGGATAGGGCGTCATCGTTTCGACCACGGCGTCGAACTCCTCCCGCCAGAGCATCCAGACCACCACCGGGAGACTCACGAACGCGAAGAGGTATCGCGAGAGGAAGTAACCGAGCGATCCGTACCCGAATACGAACTCCGGGACACACGTCACGTGGCGAAATCGACGTCCGTGGTCGTTGTGCCACTTCAAAAGTCCCGGGTCCGTCTTCCCCATCACGACCGTTATGTCGTGTCCTCTCGCCGCGAGGCGTTTCGTGATCTCGTTCGCCCGTTCTTCCCCTCCACCACCGTCCGAGAGAAACGAGGTGTTGTTGACGTACAGTAACTTCATTTCGCCCTCCCGCTCGGTAGACTGGCTCTCACTGGCTGTTTATCGTATCCACGTCGTTAGTATCGTACGCGTGAGCCCGACCGCGTAGCCGAGGCGTGGCTTCTTCGTCTCGCCGGCCTGTCGCTTCTCGATGGTGATCGGGATCTCCTTCAACCGAAGCCCGTTCTTTCGAGCCTCGATGATCAGCTCCGGCGCACTGAACCGTTCTTCGGTCAGGAGCAGCTTGTCGAGGTCCGACCCACGAATCGCCCGGAAACCGTTCGTACAGTCCGTGATCGAGGATTTCGTGAGCACGTTTATCATGGCCGTGAAGGCCCGGATACCCGACCGTCGAAGGAGGTGATTCCCGGAGCGGTCCGTTCCCTTGTGCCGCGACCCCATGACGTAGTCCGCCTCGTCGTCGACGACCGGGCTCACCAACGCCTCCAGTTCGTCGACTGGATGCTGTCCATCGCCATCCATGGTGACGACGATGGACGCGCCCTGCTTCTTCGCGATCTCGAAACCCGTCCGCAGCGCTCCACCCTGGCCCTGATTCAATGGGTGCTCGACCACAACGACACCATCATCCCGAGCGCGAACTGCCGTATCGTCCGCCGACCCATCAGAGACGACGACCGGTTGCACCAGGTGACCCCACACTTTCTCGGGGAGCGAACTGACGACGTCCCTGATCGTCTCCTCTTCGTTGTACGCCGGGATCACGATGCTAAGGATGTCCTCCCCACCGTCCGCGATGGCCGCGTCCGCCTGGTCGACCGACAGGCTCCGCGTGAGGTCGTTGACCCTCGTGCGAGTGTTCCTGATCAGGGATACCAAGTAAAGCACACAGCCGATGAGCCCGATGTTCGCGAGCAAGGAAATAGTCACGTACCGTCTACGTATGTTCAGGGCGTTCCCGACCCAGTCATACACCGTCGGAACGAATGCGATCGCGAAGAGCGCTATCGCGGCCACTACCGCGATGAGTAGTTCACTTTTGCTGAATCGGGATCGATAGCGCTCGAAACCCCAAAGAAGTATTCCAAGCGCAACTATCCCGAGCAGAAGAGTTAACGGTAGGTTCATTTGCCCCCTGTGTCATACCCTGTGTATAGTTCCATCAACTACCGTTCCCCGTCCAAAATCCACTTGTTCGGAGAGGAAATAATACTACCGGTTCCGGTAGATTATATATCCCAAAAACACTCAGTGTCAGTCCTCATACCGCAGTTGTACTATTCCGAAATCTAATTTCATATTGTTCAATATATGATGAAATATAGCTGCCGGACGAACGCCCGCGATACCAGCAACGGAAGTCATGAAGATACGCGGTGAGAGGTCAGACGGACCATGACCAGCTCCAGATTTCTGCTAACCTCTCGGAGTTTTGGAAGAGGATCAGTGTGGGGAGATCAACCTATCGGATGCCATCATCGCCTCTCGGTCGCCAATAGGGCCGCCAATCCTATTGGTTCGACGAACCGATCCGCACTCGCTCACCCATCGCGGTGCTCGGAGAGGTGCTCCCAGACTTCCGTACACCCACAGCCATCGGCGACCCCGTCCAGATGTGCATCAACCGCCTCCTGTTCTCGCTCCTCGTCCGCCTCTCCCCCAGTCTCCCCATCCGCGTTTGATTCTACGACCATAGTTACTCAGTTTCTGAGTAACTTGTATAGACACACACCTATAAACTTTGCTTCTATGTCACTACCCCGAAATCAAAACACCGGGATCAACATCCCATACAGCCGAACCAGACCGATACGATATTTCGGGAGCCCGAGAGCGCCAGTATCCTTCGAAGAGCCAACACACCACAGTTAAGCGGAGTGGCCGTATGGTATTCAGCATAGAGGAATAGAGTAACTGTGGACCGTTTTGCAATTATCGACCGGCGATCGACGGCTCACGTGAACCACTACCGTTCCATCCTCAACGATTCTCAGAGAGCGCGACCTCTCTACTAGAATGAGTCGAAAACAGCAGTACTTGGTCGTCGTTCTCGCCGTTTTCGCGGTGGCGCTCGGGATGCGGACGCTGACGCTGCACTGGAGCCCATACCCGGCGACGACCGACGGGTTCGGTTATGCGGCTCTCGCGCGGGATACGCTCGCGACCGGTTCCATCCCGCTGGATCAGTTCCGTGCCGACAACTTCGTCTTCGCCAACGAACTGGCGATGCTCAGTGCCGTCGTAGACATGAGACCCGTAAAGACGGCGCAACTGCTCATCGCCGTCCTCGGAGCCGGCTCCTGTCTCACGGCCGTCGCCATCGTCCGCCGTCTCGGTGTAGGACTCAGTCTTCCCAGTCGAAAGGTCCGGTATGCGGCCGTTCTCGCCGGGCTGGGGCTCGCCGTCGAAGGGCTCTACCTCAGACGAACCGGTGTCGCCGACGAGGAGGCGATCGGCATCCTGCTCGTCCCACTGCTCGCGATCGCGGTTCACAGAGCCGTCCGAACGCGGCGAGCAGCCTGGCTCGCGACGACCATCGTGCTCACCGTCACGTTCCCCCTCGTCCACACCTTCAGTACGCTCATTGCGGCTCTCACGATCCTCGGCGTCCTCACGACACAGATCCTCCGTGCTCCAACCACCCGCATCGCCACGGTCGGTATCGCGCTCGTCGGTGGGTTCTGGGGCTACTTTGCGCTCTACTATAATGTCGCTGCTCGATTCGGGCTCACGGTCCCCTACGTCGGTCGAGTGGCGGCCTATCCGGGACTGTTCGTCGCCTGGCTCATCGTTCTCGTGGTCGGTATCCTCTGGCTTCGCTCGACCAGCCAGCGCCTTCAGCGAACGATCCTCATTGGTGCTATCGGGTTCGGATACACCGTTCTGGTCGCGAACGTCTTCCTCCCGATATTCCCGGGAACCGTAACGACACCGCTTCCGATCTTGGTGCTCGTACTCGTCTTTCTCGTCCCCGCGGCACTGGCGAGCTATGGGCTTCCGCTGGCCGCGACCGATCCCCGGGACGGGGCCGTCGTCGTCGCACTCCTCGTCGCTCCGATTGCCGAGGTCTTCTTCGCGCTCACCGCGTCGCTGACCCCCGAATTCTTCGGCACGGTGATGCGAGCCCAGACGTTCGTTCATCTCCCGCTGTTCGTCCTCGCCTCACTGACCGCGGCAGGTGGCCTCCACGCTTACTCCCAAGGACGAATATCGAAACCAAGTCGTCACTCCATCCAAGTAACCCTCGGCACCGTATTAGTGGCGAGTGCAGCCGTGACGGCTCCGTTGGCGTTCGTCGATCTCGATACGCTCTCCTATCCAAGCACCACCACCCCCGAGGAGTTCGATGGCACGACGTTCGCCACGAACCACGTCCCCGGCCAGTGGACGACCGAGCACTCCCTTTGGAAGGTCGGAATCCTCTACTACCCGACTCGAACACAGGTATCGTACACGCCCGTCGCGAACTGGCTAAACGATGGGCCGCAGCCGAGATGTCCGGTCCTCTCCGCCGAGTCGTGGACCACCACGGGAGCTCACCTCTTCCCGAGCGCCCCGGAGACGATATCCGACGCCCGATATCACGAGTGGCTCAGCAGCCACAACTTGGTATACACCACGACCGGTCGGAATCCGTTGTCGTTGACAGTTCCGACGGGCAGAGCCTCGTCGGGATGCTAAGGGTGCCGAAGATATGACGAGTATAGCGTTTGTGGATGTGAGAACCATCTCTAACGCTGATAGCAGCTATGAGACGGCGGAGGAATCGAATGCGAAGGAGACCACAGCATAGAGGACGTCATGTCAACTGAGACTCTAAGAAGGCACGTTTTATTTCATAAGGTTAAGACGAGGCTGGAGTATCCTATGGATTGTGGCTATCTGGCAGTAGATTTGTGACTCTACTCGCCGTTGATGGCTGATTTCTATACTATATTCTTCTTTGACCCCATTTGTCAATGAAGTATGACTTATTTTCTCCTCGATGTTTATTTGGTCAAACTGCGTTGAAACTCGTTCACCCGCCGCTGTCTCGATGCTCCACGTTGCTTTGGACCCATCATAAAATAGCTGACCTTGATTCTGTATCGAACGTGATATCGCCCCGAAGGTCCAACCGATCGGCGACGAATCGAAGATATTCAAGGGCTTCAGGCTGTTCAGGGTAGCGCTCGCTCCACTCCCATTCCTCGTGTAACTCATCCACAAACGAATAGCAGTAGATGTGGCTCTCGCTGTCACAGCGTGCACCAGGATACCGGTTCCAGTACCACGTTCCCCTGACGTCATTGGCTTTCTCGTGGACGCGAAGGGACAAGCCCTGCTCGCAGAGACGGTGGAGCATACACAGTCCAGAGAAGCCGGCTCCGATCACGATGGCGTCAACATCACAGCTGTCATCGATCACATTCGTGTTCCTGTCAGTAATTGACACGGGTGAGCACTATTTACAGTGAGGTGGTGGCTATGAGTAAGTCTCAGGCCAGCTATGACGGGCAATCTATTGCCTGAGGTACCGACATCGCTCATGTGTAGTAGATTGTTGGCGGCGACTGGGTTGCTCAATCCGGATTTGAGAAGGTGCGTCCGAGCCGCTGAATCTAGCAGATCGGTTCCGATGGAGCCACCATTCAGTTACCGAAATCACCCGACTGCTCTCCACCGATAATGCACTTCATAAGAGCGCACTGGCACAAGATCCCCATCCTCGAGTCGACCGAAGCGTCGCTTCACCCTCTTATTGAGAGCGACCCGATCCCCCGACTCAACATTACCTCCGTGGTATTGGATCTTATCTCCGAACGTCAACCGTGTTCGTCGAGTCCTCCTCATCAGTATATGATATCTATAAAGTATCTTACCCCAACCTGTCTATGTTGGCTTCGTTGATTTCCATGGTCCCCGATTCTGGCTCACCCACTTAACTATCCCCGCCCGTTCAGACCGGTACGCGATGTACCGGTATGGATTGTACCGGTATACATTGGCCACATCTGACCCGGTACGATAGCATACCGGTATGTTGGCCCGATTTGTGCTATACCGGTATGCCGCATGCCGGTATGATAGGCCCCCTGTTGTACCGGGTCCATACCGGGACGCCGCCGCCCGACAACTATAGAGGGGGGGCAAGAGGGGTTTGCCCGATATGGGGCCTCAGTCAACCAGTGATACGGTGTGCGCCAGTGCACCCCGCGGCGCCTGCCTGACCGGATCTCCGCACACCGAAACATCGAGACAATGATGGCCCGGTGGACCGTGCCGATGCAACCATGCACTCCGACCTGTGACACGAAAGTCATCAGCCACACTACCTCTCTGCGATGTGGTAGAACACAGAACAGACAGGCCCATGGATCTACCTCGCGACGGATGGTACCCTCCCCGGAGCTGAGGTGGCCATGCAGATGCCGCAATGAGCGACGGGTAGCTTCACCGGCGATGCACACCGCAGGTGACCTCCGAGAAGCGGATACCGATGCAGGGCGACTCCGGGTGCGGAGTGCAGCGAAATGATGCAGGCCAACGACGAGCGTGTCCCGACCCCGTGCGCCGCAGGGGGGCGGAAAGTGATTGGCATGGACAGCGCAGCGGCGATGCGGTGTCCGCCGAGCGGCGAGCAGCGAACCCCCGAACCCCCGGGAGCGAACCCCGGGGGCGCCAGCCCAGAGGGGTGAGCGGCAAGCGGGGTGCGGCGGGGTGAGCGGCGCAGTCCCGAGGCGGTCATCTGCCGTGTCCGAAGCGGAGGCGTCGATGGAATCACGGTCTCCGAGCGAATTCCCGATACGAGGGGTGGAGACCATTGGCCATCAAATGGGTATCGATGAGCGTCGCGTACTCGAGGCCGACGACGAGCAGCGGCATTCATCGAGGTATCATCATCCGTGCCGACTCCGGAACGGGTATGAGACATGTTCGGATGTTCATTGGGAGGCGTCTAACGGCGAGAACCGAGCCGTGCCGTGTATGGCTTCACTGTTCGGCCAAGCGGGGAACCGTGATCCGCCAGCGTTCGATTTCAGTCGACCCGTCGTACATCCCTTTGAACGCCTGCTCGCCGCGAATCAATTCGTCGATACCTTCGGTGACAGCCTCCCCGCCCTACTACTCGTCTCGCGGCTCGCGCTTGAGGGCGGGACTTCTTGTTTCGGCGACGTGGTTTGCAGCGGCCGGACGAAAAGCGCCCGCTGTAGGGACCGCGATCTCCGTAGGCAGTGATTCGGCACTGCTCGTATCTACTTTCTCAATACCACGAGAAGGGATGTTTCACGAGGCGTTCTCGTCTCTATCGGCGGTGAAGCCACACTCATGCAATCCGATGGCGTTCGGCAAGCTATTCGGTTATTGAGGGTTCTCGAGACGAATGAATATCGAAAAGACGGCGTTTCCGGTCAAATTATCCGCTCTCTACACCGCCGTTTCCAGTGGGTATGGGGAGAGTGCCGTTTCCAGTCGAAGTGATGATGTGTGACACACTGACTTGCTTCCACCCGAAACCGGTAGATTGAACGCGAACATCACTCTCTGACTCCCCGGTTAACTGCTGTATGTCGCTTCGAATTCGCGTTCGCGGCGCATGAGTTCCACGACATCGTGTTTGAGAATTAGTTTGCCCATCTCACTGATGGACGGGCGCGGGTCTGAAATCACTTCGGGATTCCTGTCTCACCCTTTGAAACCCCACTCCGTGTTTCTCGTCATCAGAAACGGGAGCCGGATCTTTCGCTTCGTTGTGAACTAATTGGTTGGTGGTAGCTTTCAACAGTCGTACTGAATACGGAAGCTGCGTTTCACGACACAGCAGTGTTGGTAGAGACGACGAATATTCGATAGCAGACCCGTATACAGGAACGAGATCACGAGGTGGTGTTGCCGAATTCTTGCATTCGGTTGGCATAGTCCCAGCTATGCATCTTGTCAGGGGAAATTCGGATACGGACTTCCTCGCGGTCGTCGCTCAACAGCCACTTCGCGAGGTCGGACTTGGTGTCCTCGAGGTATCGTTCGATGAGGGCCTGAAGTGTTGTCTTTGAATCGTCGGACGAGATCGTGGCACTTCCGTTCCCTCTGACACCGCGATACGGCGGGTGATTCGTCGAGACATCGAACGCTACCTTGGAGTCGCGCTTGAGAAATCGTACCAGCTGTGAGTTCGCCCCGGTTGCACACTCAAATGAACCATTCTGATACTGATACCACAACGCGACCATCCATAGCGAACCATCCCCTCGTTGGGTTGCAATGCGAATCGGAATCCGCGATTTCTGTAAAAAATCTTCGAGTCGGGTTTCGGACCAAGCACCAGTAATGGTGGTCATAGTAGTCTCTACGGAGTCAAGCGAGAAAAGTAGACCTCAAGTATGCATTATCAGCGCTGGATTTGCCGGTGCTCTCGGCATGTGTGCATTCACCTCTTCTGTGTCCCCGCGAACAAGGACGACCCAAACTCCGAAAGCGTATCGAGGCCCTGTGCTTCGCCCGCGAGCCGCGGAACACTCACCACGGCGTGCTCGAAGCGTTCGTCGATCTCCCGGAGCCGTCGTGCGTGCCGCTCCGCGTCGCGCTGGCACCGCTCGCACGGACAGTCCTCGGCGTTCTCAAAGACCCTGTTCGCAACGAGGGAATCGACCGGTATCGAGAGCTCATCGAGTTGGGCGACGAGGCGCTCCGCCTCGGCGATGGCCATCCGTTCGGGCGTAAGCACAACGCGGAATCGGGTTCGTTCCGGATCCCGGAGGAGGTCCCCCACCATGGTAATTCGATCACGAAGCGAGCCCACTTCGTCAGTCTCATCTCCGGCCCCCCAGTACGCCGCTGGACCGAACACCATGCTTCGGGCCGCCGTCGCCGTTCGTTTGACGCGCTGTTGGACTTCGCCTGCCACGCCCAGCGTTTCCGAGAGTACGGCTGGGAGGTCGAGCAATCGGAGTGTATGCCCGGTCGGAGCCGTATCGAACACCACACAATCGTACTCCGCTTCGGCGTACTGGGCGAAATATTCGAGTGCAGCCACCTCGTCCCCACCTGGGATCAAACCCGCCCTGAAGAGACGCTCTAAGTCATCGTCTCCGAGTCGGAGGCCCGCACTCCGGAATTCACCTGCGAGCGCTTCGATAACCCGGCGATAGGCTTCCTGTCCGGCCTCGGCATCAACCTCAAGCGCGCACAGCGAATCAGTCACCGCCGTTGGCTCGCCACTGAGATCGCATTCGAGTGAATCGCCAAGTGAATGGGCGGGATCGGTCGAGATGACGAGTGCAGTCGTCTCCGGTTTGATCGAGCGTGCGAGCGCATGTGCGGCCGCACAGGTGGTCTTCCCGACCCCGCCTTTCCCACCGTAGAGCACGAGATCGGGCGACTGTTGACCGCTCGTTTCGGAAGGGTTCATGAGGGGTGGGGGGCTACGAGCTTCGATGGCACAAACCCATGGTCCTCAGCCATTCTGGCCCACTGGTGTATCGCAAGCTTGAGCATCATACTTCGTGCCGCCACAGCGCTTTGACCATTACCTCTTCTAGTGACCCCGTCACAGAGTTGCCGCAACTTTGATGCTTGACAAAGATAGATCGTCAACAATGTTCAGTGTGAAGATTCACATCGAGCTGAATAGCGATTTCGTACTCAGCGAGATGGAGCAGTTCAAAGAGGAGCCATTCTCCGTCTACTACTTTGAAACATTCAATGAAAATATGATTAAGTTCGTGGTTGATGCTGGCCGGTATCGAGAGGAAGCAGCCAAACTGCTGGACCGGGATGAGAGCGTCCGATCAGTTGAACTAGTATCTGAGACACTGCTCCTTATTACCAAGAAATCATCCGGAATAATTCCAGTAATTCGGAGAAATCATGGCCTGTTCCAGAATGTGAACCAGTTTAAAGTCCACACACGAATGTTCGAGATCGTCGTTTTCGAGAGGGATGACCTCAAAGATATCATCGCTGATCTCCGGCAACTGGGTGATATCAACGTTCGTCAACTGACCCCTATTGAGGGCCCTGCGGCACTGCTCTCTTCACGTCAGCAGGAGGTGATTTCACTCGCGCATGCCCAAGGATACTTCGACTGGCCTCGGGACACCGAATTAGAGCCTCTTGCTGAGCAATTAGATATTTCACACACAACGTTCCTTGAGCATCTCCGAAAAGCCGAGGCCAAAATCCTCGATGAGACGCTGAAATCCGATTCACCAGCGTAACCGCCCCAATCAATGGCAGCGGTTCGGGTGGATACCGACCTCACAGATTGGTAGACATAGTATACTCCGCTCATACTCGTTCTACCGTTCTCCTGCTGCGGATCGAGGTGATGAATCCCAGTAGTATCGACGTCATGGGATCCCCATAGCCACTTAAAGAGCCCTCAACTGTAGGTGGTAGGAGTAAGTTCTAACACCTTAATTAGTGTATATGGGTAATGGTAGCAGACGTCAACAAGGAAAGACGCGACGACACCTCCTCCGGGCAACTGGTGGGGCGCTCGGTGTCGGCCTTGCTGGATGCATCGGTGGAAGCGGGAACGCCGGTCGAAACCAAAACGGAAGCAACGGGACTAGCGAAAGCAGTGGAAGCAATGTGAGCCAGAACGGCAGCGCAAACAATCAAGGAGGGGCCAATAACAAAGTCACATTTCTCAACGACCGTTCTGCTCGGGATGTATGGGACGCTGCCGCCCAGGAGTTCAACTCCAACTCCGACTACACCGTAGAGATCACCTGGCTCCCGAAGGGGACATCGATGAACGAGCAGGTGGCGAAAATGCAGTCCGCGGGGAACCTCCCAGCTCTGATTTTCGAGACATCTGCTGACTGCTATACCGAAACGCTCGAAGGACTCACTGCACCGCTAACCGGTGTCGTAGATGAGTTAGGGGTTGAGGATCCGGTTCGGGTCGACGGTGAATCATATCTCGTGCCCGTTGTGGCCTCACCACTGATGATGATGTATCGCTCGGATGTTGTTCAGGGCAATCCCCGCACCCGCAGTGAGTGGCTCGCGGAAGCCGAACGTATCCAAAACGAAGAAGACCAGTCGCCATACGTCGTCCCATCCGGTCGCACGAACGCCGCCACGACACATATGAATCAGACGCTCTGGAACGGCGGCGTCAACCCATACAGCGGTACGGGCAACAATATCGAGATCGTCCTCGATAACGATGACAACCGAAAGAAGGCCATTGCGACCATGGAGTGGCTGCAAAATATCAACGAGTTCGGACCACAGGCGAGTGGGTGGGATTGGAGTGATTGCAGCAACGCGTTGATCCAAGAACAGCTCGTGGGATGGGCTGGACTCGGACTGGGCATTCAAGAGCTACAGGCGAATCGTCCGGACCTCGTCTCGAAGTTCAAACCAGCACCCTACCCAACGGTACAGGGTCAGGATCCCACACAGTGGTGGGCGTACTTCGAAGGTATCTATTCGTACAAGGGGGCGAACAACGTTGAAGGTGGGAGAGAGTTCCTGAAGTTCTTCTTGGAATCCGATTACTACTTTGACTACCTTCGGCAGACTGCGCCGTTCAGCTTCCCGACCTCGCTTGAGGCGATCCAAGACAAGCGGTACGCGAACGCGGAGATTTACGACACTCTCCCTGCCTTTCTCGAACTCGTTGAGAACAACTGGGACTCGATGGCGTCCGTTCTCAACACTGGCGATGACGGGGCACCGAACGCTGTCGCAGCCCAAGCGTACAGTCAACAGCTATTCGGTCAGGCTGCAGACCAACTCCTCTACGGCGGGAAGTCACCGGCTGGGACCGTTGATTGGCTCACGAAGCAGCTTCGCTCGATCGCACAGCAATGAGCGTTGTCGAGCGCTCCCGGAATCTGGTAAGCGATACCGATAGAAGTCGACTCGTCGTTTTTGCACTGCTTTCACCGTTGGCGCTGTTTTTCGGTGTGCTCTGGTTCGTCCCGATGGTGTATTCGATCTGGGCGAGCCTGTTCGCGAACCCGCTCGGCGCGGCGGAGTTCGTTGGCTTAGGAAACTACGTCACGCTCGTTACGAGCAGCGAGTTCTTCGCGTTTCTCTGGAACAGCGTCTTCTTCGCGATAAGCACGACCGTCCTCTGTTTGGTCGTGGGATTGCTGTTTGCGCTCGTCGTCAACAGAACGCTGCGCGGCGGAGGAATCTTGCGGACGCTAATGATATTTCCGTATCTGCTCCCGACGGTCGTCGTCGTGTTCCTCTGGCAGTTCTTGCTCGATCAAAATTTGGGACTGGTGAATCGAGTGCTGGTCGATACCGGGCTCATCGCTGCCCCGATCGCGTTTTTCGGTGATGCGTCGCTTGCGATGCCGAGCATCATCACCGCTAGCGTGTGGAAATGGGGTTCGTTCGCGTTTTTCATCATCTTGGCGAACCTGCAGGCGATCCCTGATGAGTACTTTGAGCGTGCGCAGGTTCAGGGCGCTTCCCAGTGGCAGCAGTTCCGCGACATCATGTTCCCACACCTTCGTGGTGCAATTCTGCTGATCATCCTGGTTCGTGGTATCTGGATGTTCAACAAGTTCGACATTATCTGGCTGACAACGCGTGGCGGACCCGCGGAAGCAACGACGACGCTCCCGATCTGGGTCTACGATCTCTCGATTCGGCTCGGCAACTTCGGCCAGGGAACGGCCCTCGCCATCATCATGTTCGTGTTGCTATCGATAGTTGGCGTCGTCTATTTCGTCGCCTTGAATCCCGAACAGGAGGTGGCTGAGTAGATGTTCGAAGGAGTATTCGGTGGTCCTGGCGGACTCGTTCCGAACACTGTTCAAAAGCGACTCTCCACCGTCGGGCTCTACCTCATCGCTATACTCGTCACGATATTCGTTTTGACGCCGCTGTACCTAATGGTCGTAGTGGCCATCCAATCGCCACAGACTTTGTTCAGTGGTGGTGATCTGACCCTGATACCGCCGACAGTCTCCCTGGAGAACTTCAGAACTCTCATCAATGGGACACCCACGGTAACCTACTTCGTCAACAGCATCATTATCACTGGGGCGTCCGTCCTGCTTTCGACGGTGCTGGCGGTTGTCTCAGGGTACAGCCTCACTCGATACGACATCTCCGGAAAGTCGCTGATCGCTCGCATCGTACTCTTTAGTTACATGGTAAGTCCGATCGTCCTCGCAGTGCCGCTGTACGTGATATTCTTCAAGATCGGCCTGCTGAACCAGTATATCTCGGCGATCCTAGCCGTGACGGCCATCTCCGCACCCTTCTCGATCTGGTTGATGTGGCAGTACTTCCAGAACATCCCGATCGCCTACGAGGAGTCCGCTTGGACCCGAGGCGCAAGTCGCTGGCGAGCGGTACGCGACGTGATCCTGCCGCTCGCTCGCCCTGGTTACATCTCAGTCGCGATCTTCTCGTTTGCCGTTGCCTGGAACGACTACGCGATGGTGCGAGTAGTGCTGAACGACCAAGCGCTGTACCCGCTGACGGTTGGCTCCGAGCTGATCTTCCAGGAGGTGTTCGTCGGCTGGGGCGAACAGATGTCGATGATGCTGATAATGAGTCTGCCGCCCTTCCTCGTTGCGGCGTTTCTCCAGAACTACCTGCTGCAGGGCTTCAATCTCGGTCACGGGTGATTACCAATGGCAAAAGAAATCAAACTCGACGGCGTCACGAAGGAATTCGGGAGTATCGTTGCCGTAGAAGACGTCTCGCTCACGATCCCGGAAGGTGAGTTCGTTACGCTTGTCGGGCCATCCGGGTCCGGAAAGACGACGCTCTTGCGAATGATCGCCGGACTCGAATCACCGACGAGTGGTACTATCAGCTTCGGTGGCAAGGATCTGACCACTGCCCCTCCTCAGGATCGTCCGCTCTCGATGGTATTCCAAAACATTGCGCTTTACCCGCATATGACCTGTCGGGAGAACATCGGGTACGGGCTGAAGATACACGGGGTTCCCGTTGAAGAACGAAACGAACGGATCGAAGAAGCGGCACAGAGCCTGCAAATCGAGGACCAACTCGATAAGTCGCCGTCCGAACTCTCCGGTGGCCAGCAACAGCGGGTTGCGATCGGGCGTGCGTTCGTTGAGGACCCTGAAGTACTGCTGTTGGATGAGCCGATGAGTGACCTTGACGCGAAGCTTAAAGAGACGCTCCGGGTTGAATTCCAACGGCTCCATCACGAACTCGATGCAACGTTTGTCTACGTCACTCACGACCAAAACGAGGCGATGACGATGAGCGACAAGATCGCGGTGATGAACGAAGGACGGGTAGCACAGTTCGACTCACCCGAATCCATTTTCCATGATCCGGTCTCGAGACACGTTTCAACGTTTATCGGAACTCCTTCCACGAACGTTCTCGCTGTGGATGTTAACGATGGAGTCGGGCGCGTCGAATCGACGACCCTACCCTTGCCGAACTCTACCAGTTCTGAGGATCAGGTATTGCTCGGGGTGCGACCCCAGTATCTCACGGTCGGTGGCGGCGACCTCGAATTTGACGTGACTGTTGACGTGATCGAACCGCTCGGGATAGACTATGTGGTCCATACCACCTCACTCGACGGTGACAACCAGGTCAACGTGGTTACCGATTCGGTTGATGAGTTGGCCGTCGGTGATGTCATCACGATCGGTGCAGCGCTGGAGAACGTCCACTTGTTCAGATCGAGCGGCGAACGAATTCGGCGACCGAAACCAGACGGTGTGGAGGCAGAATAAGGATGACAGACACAGATACCCCACTGGCAGGCCTTGAGGTTCTCGACCTCTCGACGATGGTCAGCGGTGGCTTCACGACCGTCATGCTCGCCGATTTCGGTGCTGAGGTGCTCTCGGTTGAACATCCGGATTACAACGACCCGGTACGTGATTGGTCTCCGGATGCCGGTGGTGATTCGTTTTACTGGAAGAATCTCGGACGGAACAAGAAGCATATCTCGTTGGATCTGAGCACGGAGAAAGGTCAAGAGTTGGCACGCTCGCTTGCAGCGGATGTCGACATCGTTGTCGAAAACTTCCGCCCAGGGACGATGGAGCGCTGGAATCTTGGATACGATTCGCTCAGCGAGCGGAACGAGAGCCTCGTCATGGTGCGTCTCTCCGGATACGGGCAGACTGGCCCGAGAGCAACGAAACCGGGATTCGGCACGATCGCCGAATCCCTTTCTACTTTTTCGCACATCAATGGATTCGGGGAGAGCCCACCACTCTCGCCTCCGATTCCGCTGGCGGACCTCACTGCCGGGATGTTCGCCGTTCAGGGTGCGATGTTCGCACTCTACGCTCGCGACAATGGTGGACAGTCCGGGCAGGTGATCGACGTCAGTCTCTTCGAACCACTGTTTCGGTTGATGATCGGCGACGTCGAAGCCTACGATACCAACGGTGTCGTCCCTACTCGAACCGGTAATCGAGACGTTCGATCCTCACCACGGAACCTCTATGAAACAGCGGATGGATACATTGCGCTGTCCGCCTCTTCACAGAACATTTTCGAGAACGTGATGGCGGGCATTGGTCGATCCGACCTCGTCGATGACCCACGGTTCCGGACGAATGCCGACCGGGTTGAACACGCGGATGCTATCGATCGCGTGATCGGAGAGTGGTGTCGCGAGCACTCAACCGACGAAGCGATTGCGAAAATGGAGAGTGCTGGTGCAGTGGTCGGGCCGGTATACGACATTGCGGATACGTTCGCTGATGCTCAATACCAAGCTCGTGATGACATGCTCTCGGTGCCCGATGAACAACTCGGTGACGTGGCGACGCATGCACCGGTGCCAAAACTCTCCGAGACGCCGGGCGAGGTTAGACACCTTGGCGGTGAGCACGGCCAACACAACCGAGCAGTCTACCGTGAGCGACTCGGATTAACCAAAGAGGAGTACCAACAGCTTCGAAGTGAGGAGGTGATCTGAGTGGAGTTGACGGATGTAACCGTTCGTGAAGCAGCTCAGATGCCTGGCCGTTCATATTCGGTCGACCAACGCGTCCAAGCCGCCAAAGCTATCGATCGCTTGAGCGTCACACGGATCCAACCGGCATTTCCGGCTGCCGGGGACCGAGAACAGGCTGTGGTACGTGAACTGACTGGAGCCGTCGATGCAGATATTGTAGCGATTGCCAGAGCCGTCTCAGCAGACGTAGAAGCAGCTCTCGACGCAAACGCGGAGTTCATCGAAGTGTTCGTCCCGGTTTCGGAGCATCACCTCAATCATGACCTGAAAAAGTCGTTCGAAAGCGTCCTCGCGATGATAGACGACGCCATCGAAACAGGACGTGCTCAAGGTGCCGATGTCCAGCTGATGATTCTCGATGGGTTTCGGACATCTGAGGACAGATTGAACGCTGTCTTCGAGCGATACGATGCTCTCCCGATGATCGGGCTCGCGGATACGGTCGGATGTCGGTCACCCAAAACCGTTGGTGAGACACTCAGTTCCCTCTCCGAACAGTTCGACCTGGGAAGAGTCAGTGTTCATTTCCACAATGACCTCGGGGTCGGGACAGCAAACGTCATGAAGGCCTATGAATGCGGCGTCAAAAACGCTGACGTGAGCATTGGGGGGTTGGGTGAGCGTGTTGGCAATCCCTCGCTTGAGGAGGTGATCGCGCTCAGTGCGCTCGAATATGGGGATCCATTCGACGTCAACCATGAATCGCTTATTCCTGTGGCAGAGGAAGCAATGGACTTCCTCGACGAGAGCATCGCTGCTCGAAAACCGATTCTTGGATCGGCAGCGACGACTCACGAAGCCGGTATCCACACAGCTGCTATGCTTGACGAGCCGGGATTGTTCGAGCCGTTTGACCCTGCCATGTTTGGCGGCGAGCGTACACTTGTATTTGGTGAGGGGACGGGCCGTAGTGGTGGAGCGAAAATCTTGCGAGCTGCCGGCGTGGAGCCGACTGACGGCGTCGTAAGGCGCTATCTTGATGCACTCGCCGCAGACGGTCCGATGGATAAAACTGCAGCGCTACAACTCGCAGAGCAAATAGAGAACGTGAGATAACCACCTTTTGTGGCCAGTTGATGCCTGAGGCCGTATTTGCTGTAAGCATCACTGCTGAGAACGTTGATTGCGTCAGCAACACCCCACGAATTCTGTTTCGGATACCGTATCTCGTGATCATACCGCTGCTCCCCCAATGCCCGCTAAATGGCTTCGATTCACCCACAAATCTGGGGATAAAATTGCGCGACTAACGAACGGTCTCCACAACTGCTAATGCAGGAATGACCCGCAATTCATCTCAAGTTCCATCCGCTGCCGGATGTGTCCGACAGCCTCAACCAAGGGACTCCGATACCATGCTCGGTAGAAGTAAGTATGGACATACCTGAAATATCGAG
The DNA here is from genome assembly GCF_003602035.1 of Halococcus sp. IIIV-5B. Classification (NCBI taxonomy): domain Archaea; kingdom Methanobacteriati; phylum Methanobacteriota; class Halobacteria; order Halobacteriales; family Halococcaceae; genus Halococcus; species Halococcus sp. IIIV-5B. The sequence continues at coordinate 246,212 of NZ_QZWE01000001.1, read as the reverse complement.
ATATGGCCGCACGTTGCAGGCTCTCTACGTTCCATCAGTTTCCTGCTCGTCGGAGCATCTACTGATGACATTCAATGTACAGCTGCCCTCAGTGGGCAGGTTCTCGCTTCATTCTGGTAGTGAGAACAGATGTGGTGGGGGGAGGGAATTCGCCGTCGCGAATCGAAACGGTGAAACTCCAGCCTTACTGACCGATCGTTAGTTTACCTTCCCTAAACGTGTGTCAACACGGTTCATTCTTACTATGGTTTCCACTCAGATATCGAACGTGGTACTCGTCACGGTCGACTCGCTCCGGGCGGACGCACTCGGTGCCTACAACGACGAATGGAACACCCCGGTCATGGATTCTCTCGCCGAAAGCGGGACCGTATTCGATCGCGCCCTTGCAACTGGGAACTGGACCCCATTCTCGTTCCCCTCGATCCTCGCTTCCAAATCGGTATTCGCCGATTCGGGGGAGATCGGCGTCGGCGGTGTGCCGACGCTTGCAGCGACGTTGTCCGACGCCGGTATCTCGACCGGGGGATTCAACGCCGCGAACGGATTTCTCACCTCACACTGGGAATACGATGACGGCTTCGACGAATTCGAACCGTTCGTCGCCAATGTCGGTTCAAATGTCTACAGTCGCTATCTCGCAACACATCCGACGGTTGAGGCATGGCTCCAGCTGGTAACGTCACCGGCCCGGCGTCTGAGTGCGTGGCTTCAGGGAAAGACCGACGACAGACCATTCTTGGACACGTCCCGGATGTTCGATGTCGAACATGCTGCAATGTCGTTTCTCAAGGGGACGAAATCGCCATTCTTCCTTTGGGTTCACTACATGGACACGCACACACCGTACGTCCCCGCACCACGATACATCCGTGAGGTATCGGATGACCTGTTTGGCACCCAACGATTGCTGCACGCTCACGCTCGGACCGGGCTGGGTCTGAACGTCGGCGACCAGACGCTCACTGACCTCCGGGCACTCTATCAGGCAGCCGCCCGCCAGGTCGACGCCAGTATCGGACGGCTTCTGGAGACGCTCTCAGCGACCGGCACCGGAGACGAAACGGCCGTTGTCCTCGCCGGTGACCACGGTGAGGAGTTCCAAGAGCACGGTCACCTCGCCCACTACCCGAAACTGTACGACGAACTGATCCGGGTCCCGTTCATCGTAGATGTGCCGGGCACTGAGAGCCGCCGGATCAGTGGACAAGTCGATCTCGGTGCTATTCCACCGACAGTAGCCGATCTGCTGGATGTCGAATTGCCCCCGGAGTGGGAGGGAGAGACGCTTGCTCCGAGCGTGTTACACGGCGACTCGTCCCCCACCGAGCCCGTTGTCTCCGTGACCGTCCGCAGTGAGGAGATCACCGCTCAACCAATCCCCCGTTCGCTCAACGACGGCGACCTGCTCGTAAGCGTCCGGGATCGCGACTGGACGTATGTCGAAAATATCGATGCGGGTGATATCGAACTCTACTACCAACCAACCGATCCAACGGAGCACGACGACCTCTCGAGGGACCCAACGGTAGACCAACAGCAGGTGATCGAGCGGTTCAGCGCCATCGCCAACGAACACGCGGCCGCCCTCCGAAACCATGACCGACAGCCATCCAACGGGTCTATCGATAACGATTTAGAGGCTCGCCTATCAGCGCTCGGCTATCAATAGATGACGGTCCGCTTGTTTCTCCGGAATCTCGTCGACGAACACTTTTCCCCACGACTGTGTCGGTTCGCCGTCGTCGGTACCTTCACTGCTGGCGTTCAGATGGTTCTCCTGTGGCTGCTCGTTGATGAAGGCGGTCTGAACTATTTGTTTGGCGCTACTCTTGCTATCGAGATTACGATCGTTCTCTCATACGTGCTCAACAACGCTTGGACGTTCCGAGCCTCGCGTAATACCGGATGGGCCGAGTATCTCGTCGGACTTGCCAAAACGAACCTGGTCCGCGGAACAGCGATCCCGATCCAGTTGACTGTTCTCTTCGTACTCGTCGAATTGGGCGGCCTCCCGTATCTACTGGGGAACGCGTTCGCGATCCTCTTCAGCGGGGTCTACAGGTATATCCTTGATAAGCGGTGGACTTGGGGATGAACAAGCGCACTCCAATCTCTCATATCGATTCCGGCCGAAGACCGCTACAAACCCATAGCCTACTGAACAATCTAACGCCGTAGATGACTCTTGAGTTTGTTTCGATTTTTCTTGTTGATATTTTAACACATTTACATAATCTCTCGACAAGGCGTTCAAAGCTTCAGCATGCGTGCTTTGACTGACTCGTGGCTACCGAAGAGCACCTACCCTCTCGGTTAGCCAGAGCCAGACCGCGTACCCACAAAACGCACGCCTATTTCCACGGCTCTGCTCACGTCTACGGGGTGCTACACCCGGCTTTCGCAAGCAGAAGGCATAGGATGGTTTTGCAATCTCAAACCACTTTACTGTTGATCCACCCCGCCTTCATGACTGAATTGGCCTTTCAACCACTCCCTGTTAGTAGCTAGATGGTTGCTGACCTCTTGTCAGTGATAATGTATGTGTTCTCACAGCTGAAAACCACCACCACACACCAAATAACGTGTTTGAAATTGCAAATCAACTATTTTCTTCAATAGCCGTCAGCTCTCTCAGTCCTCAATGGACCCACTACAGGTAAGTGCTCAAGCATCAAGGAACGATCAATGCTTGACAACACAGTTCAAATAGTCTGTGGAGCGGGTGGTGGAATCGGCGAGGAAACAGCTGTCGCAATGGCAAAACACGGCGCGACGGTCGTGGTGAATGACCTTGGGGTTGATGTCAGCGGTGAGGGTACCGACACCAAACCTGCTCAAGAAACCGTCGATCGTATCGAGGCTACGGGTGGTGAAGCAATAGCTCACTACGGTGATGTAACGGAGCTTGACTATACGGAAACCCTCGTAGCGAACACAATTGAGAAGTTCGGCGCTGTCCACGGAATCATCAACTATGCCGGTATTCTCCGGGATTCGATGGTGTTCAACATGGACGAAGATGAATGGGATGCAGTAATCAACGTTCATCTAAAAGGACACTTCTCGATTGTCCGAGCAGTGTCGGCACATTGGCGTGCGCGATTCAAATCCGAAGATGGATTTGACCGACAACGTTCGCTTACTTGCGTTTCGAGCGGTGTCACCGCTGGCAATCCCGGTCAGGCAAACTACTCAGCGGCGAAGGCGGGCATCCTCGGTTTAATGCGTACATCGGCACGTGAACTCCACCAATATGACGTGCGAACGAACGCGCTCTGGCCAACGGCACTAACCCGAATGACTGAGGATTTGCCGGCAATGGTCGGTGTCGAGAAAGAGACTATGGGCCCACAATTAGTCTCGGGGGCGCCGGTTTTTCTTGCTAGCGAGAGTGCCCGGGATGTCAACGGTATCACGCTCGCTATCGCTGGCGGTAACCTCGCGATCGTCTCCGACCCCGGGCGTGAACAATATCTGTCGAAGAACGTTGGAACGGAGGGCGGCTGGACTGCCACCGAGATCGACGAGCACTGGGAGAAACTCACCGAAGGAATCGAAACAATGCGAATGAGCCCGGGTTATTAAAAGACCAAATTCTCGTCGTTTGTAGAAGCGATGTCGAGTAGCTTCATCTTCGGCTTTTCGTGCTTTTCTTTTGGTTCCTCCAATGACTCTCCTATCTGGTTAGGAGTAGAGCCATTTCGCGCTTGCTCTTGGCGGCGTGAGTTACACGTACCTGTTGTTCATCTGGTCCTGTCTTGTATTCAAGGTCGCCGATGACCTTTCCTCAAAGAGCGCGACTGAAGGCGGCGCTCAATGGGTGGTTGGTTCATGATCGGAAAGAGAACGCAGTATTGCCAACAGGGAGCGGCAAGATATTTCTCGGTGTCCAAGCGATTGCTAACGCGGGCGTGAGAAGGCTCATCGTGGCCTCGGTGGCCTAATCGATGAACAAATTATGTGAAACACACATTGAATCCTCATAAAACAATAAAATTTGTTAAATAGCGGCATTCATCTGTTCGACCTCGCTCAACTCGACAGTATCCGCGTTCGAAATAAGTATATATTCCGATACTGATGATAATATACTAATGAGTGTGGGGAAAACAGAGACGGTTCGTATACTCCATGTCGATGACGAGCCGGGGTTCGCTGAGATGGTATCGACGTTTCTCGAACGCGAACGCGATGCGTTTGACGTGGTGACCGCGATGAGTGCTCGAGATGGTCTCCAGTATCTCACTGAAGCTTCTGGAAGCATCGACTGTATTGTGAGTGATTATGATATGCCAGAGACAGACGGTCTTGAATTTTTAGAGAGTGTGCGTGTGAAATATCCGAATATTCCGTTTATTCTCTTTACTGGTCGAGGAAGCGAGGAGATCGCGAGTGAAGCCATCACCGCAGGCGTGAGTGAGTATCTCAACAAACAGAATAGAACCAACCAGTATACGGTGCTCGCCAATCGAATTGACAATCTCGTCTCTCAATACCATGCCGAACGCGAACTCAAAGCCACCAACAAGCGAGTCCGAAACCTCTATACTGGCCTCACTGATGCTATCTTTGCTCTCGATACAGAGGGTCGATTCACCCATCTCAACGCTCGCGCCGAGGAACTTCTCGAACGCTCGGAGGAGGAATTGCTTGGCACGTCGATCAAGGATGAGTTTCCTGCAGGAGTCGGGACCAAATTCGAATCCGAGATCAAGAAAGCATTTCGCGAGGACCACCCTGTCGAATTCGAAGAATACTATCCCCCATTAGACACTTACTATCAGATTCGGGCAGTTCCAACTACGGATGGTTTGACATTTCATGTTAACGATGTTGCGGAGAAACGAGAACGTGAATTAAAAATTCAGCGACAAAACGAGCGCTTGCAAACGGTGCTTGACAACCTCCCAGTTGTTCTATTCACTGTCGATGAGCAAGGCACCGTTCTTCTCTCAGAAGGGCAGGGACTAGCAGGCATCGGCTTGGACCCTGGAGATCTCGTAGGCGAGTCTGTTTTCGATCTTTATCCAGAAATGCCGATTGCTGAAGATGTTCGTCAGGCAATCAACGGTGAAACGGCATACTCGACGGGAACATTTGCCGGTCGTTTCTTCGAGATGTGGTCTCAGCCAGTCAAAAACGGAGACGAAATTGAGGATGAAGGAATTGCCATTGCGAACGATATTACCGATCAGAATGCCTACCAACGTAATCTTCGTGAAGAGGAAGCCTTCACTGAGAGCATCCTCGACGCAATCCCGGACATCCTGTATGCATTTGACCGAGAGGGTACACTGCTACGGTGGAACGAACAGCTGTCTGTCGTGACTGGGTACTCAGACGCAGAAATCACCGAGATGAAACCGTTGGATTTCATTGCAGATAAAGATGCTGAAGAGCTGCAAAAGGCAAGCACAGCAGTGTTTGCCGATGGATCAGTCACTACTCACCAAGTGAGCTTCGTCACGAAATCGGACAGACACATTCAGATGGAACTGACGGCGGCACCTATCACGGATGAGAGTGGAAGCGTCATCGGGTTAACTGGAACGGGTCGGACCATTGCGGACCGCCATGAGCACGAGAAGTATCGTCGCCAACTGTACGAGACTGCCGCTGACACCGACCTGACCATCGATGAAACTATCGAACGAATGCTTGGGCTTGGGTGTGAATATCTCGGGCTGGAATCCGGCTTTCTCACCAACGTCGAAAACGGTACTCAGCGAATCGTAAAAGCTAGTAGCCCGCATGAGGCGCTCCAGCCGGGGAAGGAATGTCCGCTTTCGGAATCGTACTGCCGGAAAACCCTTGAGATGGATGAGTTGCTGACCGTTGCACATGCGGAGGCGTCTGGCTGGTCGGGTGATCCTGCCTACGACCGGTTTGGTCCCGAAGCGTATGCAGGGGCGAAGCTCACGGTTGATGGTGACCGCTATGGGACAGTGTGTTTCGCGGACCGCTCACCCCGCCAGGATGAGTTTACAGCGATCGAGCAGCTATTTATCGAACTCGTAGCTCGTGGGGTCGAAAGCGCACTCGAACGACACAAACACGACATCGAACTCGAGCAACAAAACGAACGGCTCCAGAAGTTCGCAGGCGTGCTCAGCCACGATCTCCGCAACCCTTTGGCGGTCGCAAACGGCTTCCTTGAACTGGCACGCGAAACCGGCGAGGATGAATATTTCAATCGGATCGGGACCGCTCACGACCGGATAGATGCGATCATTGAGGACGTGCTGACATTAGCCCGGCATGGAGAAACTATCGGTGAAATGAGGTCGATCGACCTCAAAACACTTGTTACCGAAGCATGGGAGAATGTCGAGAGTAAGGATGCAGAGCTAGTGATGTGTGGCAACCTCGGAGGGGTTGACGCGGATAAAAGCCGACTCAAACAGCTATTCGAGAACTTGTATCGAAACGCGATAGAACACGCTGGTGAATACACCACGGTTCGAGTAGGACGGTTCCCAGCTGGGTTCTACGTTGAGGACGATGGACCGGGGGTCCCGGAAAGCGACCGTGATTCGATTTTTGATTCAGCATATACCACCAGCGACGAGGGTACCGGATTAGGACTCTCGATCGTCGAGACTATTGCAACGGCTCACGGATGGAAAATACGCGTTGTTGAAGGAACTGATGGTGGTGCTCGGTTTGAGGTTCTGGTGAAAACGATGCGTGGCGGGTCCGATGATCTCTCACTGACTGACTGACAGTAAGCAAGTGGAAGCCCACGATTTTAGTCGTGGGGCCGAGCGCCAGAGAGGAGGTGGCTGAATTGCCGAATACACAGAGTCTCGGCAGTCTGGGGTCTCAATGGAAGCAATACACTTTTTCTTGTATATCTTCTATCTACTGTCAATGCCTCGCGGATACAGCCGGGAACGGACCTCAATCCACAACCTGCACTACCACTTCATCTGATATCCGAAGTACCGCAAGGCAGTGCTCACCGACGACGTACACGACCGTCTCGAAGCCCTCATCCACGACAAGGCGAGCGAACTCGGCGTGGACATCATCAGCCTGTCCATCCAGCCCGACCATGTTCACCTGTTCATCGAGGGCAATCCGAAACTCGCCCCGAACAAAATCATCCAGCAGGTCAAAGGCTACTCCTCGCGCGTTCTCCGCGACGAGTTCGGTAGCATGGGCCTGCCGTCGATGTGGACACGGAGTTACTTCGTATTCTCTGCTGGTGCGGTGTCGGATGAAATCATCGAGGAATACATCGAGGCGCAAACAGGCCAATGAAGCGCGTGAACACCTTCCGAGTCGTTCCCCGTTCCGACGCGGACGCGGAGTGCCTTCGGCGGGTGTTGGACGCTTCAACGAGCCTTTGGAATCAGTTGAACTACGAACGTCGCCAGAACTTCACCGACCCGGATATCGACAAATCAGTGTGGGACACCGAGGACTACCGCAAACAGTACATCAGTGTCCTCGGTTCGGCGACTGCCCAACAGGTGATTCGGAAGAACGACCAAGTATGGCGCTCGTTCTTCAAGCTCAAGGAATCCGGCGAATCGAACGGGCTTCCCGGCTACTGGGGGAATAGAGACGAAGGCCGCGATCTTCGGTCGTACATCCGCAACGATATGTACCATCTTCGGTGAGCCACCGGCAACAGCGAACAGTCGATACTCGAAATCTCGGTCGGCAAAGACCTCAAAGACGAGTTCGACATTGGACACCGCGAGCGGCTGCGCCTCAAAGTGCGGGGCGAACCGAAGTGGACCGGCGAACAGTGCCAACTCGAACTGTTCTACGACGAGCGTTCCGACCAATTCAGAGCCATTCAACCTGTCAAAAACTGTTCTCGGCAGGACACATCATTAGCCGACGAAACGGCTGCTCTGGATGTGGGCGCGAACAACATCATCGCGTGCAGTACGAGCACCGGCCAACAGTACCTGTACGAAGGCAGAGGCTTGTTCGCCCGCTTCCGCGAGACGACGGAATGAATCGCTGAGTATCAGGCACTCGCCAAAGCCGACGAAGGCCGATACAGCACCCAACGGATACGGCGGCTGTACCGAAAGCGAACGGCGAGACGCGACCACGCGATGGACGCGCTCGCCAGAGACCTCATAGAGCGCCTTCATGCCGAGGGCGTTTCGACGGTGTACGTCGGCGACCTCACGGGTATCCTCAAAACGCATTGGTTGGTCGAAGCAAACGCGAAGACGCACAACTTCTGGGCGTTCCGCGCGTTCTTGAACCGGCTGACGTACACCGCCGAGGAATACGGCATGGAGGTCGAAGCGCGCTCGGAAGCGTGGACCTCCCAAGAGTACCCCGACTGTGGCGAACGCGACGAGACGGTACGCCACGGCGATACGCTCACCTGTCCGTGTGGGTTCGAGGGCCACGCGGACCTCACAGCGTCGGCGACGTTCCTGAATCAACACACAGACAGCGAAGTAGGGGCGATGGCACGTCCCGTGCGCTTCAAGTGGGACGCCCACACATGGGGAGAGTCATCACACTTTCGTCTCAACGAAGTTCGCACGCACCAGCAAAAGACCTTCGTCGGCGTGTCTGCCGAACAGACCCCGACCGAAGGAATCCCACGTCTTCAGACGTGGGAGGATGTCAAGTTGTTCTACATGGTCGTCATCGGTAGTGATGGCTACTCCATTTGGAAGCCACGCGCGTATTGATGTGCAGGAATTTGTTGGACCAGGTTATAGTTGAGGCTGCATATCTATCATTCAGGTCATCGTACCATTAGCACTAAAATAGCATGGGCCAAACGATTCAAGACATGTTCGCAGACTTCCAACGAATTGGACTGGGTACTTACTCTGAGGAAAACCGAGAGCAGTGGCGAGAAAACGTCCTTCAAGCTCTCGATGCGGGATATCGAGTGGTGGATACCGCCGAAGTATACGAGAACGAGACGTATATCGGCGAGGGGATCACCCAATCCGAGGTACCCCGTGAGGACGTCTTCTTAGCCACGAAAACCGTCCACGAGGTGGAGCCAGGTCCAGAGCATGAGGACATACTAACCGGCGTTGAAGGCAGTCTCGATCGATTAGATACGGACTACGTCGACCTGCTCTACGTGCACTGGCCGGCCGAGCTCTACGATCCGGAGACGACTCTCGGTGCCTTCGACGAACTCCGGGAGATGGGGAAGGTCGAACACGTCGGCGTCTGTAACTTCGAACCCGACCAACTCGATCGTGCACGCGACGTTCTCGATTCACCTCTCTTTGCAAATCAAATCGAAATGCATCCGCTTCTTCAGCAAGAAGAACTCGTCGGATATGCTCAAGACCACGACCACTGGATCGTTGCCTTCTGCCCGCTAGCCCAAGGAGCGGTGTTCGATGTCCCGGAGATACGAGAAATAGCGCAGCGGCACAGTGCGTCGCCAGCACAAGTAAGCCTCGCGTGGCTTCTCTCGAAAGACAACGTTGCCGTGATTCCGAAAGCGTCCAGTCCAGACCATCTCCATGACAACCTGGCTGCTCAGGAACTCGAATTGAGCGAGGAGGACCTTGCCCGGATCGACGGCATCGAGCGCGAAGAGCGTATTATCGACCGCGATTACGCACCGTGGAATTGCTAATGCGGCCGTATGGGATTCGAATCGTCGACCAGAAGTGTCGGATGGTTGATAATTCTATCGCCCATTAGTATCCGCTTAAAGCGCACGACGAAGGACGGTTTTCACACGGGACAGCCGAGACATCATGTTTCGTCGATGTGTTGGGGTGTTGGCTACGGTTTTCCCCCACGCAACTGGGGGTCCAGCGCACATCAGCGTCGCCGACTACCCCGTTCTGTGACCGTCTTTCTTCTAAGCAGTACTGTCTATTAACAATAAATGTGTGGAATCAACGGTACTCTGTAGCTTAGGAAATTGGCGACGAAAAATGGTTTTTGCGCGAGACTGTGCGGGACTATGCTTTCGGTGGTGTGTTGAGCAACCTCAAATATAGATTCATCCCCATCGCCACTGGAAGATCCACTGCATACCAGCATCGTCGACTGTCTTTCTTTGCGATCGTTCTCGTTAAGAGCCATTTCGAACCATCTAATAATAAATACACGACCCGTGATATCGTTGCACGTTCAAAATCTGACAGTGATTTGCACCTGTTCAAAGACGAGCTGACCACTCGGAATCGCTCGCTATATATGACGTGCTCACTGCCGAGCAGCGCGCGTCAGCGGTTATATGGCAGTTCGCATTTGGATATTACCGTTCAGACCAACTGAAATCCCGACTCTCGACAAGTAATATCGCTGCTAAGTCTGCGATAAACCGTCCATATTCGTTAGTGCAAATGGTCACTGTGTTGCACCAGCAAAAAACATACTGAAATTTAAATGTCTAGAAACTCGACCTATACAGATAAGTCGTCTATGAGGGAGCAATGATGGGACATATCTCCCTTCTGGATGCGATCGCCAATGGAGATGCGGACTGGCTTGAACCCAGCTATGAGACGAACACGCAATCCGTCCGCCACCCGATCGTAGGGGAATCGTCAGAAACACTTGAGATACTCTTCGATGAAGACCTACTCCGGCGGGAATTCGTCAAGCGTGTAATTGCCTGCCCGGAGTGTGGCGCCGACCACCTCAAGTTCGAACTGCAGTGCCCCGACTGCCACTCCGGGAATACCGTTCCGGTTGATATACACGAACACACCGTGTGTGGCTGTGTGCAGCCACGCGAGGCGTTTTCTGAGGATGGTGTGGAGCGCTGCCCCGAGTGCACCTCCGATATCGAATCGTTCGCCGAGGAATGCGAACTGATGGGCACGATGCACCACTGCCGTACGTGTGACGGCCGCTTCGATTCATTAACCGAGTATCTCGACTGTCCGGACTGTGGGCCGCATACACTCACGGACGTGGACACATACCGACTCCATCGGTACCGGTTCAACGAGGACCGGCGCGGATGGCTTGATCGCTTAGTGGCGATGCGCGATGACCTCACGAGGGGACTCGAAGCCGACGGATACGAAATCGAACTCGGCGGTCACTGTGCAGAATCGGCTCCACGAACGGATCTTCAGGCTACCGATCCAACACGTGAAACCGACCTCGCGGTGGAAATTCGTGATTCGATCAATGTCGAGACGATCAGTGATCTTCAGACGGTCGTCGATGGGACCGAAGCACATCCTATTGTTGCGACCGCTGGCGAGTCCGGATCCGCAGCGACACTCGCCGAGGAGCATGGGATCACCGTGTTCGAGATGGGTGCTGCAAACGAGCGCACACTAAACGAGTCAGTCAGCGGTTCATCCAATCACGCGATTGATAGGCTCTTTGCGAGCGTTCCCAACACAAGCAGTTCGAAAGCACTGCTTCCCCAATGACAAGACGGTCGCGGATCACCGGGATAGCGGTCGCCGTCTGTGCGCTTGTCCTCGTCACATCGGTCGCGGCCGAACTGTCGATGGTCGGCCCACAGATAACTGAAGAGCCAGAGAGAAGTCTCTCGGTTGGCGACATCGATGGACTCACGGCCGTCGATACTCCCGGAAACGCCACAACGGTGCCTGAAGAGCAACGACTCGACCGGGCATCGCTTCCCGAGCGAACCCCCGACAACGGCACCTACCAGTCGATAGTCATCTTCCGTAACGACGACATACAGGCGGGTTACCGCCCAGACAGAATGCGAGCGGTAGACAACGTCTTCATCAACGAGAGCGTTCCGGTGACGAACGCCGTAATCCCTCGGATGGCTGGCGAGAACATCTCCGATACCGAGACGTGTTCGTATCTCATCGAGCTGAAGCGCACCCATCCGAAACTCATCGAGTACTCTCTTCACGGATACACCCATGAGAGCGTGACCGACTTCCACGGAGGCAGTGAGTTCGGTGGCGTGCCGATCGACGAACAGGCGGCTCGGATCGCTCGTGGAAAGGCGATTCTGGAAGCGTGCACCGGCCTCACACCACGGACGTTCGTGCCGCCGTTCAACACGTACGACGCCAACACTACCGCTGTGCTCCGGGCCAATGGCATCGAAACCATCTCCGACGGTGGCTGGTTTTCAAAGGAATACTACAATCGGACCGACGCTGCGCCATTTGTTGCGCGCGGGACCACCCATCTTCCCTCTTCCCAATCGTTCATCCGGAACTGGAGCACCGACGAGTTCTATAGTCAGCAGTATCTTCGCGAACAGTTCGATCGCAGCTACCGAAACCACTCGGTGTACGTCCAGATGCTTCATTACCCCTCGTTCGACACCCCGGCAAAACGTGCCCAGCTTCGCTCGCTCATTCGGTATATGAAACACAAACCGGGCGTGAAGTTCATGACGGTCGATGAGTTCGCTCGCGGGGTCCGGGAGGGAACGATCACTCATACACCAGATGGATGGCGCTACTCGAACGCCACTACAGAGGCCACAGCTAATGCATCGGGATCCAGTCCGCTCGCGAACACGAGTCGAGCACCGGTCGAAACCGTCGCCTCGAACGAGACCACTGTCCGAACAGTAGCCCGAACCCCATCGCAGTCGGTCGGGAGACGAACTGATGGATAAACGCCTCGGAAAACACGTCGTCTCCGTGCTGGGGATGCTGGCAATCCTCTCCTCGTTCGGGTTGCTGTACTTCCTGATGGACCGGACTGTGTTCGTGGTCTGTTCGAGCGTCGGACTCACCGCGGCGGCATGTTGTCTCGTCTTGGCGCACGTTCTCGACCGACTCGAAGCCCAAAGCGAGATGTGGCTGGTCGGCTTTTTCTACGTCCTCACCATTGTTGCGGCCCCAGTCTTCGTTTTCGCGCTACTCGGTGGGGTCATTGCACCACTCAGCGTGGTGTTCCTGATCGCATTGACGCTCGTCTTTTTCTATTATTCGTACTTCCTGCCGATCGCGCTGATCGACGTTGGAACCGACCCCGACTCGAGTGCAAGTGCTCCCTATCCAACGGTGAGCGTGCTCGTGCCCGCCTACAACGAGGAAGGCTCCGTCGGGGCGACGATCGACGCACTCCAGGAAAGCGAATATCCCAGCGAGGCGCGCGAAATAGTCGTGATCGACGATGGTTCGACCGACCGAACGTATCACGAAGCGAACTGGCACGCCAATGAGGGGACGAAAGTCGTCCAGAAAGAAAACGGAGGCAAGCATTCGGCGATGAACTACGGCCTGTTGTACGCCGAAGGTGATATCATCGTTACCGTGGATGCGGATTCGATCGTCGCACCGGACGCGCTCTCGAAGCTCGTCGGTGCCTTCCAAGCCGATGCCGACCTCGGTGCAGTCGCCGGTAATATCAAGGTCGATAATCGTGAGAGCCTCGTCAGGAAACTCCAGACGCTCGAATACATCGTCGGGATCTTAGTCTTCCGGCGGGCGTTCAGCGCGTTCGGATCGGTGCCGGTAGTACCGGGTGCACTCGGTGCTTACCGTCGAGAAGCGCTCAGTGGAGTGCACTTCTACGACCCCGATACCCTGACAGAGGATTTCGATGCTTCGATCAAGACGCTCAAACAGGGCTGGCGGATCGAAGCCGTCGACGCGCTCTGTTATACCGAGGCTCCAATGACATGGCAGGACCTCTACAACCAGCGATTGCGGTGGTACCGCGGTAACTTCATGACGCTGCTCAAACACCGTGACATACTGTTCAACACGCGATTCGGTCATCTACAAGGTGTCGTGGTTCCGATGATGCTCCTCAATCTCACTGTGATTCCGATTGCGGGGTTCGTCATCTTTGGTTCGATCATCTCACAACTCCTCATCGGCAACACGGTTGAGATGCTCTTGATGTTCGCCTTCTTCTCGTTGCTGCAAGGGTTGCTCTCGATCATCGCTCTCTGGATGGACGATGACCGAATGAGGCTCGCGATGTACGCACCGCTGTTCATCGTTGGCTACCGGCAGTTCCTCGATACCGTCGTCCTCAAGTCCGTCTTTGATGTGCTAATGAACCGTGACCTCCATTGGACCAGCGCAAAACGGAGCGCACAGCGGCTCCGCATGCGCGACCACGACTGACTCAATGGAGCGACAGAGTCGCCGACATTTCTTGCAAGCGAGCGCTGTGGCATCGGCCGGCGTCATTGCCGGTTGCAGTACCATCGATGCAGGAGCGGCAGGATCACGCACTATCCTTGGTGTGTACACTGGCGAATCGCCGCTCTCACAACTCAAACCGTTCGAGCAGTGGCTTGGTCTTCAGCATGCTGTCGTGGTGTGTTTCGTCGATGCAACCCGACCACCGGCGAAGCTCCGAACCTTTTTCGACGATGTTTTGACCGACCTTTGGAACTCAGGGTATATTCCGATGGTAACCTGGGAGGCATCATCCCAGTCGGATTCGGAGGTATCGCGAAATATTCTCGAGACTATCAACAGTGGTGGCTATGACGACGTCATTGACCGCTGGGCCCGCGATCTCGCTCGGTGGCTACAAGTGGGGGATCGACGACTCTACTTCCGACCATTGCCGGAAATGAATCGAGCCGGGACGCCCTGGAGCACCGCGACGCCGCGGGACTATCGCATCGCCTGGCACCGACTCCATCGACGGGTCGCGAACGAAGGCATCGATGAGGACCGACTGCAGTGGGTTTGGAACCCAAACGCCACCGATGTCGAGAGCCCCCCGGCCGAAGCGTACTATCCGGGTGATCGGTTTGTCGATTGGGTCGGCATCGACGGCTACAACTTCGGCGATGCCAAGCCATGGTCGACGTGGCAGAGCCCGGACTCCGTGTTTACGCCGATGCTCGACCGTCTCAGGGATCATATCGATAAACCCGTTATGGTACCGGAGTTCGGGAGCACTTCGCGACGGCAAGGAGCCTTTCGGCCCGCAGCGAAAGCCCAGTGGATTCAATCTGCGTTCGAGTACTTCCGGCGTCAAGACGTTCGATTAGCATGCTGGTTCAACACCGACAAGGAGACTGATTGGGCGGTCTTTGGCGGGGTACGTGGTACCGACACCTTCCAAGGAGGCGGAGAACGCTATCACACCTACTCCGCATACCGACAAATTGCAACCGGGCATGGCGTTCAGGGAGCCAAATCGGCTTCAGCGGGCGTGCTTAGCGATGACGCGTTCGTAGGCTCCGGACAGTAGGTGATGGTTCGTATACACTGCGTGTTCTGGAATGGGAATCAATTTCCAGAAACTCGCTCAGGTCACAAAGTCGCTGGATAAGAGATCGGTTTTGAGACTGAGCAGCAGTGAAGGGTGCTGTCACCACTCATCGATAGACGATACGTTTATCGAAGGCTAAGCAACGCTGTCTGTGAGTTCTTGTACCGGTGTGACTACGTAACAACTGGAATTTGCCACCACAACAAATATGCCCTCGGGATATGGCTTCGAGTCGCATGCTATTAAATAGCATAAGAGGATACAAACCGACTCTTCTGTTCAAGACGCTCGGACACATTCTACCCACGTTTCGTTCACTTTTACCGAGCGACTGTTTGGAAAGGGGAAGCTGAATGTCGCTCCTCGACGAATACAATATCGAGCCTGACCCAAGGCTCGAACGAGCCCACCACGAAGCAAAGGTCGTATTCGCATACATGATCACGATGGGGTTGCTGTTTTTCGCAACCGCTGCTTGGGGGACGCTGTCCTACGATGGTCAGTTTGAGTATATTCTTGGGTTCCCCACGTACATGTTCTTCATTACGGTGGAGTTGGTTCTATTCGCAATTGTTGGTTTCCTCATCGCGTTCTACTATATCGAGGACACCCCGCTAGATGCTTGGAGGAGCTAATATGGTAGATGGCATTGTCCTCACCTTCGCAGCGTATATCCTGATTTTACTGGCCGCTACGTTCTATGTGGGGTATCTCCAGCAGGGAGTCGACACGGAGGACTATCAGAACGAATTCTACGTCGGAGGGCGCGATCTCGGAATACTTGTCACGCTCATCTTAGTTGCCGCATCCGGCATCAGTCCCGGGACGTTCATCGGCAGTCCGGGGTATACCTGGGAGTATGGGCCGTCCTACACCCTAGCGATACTCGCTCAAGGCCCATTTACGCTCTACGTACTCGGTATCTATGGGAAGAAAATGGGTATTATCTCTCGACGGATCGATGCAGACTCCCTTCTCGATCTGTATATTGCGCGGTACGAATCCTACAAACCGCTTATTTTACTGCTTGGGCTCGTCGTCATTGTGTTCACTGAAGCCTACGTCTCGACTGAGTTTACCGGTGCTGCGCGAGCGATCACCGCTATCTCCGGTCTCCCATATACACTCAGTATGTTGATATTCGCTGGTATCGTTATTCTGTACACGACGCTGGGAGGACTTCGTGGAACCGGGATTATCGGCATTGTTGGCGGCATTGCGATGACGTTCGGAACGCTGGCGTTGTTGGCCGTCAGTCTGGATTCCGGTGGTGAGATGTTCTCGAATATCGCTTCCATCAATCCAGACCTTCTCATCCCCCCCCGGCGACGGGATCTCTTGGTATCGATACGTCGCGATATGGGTGACGTTTTCGTTTGGCTGGTTAGGTATCGCCCATGCAATTCAGGGAAATCTAGGGGTGAACTCAACAACAACGATCAAGCGGTCGGCAGGACTCGGTGCGTTTTTGGTGACGTTTTGGTCCTTCGTGGTGATCATTCTTGCAGGGAGCGCTGGGAAAGTACTCAATCCGACCGGGATTGCCCCTGACCAGAACCTTCCGCTGTACACGCTCGCTGCGCTGCCAGATGTCCCATCCGGAATCGTCTTGACAGGTGTTGTTGGTGCCGCACAAACGACCGTCGGGGCGATGGGTATCCTAATCAGTTCCGCGATCGTGGTCAATATATATCAAGAATATGGGAACAAAGAGCTCTCAGACCGGCAACAGCGTTTGCTCACAAGCAGCGTGACGGCTGCCGTTGGTCTTGTCGGCTTGGGTATCGGCCTGAGCGAACCACCGCTCTTGCAACTCATCGTTGTCTTCGCGTTCGGTGGATTGGCGACAGGCTTAGCCCCTCCCTTGCTGCTTGGATTTTTCTGGCCTCGGGCGAACAAGTATGGCGCCTTTGTAGGGACACTCGTGGGGGTCGTCAGTTATGTGCTTCTCAAGATCTGGGCTCCTGGCCCCATTGGACAGTCTCCTATCATTGTCACTTTGATAATCGCATTCGGTTTGAACATCCTTGTTAGCTATTTCACGGAAGATCCCTCTCCAGAAACGCTTCGGCTCTACTTTGGAAAGTATGAAAGTGAGTGAATACCCTCACAGATAATGTCGGAGGTGCTGTATCATCTCTCGGAGTCCTCCGCTGAGGGTATGTGTGTGTTCTGGGCTGCTGATCACGCTAGCGCTTGTCGCGAATGGCCCGGAACACTCTCGGCTGAGCGCGCGTTCTTCGACAGAGAACTACTCGTCTCTGACTTCTCCCAGTCGAGAGACCTAAACAGATAACCACTACCCACCTTCATGCAATGGACGCCACTCACATGAATTCGGACACACTCCCAGTGGGGACACACATCGGCCGAACAGCGCTCCAAGTCTCCGACCTTGACGAGCTGGCGGGATTCTACCGGGATGTCGTCGGTCTCAGTGTACAACGTCGTTCCAACGCTACCGTGGTCCTCGGGGCTGGCGAAAAACCGCTCCTCGTCTTGGAGCAAAACGAGGACTCAGTAGCGCGAGACCAGTCGGAGGCAGGACTGTATCACAACGCGTTCAGAGTGCCCTCGCGTGCAGCATTCGGTGACGCGCTCGGGCGGATACGGGACCACTGGCGACTCAGTGGTGCGTCCAACCACGGCGTCAGTGAGGCGTTGTACCTCACGGACCCGGTGGGGAACGGTATCGAGATCTACTGCGACTTCCCTCGTGAGGAGTGGCCCCGTACTGATGACGGAGGTATCGAGATGGGAACGACTCGCCTCGACCTCGGATCGGTGGAGGCGGCCGCCGGTGGTGAACCAGGGGTGCCACCCGAAACGGATGTCGGACACGTACACCTGGAAGTCACCTCGCTCGAAGCGTTCAGGGACTTCTACGTGGACGTTCTCGGGTTCGAGACCCAGGTGACCGAACCGGACGCGCTGTTCGTGTCCGCTGGCGGGTACCACCACCACATCGGTGCGAACGTCTGGCACGATCGAACGAGTCCGAGCGACGGCAGCGGACTGGCTTGGTTCGAAATCGTCCTTCCGGAGATCCAAGCACTGGAGGCGATCCGAGATCGGGTAGCGGACAGTCAGTTCAGCGTGACCGAGACGAACGGCGATGTCTCGGTCGTCGGAGCAGATGGGATCGAGATTCGATTCACGGGAGAGTCATAACTCGCAACCGGACGATATCCATCCGATCGTGTTCGAATCGAAGAGTGTGATATTGCTATTTACTATTCGCGCCGTCTTCATACGGGCCATTGTGGAGGGTTCTGAGCGTTGTTCAGTTCTGCTATCGAATCCGTCTCGTATGCTCGACGCCAGAGACTCAGTACTGCCCGAGCCACGAGCCGGGGTTCTTCGACCGTGATACATGATTGGCGGGCTGTTTCGGATACTGCCGTTGGGGGTTCGTGAAAGTGCTTCTCGGGCGAATGGTCGTTCGGATGCCGATCGAACCGCCAGTTGACATCGCTCTCGTCCACGTAGTGAAACCGATACGCATCGGTGGTGTACCAAGTGATATCCAATCGGCACCAGCTCGCCTCGCCAATGCCATCGGCGAACTGAACACGAAGCTCGCGGGGAGCGAGAACCGAATCGAAGGTAGCATCCTCGACGAGCGGCTCCTCGTGGAGAAACAACTGCCGTAGTGCTTGCATGGACGCAACGTCGGGAGCTCCAATATCGCCAGTCAACTCCTCGGACGGAATCCCATCGGGAGGCGAACCACCCATCTTTCAGACCGATACTCCGGATCCGGATTCGGACTTGCTGGTGAAGGCTCCGTAAGCGTCACTGTCTGAACGGGAGCCCTCGTCCCGATTATCGTTGTCAGGCGTGAAATCGTAGAGAGCGAGAGCAGCTTGGGCGACATCGAGGTCCTGCTTCAGCGTGCGCCATTCCGCGACGATATCCCACTCGGCATCATCGATCGAGGCAAACTGGAGTGCTAAATCATCGGGACTGGTTGCATCGTATTCCTCTTGATACCCGTGAATGCGTTCCCTAAGGTCACGGATCCCATTCGTCAGCTCTTCACGCGAGAGCTGTGTATGCAAGTCCCTGATACGTTGCATAGCGACCGTCTGGCGCGAGCGTTTGTACTGCGTGCCATTCCCCGTCGTGACCGCCACAGCGATACCTGTCTCAACGAGGATTTCGAGATGTTTTCGAGCAGTCGGCTCGCTCACACGAGCCCGCTCGGCGAGTCGGTTCGCATACTGTGGTTCAGTTGTAGAGCGGAGCACCTCACGGATCCGTTCAAACGGTGTCGTTTCGTCTTTCCATTCTTCAATGACGGTTTCGTTGACATCACCATCCCAGAGCTGACCCCTATCCACCATGTGACACCCTTTCTCGTCGAGACAATTATGGCTTTTCCCGAATCACTAAATTTTCTCGACTGCTTCCCGCTACGACACTGCCGAGCATCTTCGACCAAGAACGGTGGTTGTCGTGGAACGCACTGTTCCGTTCGAGGAGTTATACTGAACACTCACTCATCGGTCAGAGATCGGACCGCGACCAAGCTCTCAGGCAACGTACGAGTCAGTATTTCATAATAACATCTGCAAAAGTACACGTTTGCGCTGAGTTTGACATTTGTCGTGCTAATCGGGATGGCGGACGGAGGTAGACCTCTTGCAAACCTTTCGGGTGATAGAGCGGGGATTCGCTATTGGCCGCGGAACGAGTCGAACATGAAGACGTTACAGGCGACTTGGATCGGGCCAGTCAGAACTCCAGTGATCGCACTGCCATACCCTATCGGCGTCTGCAACCCTGTTGCCGCGTTCGCACCACTCGGAATCCCGCCCCCGACGAGCAAAGCAACGACGAAAATCACTAATCCCACGGCCAAAAACGCGAGATTCACCCCGAAGATCGTCCAGACGTTTCCGCCCGCGAGCGCCCAACTCCGTTTCAGACCCGCCAGCGGGCCCTGCGCTTCTATCATGATCGCTGCCGTCGTCAACGAGAGCCGATACGCTACGTATAGCCCTGGGATAATCAGTAGAATCCCCGCGATTCCGGCGGCTACGTAGGTCACAAGGTACGCTACCACGACGAAGACGACCAACAGAATACGCGATCTCTCGACTTGCACCTCTCCACCCATCGCGGAGTACGCCATCACCGTCACCAGCGCGGCGACGATCGGTGAAACGAGCCCACCCAGATAGGTGCTGAAGACGTTTGCAACAGCAGGAATAGCGTAGAGGCCGAACGCCAGCGGGATGCTGACCGCGATCGAAACCCCTTCGCGAAGTATCTCGATCACACCGGGTGACCGAGCTCGATCCATCTCTGCGTCCGAGACGTTGGACATACTCATCGAACTACGTTTTTCCTCGAATCAAATCTACAAATACGTCCGGGTTTTCCGATTATCGATACGAACGATGGGGTCGTTGCTGAGACCATCCTCGCCTCAGAGGAGAACGGAATTGCGCTGAGTGTGCTTGACCTCCAGTACGAATCGAGGAAACTGGTTTCGACCCCCTGTTCCCGAGAATATTAATGGCATCGGAGGCACTAGCTCCGATATGGATGTGACACTCGTCCGGCACGCAACGCTGGTCGTCGACATCGAAGATACGCGATTTCTCGTCGACCCGATGTTGTCGGCGTCCGGTGCGAACCCACCGGTCGAGAACACGCCCAATCAGCAACGGAATCCGCTCGTTGACCTCCCCGACGTTCCCTTGGACCACGATGCAGTAGTCGTCACCCACCGCCACCCCGATCATTGGAACGACTGGCAGGAAGCCATCGACACTGAAACGCCGCTGTTCTGCAATCCAGCGGAAGCGGACGCGTTCACGGAGGAGGGTTTCGAGGACGTCCGACCAGTCGAAGACTCGCAGTCGTTCGAGGATATCACGATCCGGCGGACACCCGCACGACACGGCCATGGTGAACTGGCCGAGGTGATGGCACCCGTCTGCGGGTTCGTGCTCGAAGGAGACGAAACCCTCTATCTGGCCGGTGATACGGTCTGGTATCCCCCGATCCCCGAAACCATCGACACCAACGAACCGGATGCAGTCGTCGTAAACGCAGGCGCGGCGCAGTTCCTCGAAGGCAAGCCGATCACGATGGACGAGACCGACGTCGACCGCGCTCGCCAGCACATCGACACGGAGACGCCGGTTCTCGCCGTTCACATGGAGTCGATCAACCACTGTCTGCTCTCCCGTGATGAACTCGATGAGGCCGTTGACGATGTGATAATCCCCGCCGATGGTGAAACGGTGGAGCTCAATTCGATCTGACCGAGAGCACCGATAACGCTCCGCTGTTGCTCCCGAGCTGCAAAGAAGAGACCACTATCTCACCAGAGAGAAGAGTGAGTGGTGTCTGGATAACTCTCTGCTAGCGACGTACTGTCTCGAAGCCACCATCAATAGTATATGCTCAATAGAAGCTTCGTGAATACAATTTGTTATCCCTTTCTTTTAGCGTACTTTATTGCATATAGATACAACAAACGTTCTGTATGGGGATTAAAACAAACGAAAGATTCTGATTCAGAAAATGGTCTGTTCCTTTGAACTGGCTTGAACTAAGTCAGATATCCTGGCCTCAAGGACTGGTCTCGGAATCTATTGTGATAACTGGGTGGAATAGTCAATAAAGGTATCATAGTGGCCATCTTACTTAGTAATATTGTTTGAATAGTGGATTAGTTGCCGAATTTGAAAAACAGGTGCGGGTACTCATGGAAGCACACGTCCCTATTTAGCCACAAAAAGGACTGTTCGAGTTCGGGTAGATACTATTAACTGTCTTTGTCAAGCCATTGTCTATTTGTGCACTACGGATCTTCGATGAGCAATTTAATGGGCAGGATTGAGACCTTCATTTACTCAGAAGCATTCCCTGCGGGCCGTTCACTCATAGAGCAGCCACGATCGCCCGGTTTCAGTGTTTCCACGTGTTGTGATTCACAACGACGTATGTGTAACGAATCTACGGGTGTTACACCTAGCGGTGTGCAATATCCGTTGGTCGGTCGGAGAAGAGAGTGTGGTTCATGTGGTTCAAGGGTTCGTTCATCTCATGCTGGAAACCCCCGCCGACCCACAAATGACGTTTATAGATCATGTACGTTTGGAGGATGCAATACCGAATCGAGCGGGAGTCATTCACATATTGTGAACGATGTCACTGTTCGAGCTGGTTCTCCAGTGCTGCAGCTTTTTCGAGGAGCGTATCCGCGAACTCGGTGTGGAGACGGTCCATACTGATCCGGTATTTGGGCCCTCCAACACTCAGACCACCGATGATATCCTGGCTTCGATGTATGGCAACCCCTACTGTAACCAGTCCCGGTGCCGATTCCTCATCCGAGATACCGTAGCCTCGACTGAGAACTTCGTTCTGTGATTCGAGAAGCCGTTCCCGACTTTGAATGGTGGACTCGGATTCCTGGGGGAGATGCCAGCGGTCGAGGACGCGGTCGACACGCGCGGGCTCCATCTCGGCCAGGATGGCTTTTCCTGCGGCTGTATTGTGTAAGTAATACTCCGTTCTGAAGTCGACGTTCCGTTCTTCGGACGCCGAATCGCCCGATGCGCCGTAAGCCATCAACAGCCGCCCGTGTTCGAGGACCACGAAGTTCGCTTCTTCACCGGTTTCTGCAGCCAACTCCTCGACGATTCCTCGAACACGACTGTCCTCGAGGCGTTGCTGTCTCGCCATCTCGCCCAGCAACGACACCCGAAAACTGACCCGATAGGTATTGTCGTTCTTGACGAGATATCTGGCGTTCAACAGTGTTTGGAGGTGGCTATGGAGGGAGCTTTTGGGTTTGTCGATCAGTTCGGCCAGTCGTGCCAGGGTGAGGCCGTCGTGCTCCAAGACCAGTTCGAGGACCCGGAGCGACATTCGCGTCGTCTTCAAGATTCGCCCGTTTGCTTCGTCCTTCATACTCCACTTACCGCCTCGTCCGCAATAGGCATTTGCATAATGCGAACGGATGCCCCTTCACCGAGAGTCGCGGAGGGGACATTGGGAGTCATTAATCTCACAAACTTTACAGCTTCTCCTCGCCAAATACACCATAAAAACATTTACGTTCGGACGGGCTGTCCGTTCGCATATATGAAAGACGTCGACGAACGAGGCCGAGAAGGACCGTCTTCCACGGAGCGTCTATTGGGAGATTACCACCGAGAACTACTAACACTGATTCAACGATTTACGAACGCGGGGATCTGGTTACACGTGCCAGCGACCGGGGAAACGTGGTGGAGCGAACAGGTACGGCAGCTCTGTGGAGTGAGTGGTACTGATATATCCTCTGTCTTGGATATCGTACACCGGTGTACGGAGGAGAGCGAACCAGCGCTCGAAGAGGCCTTTGACGAAGCGATCGAGGACCAGACACCCTTCGACATTCGTGTCGAGTTCGTGAACGATGGACAGGGGAAGAAAGCCGTGCAGATATGCTGTGAGCCACAGAGTCGGAACGGACAACCGGACGTTCTCTTCGGTGCCATCCGAGACGTTACCGAGAGAGTTCGTCAGGAGCAGCGGATCAGAGTTCTCCGCAAAACCAGCCAGCAGCTCAAAAGAGCCAATTCCCGGCAGGAAGTCGCGGAGATACTGGCCAACGCGTCGAAGAACATTCTCGGACTGGTCAATACCACGATCAGATTCGTCGACGAGAACGACAGTAGACTCCGAACCGTCGTAGCTACTGAGGAATGTGTCGAGCGTGCTGGCCAACGTCCGAACTACTCGATCGCCGAAGAAACGCCCGCTGCACGGACTTACCGTACCGGTGAGCCCGAGATCCATCGGGACCACGAAAGGACCGATGACGAATACGACAGGGGGAAGCTACAGTCCGGGCTGTACGTTCCGATCGGCGATATGGGTGTACTGAGTGCGGGTGACATCACACTGGATGCCTTCGACGAACAGGACCTCGAGGCGGCTGGTCTTCTCGGGCAGCTCGGGGCAGAAGCGCTCAAGCGAATCGGATTGACGAAGCGGTCACGCGCGATATGACGGTCGAGGGAACGACTGCCCATTGGTCTCCTTCTACCGACGAAAGCTTGATATCAGGTGATCGTGTCGAGTGATCGTATGGCAAACGAGCAACGCTTCGTCGACTCCGAGGCCATCGAAACGGTACAGCTGGACTGGGGAACGCTGAAGTGGATGAACACCCCCGAGACGACCGGCGCAGCGGCGTTCAGCGCGGGCATGGTCGTGCTCGAACCTGGAAAGGGCCACGAACGACACACTCACCCGGACAGCGAGGAGGTACTCTATGTCCTAAGCGGGGAGGGAACCCAGACGGTCGCCGAGGACGAACGAGAGGTTTCGAGTGGGGACATGATCTACATCCCGGCCGGGGTCGAGCACAGCACGGTCAACAGCTCTTGGGAACCGCTTCGCTTTCTCGCGATGTACGGCCCGCCCGGGCCGGAAGCGGAGATACGCGACTCGTTCGAGGCGACGGTGCTCCCGCCGGGCGAAGTCCCCGAGTAGCCCGTCCGACCGTCATCCGACCGCCCGAAATACTGAAGTCACGGCGGAGAAACGGTATACTCGGATGAAATACTCACGGACCGAGTCGCTCGAACGGTTAGCATCGACGATCGATGCCGGTGAACCGGTTATCGGAGCCGGCGCTGGCACCGGGATCTCGGCGAAGTTCGCCGAACGCGGCGGCATCGATCTACTCATCATTTACAACTCCGGTCGGTATCGGATGAACGGCCGCGGGTCGCTGGCCGGCCTCCTGCCCTATGGTGATGCCAACGAGATCGTTGTCGAGATGGGCCACGAGGTACTTCCGGTCGTCGAGGACACCCCTGTTCTCGCGGGCGTCAACGGTACGGACCCGTTTCGAGACATGAGCGTGTTTCTCGCGGACCTCCGCCGACGGGGGTTCTCGGGTGTGCAGAACTTCCCGACCGTCGGTCTCATCGACGAGGACAGCAGCTTCCGGCAGAACCTCGCGGAGACCGGGATGGGCTACGACCGAGAAGTCGAAATGATCCGGGAGGCGAGCGAACAGGGATTGCTCACCTGTCCGTACGTGTTCAACGAGGACCAGGCCAGAGCGATGACCGAGGCCGGCGCGGACGTGGTCGTCTCGCACATGGGACTGACGACCTCCGGCGACATCGGCGCAGAAACCGCTCTCGACCTCGACACGGCAGCCGACCGCGTTCAGTCCCATCACGACGCCGCGAAGTCGGTCAACGAGGACGTCCACGTCATCTGTCACGGCGGGCCGATCGCGTGGCCCGAGGATGCCGAATACGTACTCAACAACACGACCGGCGTCATCGGGTTCTTCGGGGCGTCGAGCATCGAACGACTCGCGACCGAGGACGCGATCGAGAACCAGACGCGCGAGTTCAAGGCGATCGATTTCCAATGAATCACCCACGCCACGAGCGGCAGTAATCATGAGCATCGTCATCGTCGGGACGCTCGATACCAAAGGCGAGGAGATCGGGTTCGCACGTGATGTGATCGAAGCGCAGGGCGTCGATGTGCATCTCGTCGACGTCGGCGTGATGGGTGGACCAACGGTCGAACCGGATACGGATGCGAGAACCGTCGCCGAGGCCGGTGGAGAGGACCTCGACGCGCTGCGAGAGGCTGGCGACAGAGGGGCAGCGATCGAGGCTATGGGTGCGGGTGCGGCCGAGATCGTTACCGATCTCCATCGGGAGGGGACGCTCGACGGCGTTCTCGGTCTCGGTGGGTCGGGAAACACCTCGGTCGCGACGGCGGCGATGCGGGCCCTACCCGTCGGTGTCCCGAAGTTCGTGGCCTCGACGATGGCCTCCGGTGACACGGAGCCGTACATCGGCGCGAGCGACATCGCACTGTCGTACTCGGTCGCCGATATCGAGGGGCTCAACCAGCTGTCACGGACGATCATCTCGAACGCTGCGCTCGCGGTCGTCGGCATGAGCACGAACGACCCCGATATCGAGGTGGAGGAGAAACCGACGATCGCACTCACCATGTTCGGTGTCACGACCCCGTGTGTCAAGACGGCCCGCGAGTGGCTCGAAGACCACGGCTACGAGACCATCGTCTTTCACGCGACGGGGACCGGCGGCCGTGCGATGGAGGACCTCATCGAGGAGGGCCTCATCGACGGCGTACTGGACGTGACCACGACCGAGTGGGCCGACGAACTCGTTGGTGGGGTGCTTTCGGCCGGTCCCGATCGTCTGGAAGCGGCCGGCAATCGGGGGATCCCGCAGGTCGTCTCGACCGGGGCCCTCGATATGGTGAACTTCGGGCCCGAAGAGTCGGTGCCGGCGGAGTTCGAGGACCGGCAGTTCCACGTCCACAACCCCCAGGTGACACTGATGCGAACGACTCGTGAGGAGAACGTCGAACTCGGGCGTATTATCGCGGAGAAACTCAACGACGCAACTGGACCGACCGCGATGGTACTACCCCTGGATGGAGTTTCGGCGCTCGACGAGGACGGCGAGGTGTTTCGCGAACCCGATGCCGACGAGGCGTTGTTCGATTCGCTCCGCGAACGGCTCGATACTGACGTCGAACTACTGGAGGTCGAAGCACCCCTCAACGACGACGAATTCGCGCGGGCTCTCACGCAGAAACTCCACGAGTACATGCAAACCGCCGGCTCCGCACCGGCATAACTATCACAAAAATTCCATAACACTTTAATGAGTGCTAATGCGATTATACATGAATCACGCGATAGACCATGAGCAACGAGACTGACCCAACAGACGGAACCAGGCGTCGATATCTGAAAACACTCGCTGTAGGGGGCGGTTCCCTGGCCTTCGCCGGCTGTACCGGAAACGGTGGCGGTGGTGGCGGAAACGGTAGTGGCGGCGGTAACGGAAGCGGCGGAAACGGTGGTGGCGGTAGCGGAGGCGGCGGCGGTAACGGAGGCGGTGGTGGCGGTAGCGGGCAGGAGTACGAAGCGGTCGGGAACTTCCCACCCGAGGGCAACACGGTCACCTATGGGTTCAACGGGCCGTTGTCGGGGGCATTGGGGCCCGACGGGCAGGACCAACAGCGGGGATTCGACCTCGCGGTCAAGCATCTGAACAACGGCGGCGGCCTCGTCGACATGGTCGGCGAGCTGAGCGGCAACGGGGTGCTCGATTACCAAGTCGAATCGACCAAGGCCGATACGGCCGGTGATGCGGAGACCGCGACGACGAACATCCAGGGGATGATCCAACAGGACAACATCCAGTTCTGGACCGGCGGGATGTCGAGTACCGTGACCATCGCGATGGAGTCGATCGCCCAGCGCAACTTCGTGCCCTTCATGGGCGGGAACTCGACCACGGCGAGCATCAGTGGCGAGAACTGCTCGCGCTACTACTTCCATCCGACGTTCCACGCCGAGATAATCGGGATGGCCGCGGGTCAGTACCTCCCACAGGTACTCAGCAGGGACGAATCGCTGTTCCACATCTACCTGGATTACTCCTACGGCCAGTCGAACCGATCGGCGATGGAGAAGTACCTCGTCGAACAGGGACCGTGGAGCTCCGCGGGCAGCGCGGCGATCGCCGAAGGCGAAACCGACCACCAATCCCAGATCCAGGCGCTCCAGAACTCGGATGCGACCGTCGTCCACTTCGCCAGTTTCGGCGAACTCGCCGCGTCAGGCCTCTCACAGATGGTTGATGCCGGTGTTCTCGAGGACATCGAAGTGTTCATTCCGCACGTCAGCGCCTTCACGCTCGACCCGATGGGCGCGGACGCGGAGGGCGTCTACGGCATGGAGCCCTGGAACCCCGGTGCGGACACGCCCGGTACACAGCCGTTCGTCGACGCCTACCAACAGGAGTACGACGAAGTTCCGAATCAGAGCGCACTCCACACCTACGAGTCGATGATGGTCTACTCTGCCGTCGTCGAGGACGTCGGGACCTTCCACCCGCCGACCGTCGTCGATGCACTCGAACAGTACGAGTGGACCCTCGCGTGGGGTGACGCGAACTTCCGAACCTGTGACCACCAGGTCGAGCGACCGTGGTATCTCGTCGAAGGCGTCGACGACCAGCGCGCGGAGGAGCTCGGCATCCGAACCGAGATCGTACAGAAAACCGAACCGCTCGTCTACGAGTGCAGTGAGCCGCCGGCGTCGAACTGCACCATGTCGGAGAACCCCTACGCACCCGAGGGCAACTCGTTCAGCCCGTCGAACTCGTCGAGTTCGTTGAACGTATCGGGCTCCTCGAATTCGTCGAACTCATCGAACTCATCAAACTCATCGAACGCAAATTGAAACACGAAAACCCGACCATGAGACCTAGTACGGCTGGTGACCGACCGGAATCCGAGTCGGTCCACACACCGAACGAACCGCAAAGGACGCGAAGGACGTCCAAACCATGCTGAGGCCCGACAGTGGGTTGGTATCCGAATGAATCCGTTGCAAGTGAGCTTCCTCGACGCGGCGATGACGTTTCTGGTGATAGCGTTGAGCACCGCCTCGGTCTACCTGTTGGTCGCGATCGGTCTCTCGATCGTGTTCGGCTCGCTCAAGTTCGTGAACATGGCTCATGGCGTGCTGTACGGTGCGGGTGCCTACATCGGTCTCGTCATCGCCTTCGAGGCCAACTTCGGTGGGCTGTTGGCGAGTTACGGGCTCTCACCGTTCGGACTGAATCTCGGGTTCGTCGCGGCGTTGATCCTCACCCCGATACTGGTCTTCGTTCTCGGAATCGTCATGGAACGTCTGCTCGCCAATCCGCTCTACGACCGTGACCTCCTCGATCAGTTGCTCGTGACGTTCGGTGTGTTGCTCATCGCACAGGAACTGTTCACCCTCGTCTTCGGTCGAACCGGGTTCAGTTATGCGGACACGGGACCGATCTCGGGGCCGTTCGCGATCCCCGGCGTTGGGTCGGTCTCCAGCTGGCGGCTTGTGGTCGTCGTCTTCACGTTCGTCCTGCTGGGCCTCATCGTCGCGTTCTACAAGTACACCGACTTCGGCCTCGCCGTTCGGGCGGGTACCGAGGACACCGAGATGACCGAGATGCTCGGGATCCGGATAGGCCGGCCGTTCCTGTTGATCTTCGCGGTCGGGGCCGCCTACGCCGGCGTCGCCGGGATCCTTCAGGGCTCGCTCTTCGGTGCGAACCCCTCGATGGGCTTTTCGGTCATCATCCCGGCGATCGTGATCGTCATCATGGGCGGTGTCGGGAGCATCAAGGGAACCGCTATCGGGTCGCTCATCGCGGGATTCGTTTACGCTGCCATCACACAGGGATTGTTGCCGTTCGTCCCACAGAGCATGTCGACGGCAGCGATCTACGCCGTCGCCATCGTCATCCTGATGATCCGGCCGACCGGTATTTACCCGACGGGGGAGATCGGCGCATGAGTACCGACACAGGCGAGTCGGTCGCCGACGGTGGGTCGGGACTGCTGAGTTGGGGGACCTGGGACCGGATCAAACACACCGAACGGTTCGTTCTCCTCGCGGCGCTCGCTTTCGTCGCGCTCTTTCCGACCGTGTTCACCAACCCGCCGCTGGTTCCCTCCGGCTTGACCGGCTATGAGGCGCTTGTTCGACTCATCCTGATCTGGGGGATCTTCGCGCTGGGATTCGATCTCCTGCTCGGCCAGTTGGGGCTGTTGTCGTTCGGCCACGCGATGTTCTGGGGCGTCGGTGCCTACGCGGCCGGACTGGTCGCGGTCCACGTCTCGGGGTCGCCGCTGCTCATGATCGTCGTCGGGACGCTGTTCGCAACCCTCCTCGCGGGGCTCACGGCACCGATCGTGTTGCGCTTGCACACGGTCTACTTCTCGATCATGATGCTCGCGATCGCACAGATGTTGTACTTCCTGGCGAGGGAGCCGCTGGCCGAGTGGACGGGTGGCATCAACGGTTTGACGGGTATTACTGCCGAACCGATCCTCGGTGTGTTCAGCCTCGATACCGCGCTACCAGGTGTTCTCTCCACCCTCTGGTTCGATTATATGTACTTGCTGCTCGCCGTCGTCTTCGTCGCCGTCGTCGCGTTCGTCGTTCGTATTCGGAAGTCCCCGTACGGCTTACTCTTTAAAGCGATCCGCGAGAACGAGACGCGGGCGTCGTTCGTCGGTCTCGACGTGTGGCGATACAAGTTCGCTGGCTTCCTGCTCTCGGGTCTCATCGTCGGTCTCGCCGGGAGCTTGATACCGTTGGAACAGCAGTTCACCGGTGTCGAACAGCTCTACTGGGAGACGAGCGGTTACATCGTGATGATCGCCGTGCTGGGCGGCTTCGGAACCATCGTCGGCCCGATCATCGGCACGATAATCTTCCTGTACTTCAGACAGGTCGTCAACGGACTCCCGGGCATCGGCTCCTGGTGGCTGTTGCTGTTGGCGGTCGCGTTCACGGCGATCGTCTGGCGATACCCCGACGGCGTGTGGGGGATGGTCACGAACGCTTCGTCGCGCTTGCGCTCGCTCGGAGGTGGAGACTGATGGCACTACTCGAAACACGGAACTTGACGAAGGAGTTCGGCGGGCTGCAGGCATTACAAGGCGTCGACATCGAGATCGCACAGGGCGAACTCGTCTCCCTCATCGGCCCCAACGGGGCGGGAAAATCCACGTTGATAAACGTCATCACGGGGATGCTCGATTCGACCGACGGGCAGATCAGTTACGCCGGCACCGACCTCGTCGGATTGGATCCGTACGAGATCACGCAACTCGGGATCGGACGGTCGTTCCAAACGGCATCGATCTTTCCCGGGCTGACGGTCCGGGAGAACGTCGAGATCGCCTCATTCGCGACCGAACACGGCTCGTTCAGCGTCAACTTCTTCCGCCGACGTGACTCGTACGGGGAGGTTCAAGACCGTGCAACGGAGCTTCTCGATACGATCGGTCTCGACGACGAAGCCGACACTGCAGCAACGGAACTCCCCTACGGCGACAAACGGCGTCTGGAAGTAGCGATCGGGTTGGCGACGGACCCGGAGCTCATGTTCATGGACGAACCGACGGCCGGAATGTCGCCCCAAGAGACGGACATGACGGTGGAACTGATCCGCGACCTGCTCGACGAGTGGGACATGACGATCGTGCTCGTCGAACACGACATGGACGTGGTCTTCGACGTCTCCGACCGCGTCTTCACCCTCCATCGGGGACAGATAATCGCGAAGGGAACCCCGACGGAGATCAGGGACGACCCTGCCGTCCGGGAAGCCTACCTCGGTGGTGAGAGCGAATGAGCCTCCTCTCACTAACGGACGTGCACGCACATTACGGCCATAGCCACATCCTTCGAGGCGTCTCGATGGGGATCGAAGCCGGTGAGGTCGCCGCACTCCTCGGACGAAACGGGGCTGGCAAGACGACGACGGTCCGCAGTATCGCGGGTACCGAACCACCGGAGGTCCGCTCGGGATCGATCCGATTCGCTGGGACCGACATCACCGAGTGGCCGGCCGACGACATCGCAGCCGGCGGGATCGGCGTCGTCCCCGAAGGACGGCGGCTGTTCACCGAGTTGACCGTCGAGGAAAACCTCGAACTCTCGAAGATCACACGCGGCCGATGGAACAGGGTCCGCCGTCGGGTAGCGGGGAGCGGGGAGCCCACGATGACCATCGACGAGCTGTACGACCTGTTCCCCAGGCTCGAAGAACGAAAACAGCAGCAATCGGGGACGCTCTCGGGTGGCGAACAGCAGATGCTGTCGATCGCTCGAACCCTTCGCCTACCGGACCTCCAACTGTTATTACTGGACGAACCGACCGAAGGATTGGCCCCACAGATCGTCCAGACGGTTTCGGAGTCGATCCGACGGATCGCCGATGAGGGTCTAACGATTCTGCTCATCGAACAGAACGTTCGTGAGGCACTCAGCGTGGCTGACCGTGGATTCGTTCTCGACCAAGGTGAGATCGTCTACGAAGGAACGGCGGACGAACTCGAAGACGAGGACCTCGATGAGTACCTCGTCGTGTGAACGGGTCGTAGTAGCCGACAGTGTTATGCGGTTCGTCCGTATTGATCGTTGTGTATGGTCGGGATGAATCGGCGGCATCTCCTCAGGGCTACCGCGGCGTCCTCGATCATGACACTCGGTGGGTGTACAGGGATCGTCCGGAACAGCGGTCGTGCCCATCCGACCGCCGGGAGAGTCACCGAATGGCCCTCGTTTCGTGGGGACCAGCACAACACTGGGTTCGCGAGGGACGTCCCGCCGACGAGCCCCGAACCGAGTATCGCGTGGACGTACGAGGCCGACGGACCCTTCTGGGGCAGTCCGGTCGTCGCCAACGGTACCGTTTACGTCGGTGGCGTCGACAGCTCGGTGTACGCGATCGACGCCGAAACAGGTACCGAGCGATGGTCATTCACCACGGACCATCGTGTAGAGGGGACACCAGCGGTCGCCGACGGGACGGTCTACATCGGTTCGTACGATATGCACCTCTACGCGCTCGATGCGACGACGGGCGAGCAACGGTGGGCACGTGACCTCGGCGGGTTGATCCGCGGCAGTCCAACGGTCGAAGCCGGCACCGTCTATATCGGTGTCGGCTGTCACAATCTGGCTTGTGCGCCATTCGCCGAAGAGGCCGGTGTTTCCAAACAAGGGACGATCTACGCACTCGATGCCGAATCCGGAGCGACGAACTGGCGCTATCCCGTGGATGGCGAGGTCGTGAGCACGCCGGCGACGAATGGTGAAACGCTGTATATCGGGGCCTCGGACGAAAAACTGTACGCCCTGGACGTCGCATCGGGGAACCCCGAATGGACATACGAGGCGGAGGATATGGTCTGGTCGAGCCCGGCACTGGCCTTCGAGACCCTCTACTTCGCCGACTGGAACGGGCTCGTCTACGCTCTCGACGCGGGCTCCGGTGAGGAATTGTGGATCACCGACACGGTCTCGGACTACATCTCCGGGTCGGTGGCCGTCGACGAGAACGCCCTCTACATCGGCAACACACCGTACAACTCCCTCGATGATCCCTCGCCGAACTACGGAACGTTGTTCAAACTCGACCGGACCACCGGTCGAGAACGATGGGCGTTCGAGACGGCCGCGTTCGAGATCGGCAGCAGTCCCGTCGTCTCGAACGAGCGGGTGTATTTCGGCACACACGGACAGACGGGAAGCGAGGATGTGGGTGTGTACTCGATCTCGACGGACGGCGAACAGCAGTGGTACCGGAAGGTCGGTGGGGAAGGTGTCGGTGCCAGCCCGGTACTTTCAGACGGGATGCTCTACTTCGCGGGGACCAATAGTCGTGTTTACGCCATTGAGTGACCGGGCTTCTCGAAAGAGCTGCTTGCGATCTAAAGGCACTCAACTATACATATATACGGCTCTGTTGGTCATTGTTTCGACACGGATCCCGAGCTTGATTGTTGAGCGCTGACCTGGCCGCTAGAGGTGCGCGTGGTTATTAGAGGGTGTGAGCGGTTCGATACCTCGCGGTATGCGCCACGGCCAATTTCCGTATCAGCTGTTCGAATAGGGACTCGCTGCTGGCGTTGACTAATCATTAGCGAATATGGTATCTGTGGCTGAAAGCATCCACCGCCGCCTTTAACCCATTCTAAGAGGCGTTGGAAAAAGAAAATGAAGACACAAATATCTGAAAGAGCCGCGCCAATTTAGAACTACTACGAATACAAAGATAACATGACGAGATACGGGAGTGGCGAAAAATAAAAACATATACTGACATTTTATGCACTTTATTGTGAAATACCGCTGCAATAATCTACAAAGTACTATAAAACTCAACAGACTAATCGAAGGGGTTGAGCCACATATTTTGTCGAAACCACTATTTCTAGTGTGAGATACACTCAGATAACTCATATTATTTTGTCTGCTACTCCAACTGATCCTGTTTATTTATTCCTCGAAACGAGCCAATGCGATTACCAATTGCGATTCCGTGGCACTCTAACTACTGACATCGTTCTGCTATACGTATCGTCAGACCCCTCAACCTGAGAGTGCGACGAACGACTACGCTCGCTGTGCGACCAAGACATCGCCCACGGAGAGAACACTCTTTAGCCTCTCGCCCGCGAGTATATACGATCATGAAGAAACTCATCAACGACCCCGAAGCCGTTGTCGACGAGATGCTCGATGGGATGGTGGCGGCGCATCCCGACCGTCTCCGTCGACTTTCGGGGACGAACGTCCTCGTACGTGACAACGCCCCAGTCGATGGAAAGGTCGGCGTCGTCAGCGGCGGCGGAAGCGGCCACGAACCGGCGCATGCCGGCTACATCGGCGACGGGATGCTCGACGGCGCGGCCGCCGGTGAGGTGTTCTCTTCCCCGACCGCCGACGAGTTCGAGGAGCTGATCACGGCCTGTGACAGCGGCGCAGGCGTCCTCGCCGTCGTGAAGAACTACGAGGGCGACGTCATGAACTTCGACACCGCGGCCGAGCTGGTCGAGATGGAGGGGACGGAGGTCGCGACGGTCGTCGTCAACGACGACGTCGCCGTGGAGGACTCAGAGTACACGTCCGGCCGCAGAGGCGTCTGTGGCACGGTCTTGGTCCATCAGGTCGCGGGGGCGAAGGCGGCGATGGGTGCCGACCTCGACGAGGTCCAGCGGGTGGCCCAGAAGGTCATCGACAACGTCGGGACGATGGGTGTGGCGCTCACGTCCTGTACCACCCCGGAGAAGGGCGAACCGACTTTCGACCTCGGTGAGGACGAGATCGAAGTCGGCATCGGCATCCACGGCGAGCCCGGTGTCGAACGAACGACCCACATGAGCGCCGACGCGATCACCGACGAACTGACCGATGCGGTGCTGGACGACCTCGACCTCGACGAGGGAGCGGACGTCCTCACCGTCGTCAACGGGATGGGCGGAACGCCGCTGATGGAGCTCTACGTCGTCAACCGTCGACTCCAGGAACTCCTGGGTGAGCAGGCTATCGAGACGTGGGATAGCTGGGTCGGTGAGTACATGACCTCGCTCGACATGGCGGGCTGTTCGGCCACGATCTGCTCGGTCGACGACGAACTGAAGGATCTCCTCGACGAGCCGGTCGACACGCCCGCCATGGTGACCAAATGACTGACCAGACCGAGCAGGCAGCGGCGATCGAAGCGGTCGTCGGGGCCATCGCGGAGCGCCTCGAAGCCGAACGCGAGCACCTGACCGACCTCGATTCGGCCATCGGCGATGCGGACCACGGTGGGAACATGGCTCGTGGCTGGGCGGCGGCCACTACCGCGGTCGAGGACCTCGACGACGCCGGCCCCGCGACGGTCGTCAAAACGGCCGGTAGGACACTCATGTCCGAGGTCGGTGGGGCTTCGGGGCCGCTGTACGGCGGTTCGCTCGTGTTCGCCAGCACGGAACTCGAGGGCGGACTCACCGACGAGACCCTCGTCGCGTTCGCCGAGACGTATCTAGAGAAAGTGATGGACCGCGGCGATGCCGCGGTCGGCGACCAAACCATGGTCGACGCGCTGGTTCCGGCGGTCCACACGTTCAAGAAGTCGGTCGAAGTCGATGACCTCTCGGCGGTCGAGGCGCTCGCGAAAGCGGTCGATGCCGCCGAACGCGGTGTCGCGTTCACGGTTCCCATTCGGGCATCGAAGGGCCGAGCGTCGTATCTCGGCTGGCGCTCCGTCGGCCACCAGGACCCCGGGGCAACGAGCACGCTGTTCATCCTCGAAACGCTGCTGGCAACCGCACGGGAGCGGCTCGATGCCGACCTCGCGTCCTCGGTCGACGCCACATCACCGGTGGTCCCCGACGAGGAGCCGGAGGCATGATCGGTATCGTCGTCGTCTCCCACAGCGGGCAGGCCGCTCGGGGGATCGTCGAGATCGCAGCGGAGATGGCCGAGGACGTCAGCATCGAACCGGTTGGCGGCGACGGCGACGGCGGTATCGGCACCGTCCCCGACGACATCGAGGAGGCACTCGCGGCGGCCGACGACGGGGACGGCTGTCTGGTGCTCGTCGACCTCGGGAGTGCGGTGATGAACGCCGACGTCGCCATCGAGATGAGCGACGTCGAGGCGGTGATCGCCGACGGACCGGTGCTCGAAGGGGCGGTCAACGCGGCCATCGCGGCCACCGGCCCCGACGCGACGCTCGAATCGGTTCGCGAGCAAGCCGAGGCCGCGCGTGACATCGACAAACTATGAACTGGTAGCCTTCGTCTATGGCTGGTCTATCCTGACTCAATCGTAGTCCTCGTGATGTGCAGCTATGTGTGTCCGACTACGCTAATCGTGACCGGAGAGGATGTCACCTATCGTCGTGGCGGCGATCCCGCTGTCGTCCCGATCCGCGCCTGTTCTTCTGATTGCTTCCGCTTTCCGTCGGTGTCTCCGCTTCCTCTCGTTCGGACTCACGCTCTTCACGTTCGCGTCGTTCGCGATTCACGTCGTCGACTGCTGCCGGGAGTTGGTGTTCGATCGCCCTCTCGACGTATCGATACAGTAGCACGCCGAGAATGGCGAACAGCACGAGTTTGGTGACGTAGAGTTCGATGATACGCACGAGCGAGAGGTTACTGACCAGGATGTTCCGCCCGAGCAAGAGGATGAGCAGCGTCACTCCGAGCAGCACTGCT
Source organism: Halococcus sp. IIIV-5B (assembly GCF_003602035.1). NCBI lineage: Archaea > Methanobacteriati > Methanobacteriota > Halobacteria > Halobacteriales > Halococcaceae > Halococcus > Halococcus sp. IIIV-5B. Next base: position 209,510 of record NZ_QZWE01000001.1, on the reverse strand, counting down.
GGAGCGATGAGCAACGTAAGACCGACGATGAGAAGCCTACCACGTGCGGGGATCTTTCCTGACCACATACGGTCCGTTCGTCGGCGAGGGAGATAGGCCCTCGCTCTCGGCCGGTGAACGAGCGACGAGCGTCGCTTTCGTTCGAGACAGCCCGAGACGATGTTTTCGCGGGTGTGTCGAGCGTATCCGTCGTCTCGCGCTTCTCGCCGTTATTCGATCTCTAAGGAACCACTCTCGCCGTTCTCGTCCCATTCGATCTCGAACTCGACGCTCAGCTCACCGGGCCCGTCCGCCGGTCCTTCACGCTCGGCTTTGACCTCGAACGTCGGGCGGTCGGGTGGGTCCATCGTCACGGATTCGCTCCCGGCCTTGAGCGTGATAGCATCCCCGGCTTCGAGGTTGTCCGCGACCCTTCGCAGCAACGCCGCGATATCGTCCCTGCTCTGCGCGCTCTCGGATTCGAACAGCACTTCTTCTGGCATACAGCTACCGATACGATCGGGAATTGCATAAGTGGTCGGTTCAGTACTCTCAATAGCGCTATCTCACACTATCTCAGGATTTATTACCGTGAGATGCAAAACGATTGGCCAAATATTCAGGATATCATAACGTGAATGCCTCCGCTTCGAAACGTACTCTTCCGTTAGACATTCCTCGAGAAGGGGGAGGGGGAGGAACTGGAGACACCGAGAAACGACAGTGAAAAGGCCTGGTCGGAGTTCTACGTTCATACAGAGATGGCGAGACTCGACGAAATAGACCGCCGAATCCTCTATCGGCTAGCCGAAGACGCACGCGGTACGTCCGCACCGATGATCGCCGACGAGGTGAACGTCTCCGCCGGCACAGTCCGAAATCGTATCGACCAGTTGGAAGCGGACGGAATACTGACGGGGTATCACGCGGCCATCGATTACGAGCGTGCCGACAACAGCCTCAGAAACCTCTTCGTCTGTGATGTCTCCGTCACTGAACGCGCCCATCTCGCGACACAAGCGCTCGCGATCCCCGGCGTGATAAACGTGCGTGAGCTCATGAGCGGTCGCGGCAATCTCCACATCACCGCCGTCGGTGCGGACACCGAGGACCTCTCCCGGATCTCACGCGAGCTCTCCTCGCTCGGAGTCGACATCCAGGGCGAAGACCTCATTCAGAGCGAGCGGACACGGTCGTACCAACCCTACGGTCCCGAGGAGGACCCCGTGGAGCCGTCCATGACCGACTTCATGACCCTCAGCGGCGAGGCAGAAGTCGTCGACCTCACGATCGCGGAGAACGCAGCCATCGCCGGGTTGACGCTTCGGGAAGCGAACGAAGAAGGGCTCCTCGGTGACGAGATACTCGTCGTAGCGATCGAGCGTGGCGAGTCCATCATCACCCCGAAGGGTCACACGACCATCCAGGCGGGTGACCTCGTCACCGTCTTCGGCCGAACCGGCATCACCGATGATTTCCTCGGTCAGTTCACCGGCCCTGCAGGTGAGTGAGGACGTGTATCCCGGGATCGACTCCTCGCTTTCTTCGTCCGAACACGGTCTCCGTGAACTGAAACAGGGGTCGATACGGCTCACCGCTTCCAGAACGACGGCGTGAAGATCACCAGCACCGAGAGGATCTCGAGGCGTCCGATCCACATCAAGAAGACCATGTAGAGCTTTGCCACCGGTGAGAAGGGCAGAAAGCTGTTCATCGGGCCCACGATGCCGACGCCCGGACCGATGTTCCCCAGTGTGGCGATCGTCGCGCTGGTCGCTTCGAGCCCGGTGAGGTTGAGGCCGATCCGAAGGCTATCGAGGTAGAGGAGGACCGTCGAGACGCCGAATATCCCGATGAAAATGAACATGAAGACGAATATACTTCGGAGGGTGTCCGCGTCGATCGTCCCACCTGAGTTCCGGATCGGGTGGATGGTGTCGGGATGGACTGTGGTGTAGAGTTCGCTGACAGCCGCGTTCCAGACGACGTTCCACCGAACGATCTTGATCGAGCCCGCTGCCGAACCTGCCGATCCCCCGAGAAACATCGCGAGCAGGAGGATCACCTGCGAGGACTCATGCCACGTATTGAAATCCATGCTGGCGTAGCCGGTCGTGGTCACGATCGCGACCGTCTGGAAGAGCGCTTGCCGGGTCGCGTGTTCGACTTCACCCACCAACGGTGGAATACGGGTTGGAACCTGCGAAAGCCCTACTCCAGCGAACAACAGGACCGTGAGGAGTGCGCCAACGATCCCCATGGCGAGGAGATACGAGCGAAACTCGGAGTTATGAGTCAGTTTTCGGGGTTCGTTCTGGAGCACGTACCAAAAGAGCGTGAAATTCGTTCCCGCGACGACCATGAACACGATGACAGCCCACTGAATCGCGGGACTGAACGCTTCGATGCTTCGCGCTTCCGGTGAGAATCCGCCGGTCGGCAACGTGGTCAGTGCATGCGAGATGGCGTTGTAGAGACCCATGTTCGGCGCGACTCCGACCAGATGGAGGCCGTAGTAGACACCGATCGCGGCGAGCGTGAAGGCGAAGTAGATCTTCCAGAGGGCTCGGGCGGTGTCCTGGATGTGTGGCCGCAGCTTCTGGATGGTCGGTCCAGGCGATTCGTGGCTCATGATCTGCGCACCACCGACCGATAGCTGTGGCAGGAGCGCAACCATGAGCACCAGGATACCCATCCCGCCGAGCCACTGCGTGAGCTGTCGCCAGAGGAGTATCGAATGGGTGTGTTGCGCGAAGGATATCTCACCCAGCAGGGTGGAGCCCGTCGTCGTGAATCCGCTCATGCTCTCGAAGAGCGCATTCACCGGATGGGCGACCGTCCCTTCACCCGCCACCAAATACGGGAGCGTCCCGAGGACCGGAACCAACAGCCACGTGAGGCTCACCAGGAGAAACCCTTCCCGATGCCCCAGCTCGGGGTCCTCCCTCAGCCGTTCGAGACCGAGCCCGACGCCGGCCATTACGACGGCCGTCACCAGGAACGGGAGAACGTCTTCGCTGTAGTACAGGGCGCAGACGGCGGGGAACAGCGGTGTCAGGGCCAGGTATTTTATCACCGAACCGGTGACGCTGAGACTGCTACGGTAATCGACGTAGACGCCTGGTATTCGGTTTCGTATCGAACGCTGTCGGCCCGCTTTCATCTGTCGAGGATCCGTGTGCTAGGCCGAACAGCGCAGCGAGCGTCGTGAGACGAAGCGGGACGTCCCCTCCTCCACTTTCGAGTACGCTCGAACGACCTCCCGTCCCCATCAGTGGTCGTCGACCCTCGATATACGGATTCGTCCCTCACGCTCACGTCGCTCCGGTCTCTTCGCCATGTGTCGGTATTTGGCGATACGATACCGTGAATCCACATTCGACACATAAAAGAGTTCATTTTTCCCCAACATGTACTGGATACCGATATATGTTCGAGGCGTAGACCGTTCCCAGAGGTTCGGCGTTCCAGAACGTGTCTACAGAGAACTAACTACGACCGACGCCACCGAGAGTACCGAAATCGAATTGACTCCGGTCCATGCTGTCATCGATGACGGGTGAGTTCGCGTCGCTGAGCCACTGGATTACACGAATCCGTTCGTTTCGAAAACGATGGACGGCATCCAACGCTATATCGCTGCCGGCGAGGGAGCGAGACTGTCCTTGCGAGTCAAGAGTATGGGGACGTAGTGACGTTCATCAGCGGATTCGGATTCATCGACGACTGTCTCGATGGATAGAAGAACAAGAAACAGTGTAAGCGCTGTTGATACCTGAAGAGAGCTTTGGTTTGTATTTCGTTGGTAGATGATCAGCCGCTTACCCTATAGCAAACAGAGCAACTCATCGATCGACTTCACCAAGAACGATATCGAGGCTCGCCAACGACGCGATCAGGTCTGGAACGTAGCCGCCTGTCGCCATCTCCTCTAGTGCATGAAGATTCGAAAAGCACGGACTCCGAATGTGAAATCGAGCCGGTTTGTCAGTTCCATCACTTCGGATGTAGATCCCAAGTTCACCTTTCGCGGCCTCCACTGCACGATAGATCTCGGCATCCTCGTCCGGTCGCAGCGTTCGCGGGACATTTGACTGGATCTCACGGCTATCCTCGGGCCAGTCTTCGAGTAGGTCGACACACTGGTCGATGATACGCGCCGATTGTTCGACCTCCTGTAATCGACAGAGCACCCGAGCGTAGTTGTCACCCTCTTCGGCAGTCACCACCTCCCAGTCGAGCTCGGGATAGTACCCGTAGGGATCGTCCCGCCGGAGGTCATAATCTACACCTGAAGCGCGCGCCACTGGACCGGTGCAGCCGTACTGCTTTGCCATATCTGCGCTCAAAACACCCGTGTCGACGCATCGAAGTTGGAACAGTTCGTTCGTGGTGAGCAGGTCGTGGTATTCGTCGAGTTTGTGGGGGAGGTCGTCAAGGAATTCTCGAAGCTTCTCGAAGAACTCCGCACGTGGTTCGGGGAGATCCCACGCCACCCCGCCGAGTCGGAGGTAGTTGAACATCAGACGCTGACCCGTCAGATCCTCGAAGATGCTCTGAACGACTTCCCGGTCCCGCAGGGTGTACATGAACGTCGCAGTGAACTCACCGTAGACATCGAGTGCGAAGGTGCCAATCGCAAGCAAGTGGGAGAGAATCCGCGAGAGCTCGCCACTCATCGTCCGAATGAGTTGTGCATAGTCAGGGACGTCGAGACCTGCGAGGTCTTCGGCAGTGCGAGCATACGCCCACTCGTTGAGTATCTGTCCGCCGAGGTAGTCCCAGCGGTCAGGATAGGGCATGATCTGATTGCGATACGTGCTGTTCTGACACATCTGCTCCTCACAGCGGTGAAGATAGCCCGGGTCAGGATCTAATCCGACAACCTGCTCACCACTTAGGATAGTCTCGATGTGGAGCACACCGTGGGTTGCAGGATGATGCGGGCCAATGTTCAGATACATCGTATCCGCACCATCCTCGCGATGGTCATCCTCCAATGGGTTGGCATGCGATTCAAGCGTGACCACCTGTGGTTCGTCTTGGTCGTAATCGATTCTTAGTGGGTGTCCCTGCCATGTCTCGGGGAGGAGGATACGCCGGAGGTCAGGGTGATCTTCATAGTGAATACCCACCAAATCGTATGCTTCGCGTTCGTGCCACTCGGCCGTTCGGTAGACTGACTCAGCGCTCTGGCTCACCGGGTCGTCCCTCGGGGTCGGCACAATAACACTCACTTCCTCGGTTGGATCGTCGTATTTCCTCAGGTGATAGATGCTCTCGAAGCGGTCCCCGTATTCCTGTGCCGTGACGTTCGGGCAGTGATCGAAGCCCGCTTCATCCCGCAATACGCGTAGCACGTCTTGGACCTCATCGGGTCGGACGACGAATCCCGGCGCATTGTAATGGTCATCGTGAGCGATCGTATAGGATGCGAGGATATCCGCGAGCGATTCCTCAACAGTGCCGTTTTGGGTTTCACTGGATGTTTGTGAACTCATGGTGGAGCGTTGATTCTGCTGGCCGCACGATGGACGATCATTGGAAGGCTGCCGGCGAGCGCGTTCTGCCTCGCTGGAGAGGGTTGTTTAAACGTGGGGGTTGATGATTCGGTATGAAGTATCTCCAGTTACGTCTCGGTCAGAGCGACGAAATCATCCATCCGATGCACGAATTCGTCGCCGAGCACGACGAGTACAGCTCCTATCGACTTCTTCAATGGAATCCTGCTGTCGGTGAGACGAACACGATGATATTCTACGCCGAGGGGCCACCCGGTCCGTACGAGTACGCCCTCGAAGACGTGAGCACGATTTTAGACCACGAGATAGTGCCGGCTGAGGAGAATGCATTCTACCTCTACGTGTGCGAACGCCTCGATGCGGGAGCAAAGCGTCTGACAGACGCATTCACGCATGGGAGCCTCGTCGTGATGCCGCCGATCGAATTTCGTAGCGACCGTAGGATAGAACTCACGGTGGTTGGAACAGCCACATCTCTCCAGCGGGCCCTTGATGAGGCTCCGGACAGCGTCGACGTTGACGTCCAGCGTGTCGGTCAGTACGACGCCAGCCGAATGGATGCCGCAAATGCTCTCAGCGAACGCCAGTCCGAAGCGGTGACGGCCGCGCTTGATATCGGATACTACGAAACTCCTCGTGAAGCCGGAGTCGCAGACGTCGCCAACCATCTCGACTGTGCTCCTGGGACAGCGGCCGAACACCTCCGCAAAGCAGAAGCCGCTCTCGTTCATCGAATCATCAACAACTCCCGAGAGGACTCCTAAAAGCACACTTAGCGAGTGGTCTTTTAATAGGAAATGTGTCTGTTCGGTAATCTCCTCTTCATCCTCTTTGTTGACACTATCTCTAACTCTCCGACACCGCCGTCACTAGCTCAACGTCGGAATGACAAATTGGAGACGTTCACGGAGTTCGACCCGAAAACAAAGATCACAAATCCGATCCGCTAGCATCTCCAGAACCTCTCAGTAGACCAGAGCGACCAGAAAGCATACATCCCAGTTTCATTGACATCCTCCCCGCCCTGAAGGGCGAGGATTCCCTGCTGCAGTTGGGATATTAAGGTTCGCGGGTCGCCTGTTCTGGCGGGAGGAAACCTCCTCGCGTTTTGTCGAACAGACGAACCGCTGGCTGTGCCAACCAGCCGGTACTCCTATCCTCGTGAGAGGATTCGGAGGTACTTTGCTGCCTAATGTTTTCAGCACCGTTCGTATCGGCGTTTGCCACGGTCCCACACTCTTCGCACACGTACAGGCCGCGTTCGACACGCTGGCTATCCGCTTTCGTCCCACACACCGAGCAGGTCTTCGACGTGTCCCGTTCGGAGACGGTTTCGACGGCGATGCCCCGAATCTCTGCCTTGTATGTGAGCATCGTCGTGAAGCGGTCGAACGCCCATCCGTGGAGGTCGAGGTTCCCGTGACGACCCCAATTCTTCGGGCCGTCGTCGCCGTCACGGATGCCACCGAGGTCGCCAACGAACACCGTTCCGACGCCGCGTTCGGCACACTGCTCCACAATCTCTTTCGAGAGCGTGTGGAAGAAGTGGGTTCGACGGTCGGTGCGCTTCCGGTCGAGACGGCGGGCTTCGCGGGAGAACGAGTCGTCGCACTTCGCGCGCTGTTTGGCGAAGTAGTATTCGTCTTCCTTGAGCGTCCCACCGGGGTAGAGCAACGACCCGTCGCCGAATGAGATGGCGGCGACATTGCAGATCCCGAGATCCACGCTCGCCGTTCGGTCGCCGGGCGCTTCGGCAACTTCGACCGGGACTTTGCACACAATGTGGAGCCGCCAAACACCGTGCTCGTACACGGCTCGGACCTGCTGGATGTTCTCGACGGTGGTTCCGCGCGGGCCGATAACGTCGTACTCGCAAAGGATGAAGTCGCCCCATCCGTCTTTGAGGTTCGACCCCTTCGAGAGCCGGATGCGCTGGTTCGCGGCATCGTGCTTGAAGCCTGCTTGCTTGAACGTGACCGTCGAGCGCGGATGCTCGTCGTTGTGTTTGCGGTAGCCGGGCGGGTTCGCGTTCTGGTTCCCGTTGCCCCGATGCCCGTACCACGCCGTGAACGCTTCAGCGAGTTCGGCGAGAACTCGTTGACTGGACTGAGAATGAAGGTCCGCGTAGCGTTCGTGGCTCTTGAGGTACTTTTGCAGGTCGAAGGCCGAGGGAATCTGGCCGCAAGCGTCCCAAACGCGCCCTACTGTCCATCGGGCGACGTTCCAGAGCTTGCTGGCGGCGAAACCAAGCGAATCGAGGTCGTCACGCACCTGCGAGTGGTTGCGAACCCTCGCTCGATAAGTGCGCGTGACGCTCGTTTTCGCCATACGTAACCTATTATAGCGAACAGACCTAAACGTTTGGTGGAATATCCAGACGGCCATCGCCGCGTTGCTGGCGGGTGCGACCATCCGGGACAAAGCGGACGGCGCGTATCCCCGCCCTAAAGGGCGAGGCTTTGCGCCTGTCTTTCACGTAAATCCAACTTATGAGCCAGACCGACTCGCCCTCGGCTCACCTCCGCAGTGAGATCTTTTCGGCGTCGTCGGCGGTGCAGCTGGTATCGACGCTCGCCGCCGTCGTCGTAGCATACATTATGCAACTCCGAACCGGAAACAGCACCGTCGCAGTCGGGGCCTTGCTCGGCGTCGGGATCGGCGTCTCGACGCTCTTTCGGGAGTGGGACATCCATCACCTGTCGATAGGTGCGATCGTACTCTGGACAGTGGGTATGAGCGTGCTCGCCGCGATTCTCTACGGAGTAGTCTTCGAGATAGCGAGCGGCTTTATGACCGACGCCGGGCTCGCCGGACTCGTCGCCGCAGCTATCACGGCTGGGCTCGGTATCGTCTTCTCGCTCTCGCAACAATGGGGGAGGGAGTAGCCGTGGACGGAGAGGTCGTGATCGAAGTGAGCGGAGCCAATCTTCGGCCGAGAGACCAATGACATCGTTCAGCGAGTGGACCGATTTCGAGAGCCCGTGGCTGTATGGAGCGTTAGGATTTGTGACGTGGATACTCACGGCAGCGCTTATCGGCGTGGTCTTCGGTGAGGGTGCCGCCGAAGCGATCGACGTCCCGATGGTCGTTGGCGCGCTCACGTTCGCGGCGGTGGTCATCTACTCCGAGTGGGGTCGATGATTCAGAACAGCCCGAGGACGGTCAGCGCGGAGAACGCGACCGTTACAATGGTACAGATCACGAGAAACCCAAGCCAGAGTACACCTGGCGAGAACGTCGCCGGGTCGCGGTGACGGATCTCCCAGGCAGTGCCGACTAGCATCGACACGCCGGCGATAATGAGCAACCAGTCAGAAGGGCTCCCTGCACCGACGAGCAGACTCGCAACGCTACTTACAGTGATCGAGAACCCGATCAGAGCTGTAAGCCCTGCCCACATGTAGAGTCGCTCGGTTGGGGCTCGCTCAATGAGAATCACCATTGGTGTCAGTTACTCTCCATCCTACAAAAATCCGATCTGAGAACACGCCACTCCTCACGCCAGCATGGGATACGCAACGAGGGCGAGCAACGCGAGTTCAAGAATCACGCAAGCGACTCCAACCACAAGCCAGACGTCCCCGGTCGAGTAGGTCTCAGGGTCGTTCTGATAGTAGGTCACGACCCCGCTGAAAAGGCAGATCCCACCGACAGCGAGTAGGACCCACCAGCCACTTCCGTCGTATTCTGCGAGGAGCACGCCGACTAGGGCGATCACGAGCCCACCGAAGACCATCATCCCCGACTGGAGGAAGAGCCACGGCATCGGCAGTCGGTCGACCAGATTGCTCATAGCTCGGGGTTGTCGGCCATCTCACAAGAATCCACCCCAGCGACGAACGTTTGTTCCCTGTTCTCAGTCCCAGCGGAGTGCCTTGAGAGTGACACCGGCAAGCGAGACCAGTGCGCCGATCAGGACGACCGCCAGCAGGGCGTTCCCGATCGCATACTCGTCGGGGTCGTTTTGCTGGAGGATAGTCGTTCCGCCGAATAGGGTGATACCGCCACAGCCGACCATCACCCAACTCACACTCCAGTTGCCGACTCGCGTGGTCGAGAGCACACCCATTGCGACGAGCGCGATCCCGACGACGAACGGTCGTTCCCTGTTCTCAGACCAACGAGAGCACCACGAAAACGAACAGTGCGATCTCGAAGACGAGAGCACCGAACGCGAGCGCAAGCCACCTGTTTCCGATCGAACACTCGGCTGGGTCGTATTCGTAGTACATTCCCGCTCCCCCGAAAACGTTGAATCCGCCCATGAGAGCTATCGTCCACCAGTAGTCTTCGCCATCCATCAGAAAGAGAACACCGAGCAGGCCAAGCAGAAGACCGCCGAGGGCCATCATCCCCGATTGGAGGTAGAGCTGGGGCATCCGTAGTCGATCGACCAGATTGCTCATAGCTCGGGTTTGTCGGCCGTCCGATAAAAATTCCGGCGACGAACGTTCGGGGGGTGTCCCCTCCCGTTACAAGCCGATCAGGCCGGTCGCACTCGCGTACACCGCCAGCAGGATGAGCGCAAAGAAATATTGGACCACGATCCAGTAGTCCGCTACCGAGTCGTCGTCGGGCGAGGTCGTGTAGAGCTTGTGGACGGAAATAGCGAGGAAGAACACGCCGAGAATCGGGGTTAACCAATTGTTTGCTGGTATCGTGTTCGTCAGGAGTGCTACGACGCCGGCGAGCGTATAGACCATGCCGACGAGCAGAGTGGGGAAGACCCCGAGATAGAGTCGGGGGATAGGCAGGCGGTCGATCGTCTCGCTCATACCATCCGTTCGAGCGCCATCCCACAAGAATCCCGGCGACAAACGCCTATCTACAGGCGTTCACCACACGCCAAAGAACTCAAAGAGTAACGTAGTGGCCATCCCTACCGCCCCGAGCGCAACGAGACCAACAACGGGACCAGCGATATCGTACTCGTCCGGGTCGTTCGTGAACGCTTCGTAGAGTCCGATAGCGATCATTGCTACCGCAGCAACCGCGGCAAGGTAGTACGAGAGTCCGTTTGCTCTTTCTAAAACATCGGATAGATTGAGGAGTAACATTACCGCCCCGTAAGCGATGATCGAACCTGAATAGAGATACAGTGTCGGGATGCCGGCGACCCGAGTGCTCACGACGCTCGCCACTCCCTAATGCGTTGGCCGAGGATGTCACCGAGTAGTTCGAGGAGCAAAAACACCGGCACCCCGGCGAAAATGAGCGTCCACTGGATACCACCGTCTGTGAGCGCCGTAACCATGAGCAAGGCAATAGCGAGCAAGGGGGAGTCGAACCCTCGTTGCCGCACCGATTTCTCAGCGAGCTCCATATTCAGCGTTTTTTTGCGCTGAAGTAAATTTTCGGTGAGTGATACAATGAGCGGAGCACGAGTACGCTACCACCATCGAAGAACTCGTCCCCCTCATTCCTCCGATGGCATTTCTTCGAGCGCCGATGCGATCCGCTCGATAGCGAGGACGAGTCGGAAGAAAAAGTACACTATCCAGACGAAGACGACCACCCACACGCCGAGTAGTAGCTGGCCGGCGATCAGGAACGAGTACAGCAGAACGACGACGCTCAGAAACGTCAAGGCGGGTTGGATGACTGATCTCCTCTGAGGGCGGTTCGCCATACACTACCCTCCTGAATAGAGCAACCTTGTAATTATCGGCCATATCGTACCGATACACGGCATCTAACCCTTCAGAACGAATGCCTCGATAGGCTTCGAGAGCTATATCCGGTGAGCGGGAGAGGCCAAACCCATGCAGAGTGAGGCAGTACGCGACCTCAAGTGGATGGTTCTCGGTGCGGCGTTCATGACCACCGGTAGTGCGTTCTACGTCGCCTCATCGCCCGTCCCGGAGTTGTTCCGAACGCTCGCCTTCCCCTTACTCATCGTCGGACTGGTCGCGCTCGTCGCCAGCTTCGTCGGCGCGGCCCCGAGCGGGTGGCTTCGGTAATCAGGGAGTGGCTACAGTCGATCGAAGTCGATGTCGATCGCGTACCAGTCGAGGACAAGTACCAATAGACCACCAACGAGCGCCAGTCCGACGAACACACCGATCGTTTCGGGTGTCCACACTACTGTCTCGTTGCCGGAGAGTTCTGCGATCGGTGCGCGGAGTGCCCCGATTACCAGTGCGACGAGGAACGCCAGCGTGGCTTCCCGATAGCTATCGAGCAATCGGCGAATCACACGAGCAACGGTGAACAGCCCAACGAGCCCTCCGACGAGAAAGACGACCACCTCACGGCCGGGAGCCAACACGGCCTCGAAATCACCGCCAGTGAGCAGGCCAGTCACACTGTCCAAGAAGTCGTTGAGCGAGGCGTACATCCGGACATACTGCCCAAGAATGATCAGCAAGAGCGAGCCCGAAATGCCGGGAAGGATCATTGCGCTCACCGCGACCGCACCGGCGACGAAGACGATCACGATGCCGCTGTTGGCGAGCAGTTGGACCTCGCCGGAGAGGACGAACGCGATGGTGAATCCAACGAGTGCAGTTAGCCATCTGCCCGCCGTCCCCATCGAGAGCTCTCGCCACAGTATTAGCGCGGAAGCGGCGATCAGTCCGAAGAAAAACCCATAGAGTACGACCGGCACTTCGGCTTGTGCGTACTCGATGATTCGACCGACGAGTACCACAGCAGTTCCGATGCCAACCAGGAGGCTCACTACGAACACGGCATCGAACTCGTTGAGGATCGAGCCGGGCTGTTCCTCGGTTCTGAGCGCGCCAAATGGGATGAGCGCCCGAAGCAGGTCGGCTATTCGCCTCGGCGTGATCGAGGTCACAGCAGCGATGAGCCGCCCGTAGATGCCCGCAATGAGTGCTACCGTCCCGCCCGAGATACCGGGGACGGCATCCGCGCTTCCCATGAGAAGACCGACACCGAATATTCTGAGTGAGTCTCGAAATGAAACCTCGGAACTCGCTCGATTTGAGAGCGTCGAGGAGGGATCTTCGGACGGAGGCATCGTTCTCCTGTTATGTCGATGAAATATGCCCCTTGTGGTTCCGTTGCTCTGTATTGTTTGTGCAACCCACCCTCAAAGTCATTTTGTTAATTGGGTCGTACCCTAACGCATGGACGACTCCGGTGAATCGGACGACGAACCCGCGCACGAGGACGAAAAAGGAAAGGGGCTATTCAACGGGAAAGGTGGCTCACAACTCGATCGTGACGGAAGAATCGGCTGAAGAACTCTTACCACACGTCTGTTCTTGGCGCCGACATTCTCGCCCACCGGCAGGTGGAATACGCTCTCATGCACGGCGTTCACAATTAGGGTAAGTTAGATGCCGAGCCACAGTTGTGGGCGTGGAGGGGGAAGTGCTCGACAGTGGGTGTCGAGCCAAGCTCGCGGCGTGGGCGCGACGGACGATTTTCTCCTTTGAGGACGGCCACACCTCACCGTAACGAGGCCATTTCTTTGGCCAGTCGGGATCCACGAGAGTTCGAGATACAGTTTTCTTCTCGGGGGACGTATAAGATAGATAGTAATGCCCGACTTGAGTCTCCGCCGTCGGTTCGATAGCTCGTGGAAATACGGCCTCATCGGCGGGCTCGTGTCGATCCCGCTCACGATCATGTCCTCGACGTGGGCTGGCTCGACGCTCGACCAGCCAGGTACTGGAGTCCTGCTCGGAGCGATGCTCGCGGGCTACCTGGCGGTGAACGCTTCGAGACAGGCGGCCAATGCTGGGATTCTCGCCGGCCTCGTCGGTGGGGTTCCAGCAAGCGTGTGGGCCGTTGGATGGTTGCTCGGGCTTCCCGAAGGACCGATCGTTGTGTGGTCGAACCCGGTCTCCGAGATCCTGTTTCTCCTATTGGTGACGGCTACGCTGATCGCGTTCTCGGTCGTTGCGGGGGCAGTCGGCGGCCTCCTTGGTGGGTGGCTCTCGAAGAAGATCAATTCGCGCCCCGAACGTGGGGTCGGAAGCTGACCTCGCTGCCGTCATCTTCTGCGCCGCCTGTTCGACAAGCGACCACCGAGTTTGAGTTAGATTCATCACAGTCAGCATCGTATGTATCTCATGAACTACCGCGAGGCGCTCATCCTCGGGGCCGTTTCGATCGGCTCGTTGTTATTGATCGGCCCGCTCGCCGCGGTGGCGCTCATTGGAGCCGTCCAGATGGTTGCTCGCCTCTTTGGAGAGGGACTCGCCGGTGGGCAGTACGCGGCGCTCGTCCTCATCAGCGTGATCGTCGGCGTGAAGGCCGCTCACGAGGTTGCCGTCATCAGGATACATGGCTACGACGCAGTGCGGCGCGGCAGTGCCCGCGAGGTGTGGCTTCGCACGGGATTCCTTGGACTCCCGATCATTGGCGGATTCGTGATGATCACGAGCTTTCTCGTGTCGATGACGCAGTGGGGACTCCGTGGCGAGCCGATCATCCTTGGGATGGTTGCTCTCGTACTGGCCGTCCTCGCGTGGAGTCTCATGAAAACCGTTCGAGCGTATCGTTCGGGCCGTACCCGTCGGGCTAACCAACCCTGAAATTCAATGGAGGTCTGCTGTTCACTGTATTCGGGGCCTAGCCAATGTGTTCTCGACCCCAGCGAAAAGAATTATCCAGAGAACACGTCTACGAACAGTAAGACCGATGAACATCCCGAGACTCTCGATGCTGCTCCCAGCGCGACCACCGACTCGGACGGACCTTTTCGCCGCCGTCTTGTGTCTCATCGCGCTGGTGACGGGTTATTTTCCCACTCAGGAGCCCGGCTCTCGGATCGCGTGGCCGGTAGCGGTGGCAGCATTCGTTTTCGGTGTGCTCGTCGCCGGTCCCGGTGAGCGGTCGTCACTGGGCCAGTCTTTCAGACAGTGGACCGATTCCATTGGACCCGGTGGGCGCTCGCTTCTAGTGGGGGGTTCAATAGCGGCGGTGGTGGTTGCTTTCTTGGCTCTCCCGATCCCCAACCGGGTCGCTAACGGGCTCGCCGTCGGACTGCTCTCGAACGTCGTCATCACTGTCTCGGCGAATTATATCCACGCGAAAACAGTCGGCAGGTCGAACGCTGCGTAGTCGATTGGCCGTCGCGACGGCAGGAATCCTTACTCCGGGGAGTCGTTCCGCGAGCGGGCGAACTCGACGGTTCGTTGCTCGGTCGCCGGTTCGCCCTCGGCTTCGTCGTCCTCACCCTCACGCTCGCTTTCGCGGTCGCCGAGCGGGTCAGGAACGTCGGCCGTGTGGGGTTCATCGAAGGCATCACGGAAGCGCTCGACGAGATACGAGAGCACCCCCATCGCTACGATGTACAGCAGGTAGCCTGGCTCGTCGCCGCGGACGGAGTCGCGCAGGTTCTCGATCACGTCGATCCCGACCATATCGAGAAGGATCACGAACCCACCGAGACAGAGAACGGCGATCAGCACCGACTCGAAATCCGGGAGCGAATCCCGAACCCGCTCGGCAAGCGCGTCTCGATCCATATGCTCACTGTTTGTGGCATATCCTATACAATTTTTGCCGATTCGGAGATGTTACGAGAGCGACCACGAGCCCGATCGGACCATCCCCGCCCCGTACCAGCAAAATCCAAGCCCAAGAATACCGACCAGAACCATTCCAGCAGTCGAGCCTGCGAACGGAACGAACGCGAGCGTGAGCAGTCCCCAGACGACGAGATAGATGCCGTGTGAGCGGGAGTTGTACGTCCAGTTGGCCATACCTCGACGTAGAACCAGCGCCGGGATAAGTCATTCCTCCAAGCACGATCCGACTGGCATTTATCTGGGAAGCCGAGGCATTCTTTCACGGACACACCAAAATGACTGGAAATCACTCTCGACAGACGAAACGGATCGTCGGCGTTCTCGCACTCGCCACCATGCTCACGGTCGCTGGCTGTAACGGGATTCTCGGTAGCAACCAACAGAACACTACTAATTCGACCGTCGCCTCTGGCGGCGACCAGCAGACGGTCACAAACAGTTCGACCGTGACGCCCCTCGACGTGCCCACGGACGAGCCTACAGCGAGCTCGGTCCAGCAACTCGCGCCCGGCCTCACGAGCGCGGGCGTCACTAACTCCGGAGCGCTTCTCCGAGCACACACCGCCTACTTAGAGAATCACTCGACGGTCACGCGGGCGAACAGCAGCGTCGTCGCGCCGAACGGCACTGTCGTCTTCTCCGTGAACCAGACCATCCACAAATCCCGACCCGGCGACCGAATCGCGTTCAGTTCGAACTACACGGGCTCGATCTCCGATAGCACGAACGTCACGCGCGTCGACGGGTGGACGGTTGGCGAGGAGACCTATGTTCGCCAGACCTTCAAGAACGGCACCACCGGCTACGCTCAACCCGCTGGTGACTCGGTTGCGACCGATGGAACGCTCGGGGCGACGACGCTCTCGACGTATCTCTCGGATGCCGAGCAGGGCAACATCTCCGTCGAGACCCAGCAAGTGAACGGCTCGCCGCGGTACGAGGTCGCCGGCGCGCTCTCGAAGTCGAACCTCTCCACCGACTACCGGCTCTCGATCGACGAACAGGGCGTGACCCGTGATCTCGTCGCTGTGCAGCCGAATCCGACCGGCGGCAACTCCATTCGTGTTCACGTCACGCTGGAGAGCGCCGACTCGGTTGCACTGGAAGCGCCGACGTGGCTCTCCGAGGCGCGACAGCAGACCGGGACGCCTCCCTCGTCGATGCCGACCACTCCTGCCAGCACCACACACCTCGGAACGAGTGAGTACTCGATGGATACAGCGACCGACACCGGCGAGAACGGCAACACGACGATCGACGGACTCGTCGAAACGACCGTGACGTAGGCACAGCCACCGGATTATATGGGACCGCGGCTTCTACCAGGGCACAATGGTTCGCCGACGAATCAAGGCTGTTTTCGAGTTCGGACTCTGTGTGTTCAGCCTCGGGTTCGCCCTCTTTCTTCGGAAGGCGACAGCCGACCTTCCCGACGACGAGTGAATCGAGCCGAACCAACCCCTCTTGCCGGGCGCTCTGGTGTTCGGAGCGGGAACGTCTGCTCTTGCTGGGTTGCTCACTGATTACGACGTATGTGGGATTCGGGCGAGTCGACGACGGTTCCTCTTCACCTTCCTCTGGAGCGGGAAGGATCGGGTGCTCGCTCGGTTCGCGTCAAACCCAGTCGCGTGTCGAGGAAGGAAGACATCGAAAACGTGCTTCAGGGGCAAAACCGAAAGGAAACCCTATTTCTGGAGATGCTTTTCGCCATTCCGAGACTTCATCACCTCGTCCTCAACACGGAACATCGGTCCGAGCGAACCCGACTATCGGTCGTCGCTGGGTTTCAGGCGTGAGAGTCGCATCGCGTTGCCCGTCACCCCGAGGCTCATCCCCATATCGCCGACCACGACCGCGAGTGCAACGCTCACGTATCCCAGCGGGACGCCGACGGCCAGCAGTGCCTTCACACCGAGGCTCGTCCAGATGTTCTGGCGGACCACGTCGTTCGCCGTTCGTGAGAGCCTGTAGAGATACGGGAGTTTTCCAACGTCGTCCCCCATCAGGGCGATGTCGGCGGTTTCGAGCGCCGTATCCGTCCCTGCTGCGCCCATCGCGATCCCGACGTCGGCGGTGACGAGTGCGGGTGCGTCGTTGATGCCATCCCCGACCATCGCGACATCACCGTGTACCGCCTGCAGCTCCTCGATAGCAGCCACCTTCTCGTCCGGGAGCAGTCCCGCACGGTACTCGTCGACACCGACCTGCTCGGCGATAGCTCGCGCCGTCCCCTCGTTGTCGCCAGTGAGCATCACGACGTGGTCGACGCCACATTCGTGCAGGCGCTCGACAGCACGCTGCGAGGTCGGGCGAACCTCGTCGGCGACCGCGACCGCCCCGATCAACTCGGTTTCCGTGCCGACGAGAACCACTGTCTGCCCTTCGTCTTGGAGTTCGGTGAGCACGTTCGTATCGAACACTTCCCGCCCTGACGAATTCCTTCGAGGGACACCATCCGGGATAGCACCCCCATCGGTCACGCCACGGGTTCGGGAGAGATCGAAACCGAGCTCCTCGAACAGCGCCGGTTTGCCTGCGTAGTACGTCTCGCCATCGATCTCGGCTCGAATGCCCTTCCCAGTCAAGCTCTCGAACTCCGATGGCGTCGGGAGGTCAGTGAGACCGGCTTTGTCCGTCCGGGCGAGGATTGCCTCGGCGATGGGATGTTCGCTCCGCCGTTCCAAGCCTGCACCGTACCGAAGAACCTCCGTCTCGGTGTGGTCTCCCAGCGGAACGATCCGGGTGACCGTGAGTTCCCCTTTGGTGAGCGTTCCCGTCTTGTCCAGCGCGACTACGTCGACCGCGCCCATCGCTTCGAGGTGGTTCCCGCCCTTGATCAGTACGCCGTTCTTCGCCGCGCTCGTGATACCGGAGACGACCGAAACGGGTGTCGAGATGACGAACGCGCACGGACACGCGATGACGAGGAGGGTCAACCCACGGACGAACCACGTCTCCCAGGGCCACCCGAGCGCGAGCGGTGGGACTGCTGCTGTGAGGATCGCGAGGCCGACGATCAGGGGTGTGTAGTACCCCGAAAACCGGTCGACGAACTGCTCCTGGTCGGTCTTGTTCTCCTGGGCTACCTGTACCATCTCGATGATGCGTGAGAGCGTCGAGTCACCCGCCTTCGAGGTGACTTCTACTTCGAGATAGCCCTCCTCGGTAAGGCTTCCAGCGTAGACCTCCGCGCCGTCGGACTTGTCGACGGGGACGCTTTCCCCGGTGATCGGTGACTCGTCGACCGCGCTCTCGCCGTCGAGAACCGTTCCATCGAGCGGGATCTTCTCGCCAGGGCGGACGACGACCGTTTCTCCTACCGCGACGTCCTCGGTCGGCACGGTCACCTCCTCGCCGTCCCGGCGGACCGTGGCTTCGTCCGGGGAGAGCTCCATCAGCTCACGAAGCGAGTTCCGTGCCCTGTCCATCGCGTAGTCCTCGAGAAGCTCCGCGATGCTGAATAGAACCGCGAGCGTCGCCGCCTCGACGAAGTAGCCGATACCGGTGGCCGCGATGATCGCCGTCCCCATCAGCAAGTCGATATCGAGACTCAGGTTTCGCGCCGAGTAGTATCCACTACGAACGACTGGAGAGCCGCTGACAGCGATCGCGACGAGAAAGAGCCCGTCCGAAAGGCCCAACGGTGAGCTGAGAATAGTCGCTATATCCACGTTCTGCTCGGTGAGGACGAATTCGAAGAGAAGCCCGAACACGAGGAATCCCGCCCCGACCCACGTCTTGATCGCGCGAGAACTCGTCCAGATCTCAGAGGGCGGTGCGATGCTCATCCCGCTATCCGCACCTCCCTCAAAACCATTTCCGCTGCCGGTAACCTCGTAGCCCGCTCCTTCGATAACTGCGACCACATCAGCCTCGGCGGTACGCTCGGGGTCGTAGGTCACGGTGGCCGTGCCGGTCGTCGGTTGGAGCGCCGTTTCGACGACACCGTCGACACGTTGGAGGCTCTTGTCGACCTTCTGTGCACAGGAGGGACAGTCCATCTCCGGAACGGCGAACCGAGCGGATAACTCCGATCCTGCCTCGGAGTCGCTCGCTTGGTCGGCGGAATCCACGCGATCGGTCATCCTCTCAAAATAGATCGGGTAGTTCGATAAGACTTCGTTGGAACATTCCAAGTCGGGGTTCGCGGTCAGAGCGCCGGCGATGGCTCGTCCGGCAGCTGCTCGCGGGCGACGTGGCGCTTCGCGAGGTGTTCTTCGGCCCGTCTGAGTCGGTAGGTGAGCGTCGAACGGGGGACGTGGAGATGTTCGGCCAGCCCACTGACGTCGATCTCCCGCGGGGATTCGTAGTAGCCGTGTTCGACGGCGGCCTGAACCGCTGCCTGCTGTTCGGGTGAGAGTTCGTCGGTTCCGGTGGCGGTATCACCTACCGACGAGGAGGCGACCGCCGTTCGAAGCATCTCCATCCGGGCGCAATCACCGACTGCCGTTTCGAGTTCGTCGAAGAACCCGCTCACGGTCCCCTCCCCGGAGTGGATGATCCGCCAGGTGTAGTGGCGGCTCTCGTGGCGCGTATCGAACAGCAACCCGTCACCGAGATGGTCACGTGCGATGTGGGGGATCGACGCACAGAGCGGAGTCCGTTCCCAGTACGAATAGAGAACGAGCGTTTCGGCGGTCCGGTCGAGGACCTGTGTGGTCTGCGTTGCGTTGCAGTCGTCGGTGGCGAGACAGTCGGCGTAGTAGTCGCCCTCGAGAAACGCGTCTTCGATAGCAGTGAGGGCACCGGACGTTCCCGTCGCATGGTCGACCCGCCAGAGTCGGTCCCGAGTGACGTGCAACGAGAGCGAGCGGATCGAGGCCTCCGGATGGTCAGCGAGCGCATCAGCTACCCGATTGCGGTCGGGTTCGTATTCGAGGGCGAAGACGAGTTCGCGCATGGGCTGAAGAAGGCGCTACGAGCCCATAACAGGTGACATCCCTCTCGTCGCGAACCCATGGATCTTCCTCGTTCCGCAATCGGGGTCGTCCAGGTGAACCACTGCGACGACGGTTCGGCCGGTCCTCGTCAGTGGTTTTACGATCCGTTTCTCACTACACCCATGGTCGGCACAGAGCACTCTCCCGACGAGGAACCGGACACGGACCCTGCAGACGCGTTTGGCGCACTCAGTGACCCACTCCGGATCGACATTCTTCGGGCGTTGGGGGACCATCATCGTGAAGCTGCGGACGAGCGGGCCATCGGATTCGCAGATCTCCGCAGGCGCGTTGGCGTCGACGACTCCGGCCGATTCCGGTATCACTTGGAACGGCTTCGTGGGAACTTCGTCGAGAAGGCTAGTGATGGATATCGACTCACCTTTGCCGGAGCCAAAATCGTCGTGGCCATTCTCATGGGCACGTACACGCACGCGATCTCGAAGGAGGCAGTAGAACTGGATAGCGACTGTTTCGTTTGCGACGATCCAGCCGTCGCGACGTACGAGAACGGGCTCTGCACGGTCTCCTGCGCCAACGACCATCTCCTGTTTCGCTGGCAGGTCCCACCGACCGCCGCCGCTACTGCAACGCTTCCTGAGATCGTCGACGTAGCGGGGTTGCTAGCACGACAAGGGATGGAGCGAACGCTCGACGGATACTGTCCGGAATGCTACCACGCCATCGAGTCGGCGGTGATAACCGAATCGGTAGAAACACCCGTCTTTCGTGCCCAGTGTGAAACCTGTGGTGCACGATTGGTCTGCCCCGCTGGATACGCTCTCTTGGTGGACTCGCGCGTCGTAGCACTGTATCAGAGACATGGACACGACCTCCACGAGTACTATCTCTGGGATCTCCCGTTCATCCAAGAGAGGGAGCGATACACGCTCATCGAGGAGCGTTCGGCATGTCTCGAGATCGATGTCTCCGTGGCGAGTGAAACGCTCTCGGTAGCGCTCGACGAGACGGGGCACGTCGTCGACTACTCCCTTCACGAGAAGTGACGGATTCCGTATAGAAAAGACGTTCTGCGAGAACTTAACCGACGACGAATCGATGCCGAGATATGCATCTCAGTTCGGAACGGCGACGGCACGCACCCGACACAACGCAGCTCGGGTTGCCGAGTAAAAATCTCAATGAAGCGATAGTCGCTGCACTCGCCGCCGCCCCAGCACCCTTCTTCCCCATCCCTCCGAGGAATACACGAAGCAGCGATCGTGTCGATCGTCTCCGATGTCGGTGTGATAGCGCTTGGCCTCGATCCGAGACAGTCTTCGCGCATCTCGGCACCGAAGACGCACCGCGGACCGTGGAAACCCCAACTCAGTGCGTTCGGAACACCTTCTCGAATAGATAGATGTCGAAGAACAGGTCACGGGTCTCCGATCGGTCCCTGCAGGGAGGCTCAATCGCTCGATTTGCGGCCGCTGCCATCCTGACGTGGGTCGTCGTCGAAGTCGGCTTGCGCTGGGGTGGCGTGTGGGTACTCACCGACGTCGTTGGGAGTGCTCGTGGTGCGGACGTGATCCTCCTCGCCGTCGGGTTTCCACTGCTCGCATACGCGATCGCACGATGGGGAATGCGACGGGGGATCGCTCCTTTGGACTGGGATTACGATCTTTCGCTTCGAGCAGTCGGGTCCGCCATCGGAGGCGTTGTCGTGTACTACATCGTCGTCGTGGCGGCATCCGTCGGCTACACACAGTTCGTCGGTACAGCCCAATCGGCGGCCGCCAGCACTGCCCTTGCAGAGAGCATCGGTGGGACGCTCTGGATAGCTGCCGTGCTCCTTCTAGCCAACGGGATCGTCGTCCCGATCACCGAAGAACTCGCGTGGAGGGGCGTCATCCAGACGGCCCTCATGGATTCGTACGGCACCTACGTCGGTGGCGTACTCACGGCGGTCGCGTTCGTCGGAAAGCACCTCGTTGTGGACGCCGGTGCTTCGGTTCTCCGGCTGGTGTCACTGGTCGCCCTTGCGTTCGTTTTGTGTGGGTTGCGAGCCCGGTATGGAACGGTTAGTAGTACCGTTGCCCACCTCGTCGCAAACAGTATTGCAACCGCGTCGGTGGTCTTCGTCGCTCTCTGAGCGTCGCGCCCGAAGTTTCAAAACGTGGCCGCGACGACGAATCACGTTCACGAGAGAGAGGCGTCTCGAAACGCTGTTCTGTCGCGGTGCTGCGAGCCGGATCCGTGAACTGGTGTATCCACTCTGTGATCTGGATGACGTGAATCGAGCGACCATCACGCTGACCCAACCGCTGTTCAACGCGGGGGAGTCTGTAATCGCACAGAGCGGTCACGACACTCGCTAGCTTCTCGTCCTCGTGTCATTCGTGCTCCCTGGGGAGCGAGAACGCCGTTCGGCTCGTGACCCTGGTGTCCGGTCAAACGGTCTCGGTAGAAACCTCCGATTTCTCAGACGGCCTGGATCCCACTCACTTTCAGTCTCCATCGTATATCTCACGAGGAATCACCGTTTCTGGCACACGACAGATTGTGGGGCTGACAACCGATACCCGTAACGACACTGGAGAAATCGCTTGCCATCAAACACAAACTGGATCAGAAGTAAACGTCGTAGCGCTCATTCGACGGAATCATGTTCTTAGGGGTCTGTGAGTCACATATGAGCATCCCGGGCAATGATGACAAAGCATCAACCGCGGGTTTGCGGTCACGCCGAACAACTCAGATCATCGTGTGGCTCGGGGCTGTTCTGGTTGCTCTCTGTGCGACTCCACTCGCCGCGGCGCACGGTGCCAGTGGGACGCACGTCTACGCTGGCGGTGTTCACCTGGAGCAGTGGCATGCCTTGGTCCTGATTGGACTCGGGCTCGGAATGGCCGCCGTCAGCGCGTATCTTCCGCGAGTGCTCAAACCAGCCTACTCGCACTACGCGCTCTGGAGCGTCTTCGCTGGGTTGGTGCTGGCTGCGGTCGGTGGTGTCCTGTTCACGCAGCTAGCTACCGCGACCGAGTACACCGCCAGCTCGATTCCGTTTCCGCGAACGTGGTATGAGCCCATCGCGCTACTGCTTGGGTCCGTGGTGATGACTGGTAGTCTCCTCCTCGGTCGGCTCCAGTGGCCGATACGACCCGAGTATTCTATTCTGGGGATCGAGCTAGGTCTCTGGATCGCCTATCCAGCACTCGTCGGTATGGGTGAGTACACCAATCCCCTGGGGTACGTACTCGTTCTGAGCGTTCCGGTTACCGTCGGATATATCCTCTGGCAGGACTGTGCTGGTGCGATCCGGTCGGTGCTTCAAGACCGGACGGCACGTCGATTCGGTGGTGGCGTAGCGCTCACCGCTGGGCTCTTTTTCATGTTCGCGGCCGGCTTCTTTTCGTTCGTACCGGAGGAAGGTCTCAACGCACCGCAGACGGCCACCGTAACGACGCTGCCGACACTGTTCCCACTCGTGACATGGCCCACGCTCGAATGGTTCTTCCCGACGATTCCCTTCGTCGGAATGCTCTCGGTTGGTGTCCTCATTATCGTCGGGACGCTCGGAGGATTGATCGGCCTCAACGCCGCGATCATCGCCCGTCTCTGGACGTCGGGTGAGCAAACAGAAGTAACCGAAAGCACCGTCGGAACGGCGGCGTTCATCGGAGCGAACGCGTGTAGTTGTTGTGGGCCGATCATCGGACAGTTCGTTATCTTGGTCGCGGGTTCTTCGGCGGCTGCACCGATCTACTGGCTGTTCGTCGACCTCGCTTCGCCCGCCGGAACGCTCTTCCTCGTCACGAGCATCGCCCTTCTCACCGGGAGTCTCCTGCACGCCGCCACGTCGCTTATCGATTCGCCGGCCTGTGAGATCAACGAGTCGCCTTCCGCTTCCAGCGTACAAGCGGACTGAAGAACGCGAATCTGCCCCGGACCGCTTGGAGGACCAGTGTCTCGGTGTTGGACGAAGCTGACCCGTTGTTCCGCAACTAAAGAGATCGTATCAGTAAATCTGACGATTGAGGGCGTACCTTAGCCACGCAATTAGTGACAAGTGAGGACGAACCAGGCTATTATCGCGGTCTTCGCCGATTGCCTTTCCTACCGAGGTCAAAATAGGGGGTCCGGTTCGTCGCCACTGACAGGTTTGACCCCGATCGCTGCAGCGATCGCTTCCAGTTCGGGCTTCGAAAACGCATCATCGGCCGCCTCCTCTCGGCCGTCGACAAGCCCGACGGCAACGCGGATCTGCTGGCGCATTCTCGCCGTCGACGCGATCGGGTCAGTAGTATCTGTGATTTCGAGTGCCGCACACAGCGCTCCGAGCTCTTCTTTCGTGAACGAGGCTGTCACCTCGCGCTTGAACCGCCCGATACCCCCACGAATCCCGTTCCGGATATCGTGTTTCGTGACCATACCGCTACTCCGCTGGCACTCGCAAAATAACCCCGGTTCACTCACTGTCTGGATGGATGCCGCTAGGAAACTAGATTACTTCGTTCTGCGAATCTGATCTCAACCACGTAGTAGTTGTCCCAGCCACACGAGAAAAATTGGTGCGTGGAGCAACTCTAGCGGTTGGGGCTACGGGTAGTCACTGGGGCCCCTACCGTGGGCTCTCCTAGAGCATAAGACCCCTTATTATTGCTTAGTAGTTAAAGAGATCACAAATTGTTGGTGGAGGTATTTGTGCATCTTGTAGGCGACCGCTAAGCTGCTCATGGTACAAGCTGGGATTTAACCGATTGTGAGGAGATACTGTGGGTATGTCATCGATCGAGCTGACTGAGAGCCAGAAAACGATCCTTCAGGAACTCGTTGATCTCTATCGGGAGAGCGAGAGCACTGTCAAAGGCGAAGCCATTGCCGAGCAGATCGACCGCAACCCCGGGACGATCCGCAATCAGATGCAGAGTCTCAAAGCCCTCCAGTTGGTGGAGGGTGTTCCTGGGCCAAAGGGAGGGTACAAACCCACCTCCGAAGCCTACAACGCCCTCGACCTCGAGGAGATGGACGAGCCGGCATCCGTTCCTCTTAGCCACAACGGGAGCCCTATCGACGAGCAGGTCATCCAAGAGATCAACCTCATGAGCGTTCACCATCCCGAGAAGTGCCGCGCTGAACTCCGGATGCAGGGCTCAGTACGAGACTTTCAGGAGGGTGACTCGATCACTGTCGGTCCGACGCCAAAATCGAGCCTCGCGATCACTGGTACAATTGATGGGGTTGTTGGCTCCGAAAACAAACTAATCATCAAAACCGAAACCATGGAAGCACCCGTCTACCAATAGTGTACTACCGACCGTAATCGTCTGTTTGGCACCTGGTCATGCATTGAGCCGGACCCCACCTCAGCCGAGCAATGAGACAGAGATACTTGATAAATTGTATGCGAAACTCTTGGTCTTAGGTAAGGTCCGCAAGCGGCTCCAGCCAATATTCTCTTACTGGTAGGCAAGTAATTTCACTCATGGATCAACAACCCAGTTGCTGTGGACCTTCACGGACTGAGGGGTCGGCAGACGTGAGGACAGATAGCAACCCCGATACAAATCACGACTACCGAAACGAGAATCCGATTTCGACTGATAATAGCACGGAGACGGACCATATGGTTCGTTTGGAAGGCGGAACGTTCAGCATGGGCACCGATGGCAACATCGTGTTTCCCGCCGATGGGGAAGGTCCGTCGTGCGACGTAACTCTCGATTCATTTTATGTTGACCGATTTGCAGTGACCAACGCTGAATTCCTCAAGTTTGTTCGTGCAACCGGATACACCACAGAAGCCGAACAGTTCGGGTGGTCGTTCGTTTTCGAGGATTTTCTCACTCCCGAGAGTGAGGGTCACGTACTCGATTCGGCACTGTCTAGTTGAGAACTTCCTCGACTGGCGCTCGTCCATTGAGCGCCTGGTTCGGTCGATCGTGGTTGTAATAGTGCCTGAACCGTCGCAGCCAGCGCCGTGCGCTGGCTGGACTCCCCCGCCAGAACGTGTGAAACCGGTCGATCCGCATTGCCACGGTCTGGAACCACTTCTCGATCAGATTCCGGTCGCTGTAGTCGAGTCCGCCGCGGAGGTTGAGCCAAGCTAACGCCGTGAGATACCCACCGGCGTCGGTCAGAAACTCGGCATCTGAGACGTTGTGCTGCTCGATGAGACGAGAGAGGAACGCCGCTGCGGGGTCCGTCCCGCGGCGGCTGAACACCTCGACCTCCAAGAGCAATTTCAAATCCGTATCGATCGCGGCGTAGAGCCATTTCTTCTCACCGTCGGCGGTGATCTGCTTCTCGTCGACGACGACCCGCGACGGCGAAGCCGTCGGCGGGTCCGCCTGAGCCTCCGAAAGTGTGTGCGTCCAGTTCCAGTCCGCTCCGTGCGAGCGGTCAACGTCGAGCCACTCGAACACCGCAACGATCTCCCGGACCGAGAGCCCCATCGAATGGAGGCGCACCCCAAACACCCGCACGGGTGTCGGGGTGCGCTCGTTCTCCCAAACCCCATCACAATCTACGCTCAACGTCTCTTCGAGCAGGTCTCCGGGTTTCATAAACAGAGCTCGCTACGACCTGCTCGTTCCTCAAACTACCTCAACTAGATAGTGCCGACTGTGACAGAAAATCAACCACCGAACATACTCTGGATTTCGCTTGAAGATACAAGCCCGCAATTCGGCTGCTATGGTGACTCTCTTGCTGAAACTCCAAATATAGATGGACTTGCGGCTGATGGTCGTGTATATACGGAAGCGTGCTCAACGGCCGGCGTG
This sequence comes from Halococcus sp. IIIV-5B, assembly GCF_003602035.1. NCBI lineage: Archaea > Methanobacteriati > Methanobacteriota > Halobacteria > Halobacteriales > Halococcaceae > Halococcus > Halococcus sp. IIIV-5B. The sequence continues at coordinate 182,835 of NZ_QZWE01000001.1, read as the reverse complement.
TGTGCCCCCTCTCGTGCATCAATAATTACCGGTCGATATCAAACCACGATCGGTGCACATTACATGCGAACCCGAGCATACGAACCAAGACACACCAAATCTTCCAACACCCTATTCTTCCGTACCATCTCACTTCGTAACAGTCTTTCCGGAGTACCTGAGGGTAGCCGGATACTACTGTACCAACAACTCGAATACTGATTACCAATTTGACAATCATAGTGAAACGCAGTACGATTTCTCGCCGCCGGTTTCAATCTGGGATGAGAGCAGCTCCGAAGCACATTGGCGAAACCGGAACGAGGAAAGCCAGCCATTCTTCGCGGTATTCAATCCAACGCGAACTCACGAAAGCGGTATGTGGAGAGACAGGTCCTTCGGGGCTGGAGGTGAGCCGGACACAGATCCGAACGATGTCACCGTTCCACCGTATCTTCCGGATACGAACGGTGTTCGGAACGCCACCGCTCGTTAATACGACAACATATATAACTCCGATGACGAGGTTGGAACCCTGTTACAACAGTTAGACAAGAATGGTCTTGTAGAGAATACTATCGTATTCCTCTGGAGTGATCATGGAGAGGGGCTTCCTCGAGCCAAACGGACGCTCTACGAATCCGGCTTGAACGTCCCCTTACTCGTTCGATGGCCGGATGAAATCAGTGGTGGTGAACGAACGGATAGACTGGTGAGTCTCGTTGATCTCGGGCCGACAGTACTGTCCCTTGCGGGAGTCGACATCCCACCGTGGATGCACGGTAAGCCGTTTCTTGAGCCGGCGGAGGAACCCTGTCGCCAGTATATGATGGCTGCTCGTGACCGGATCGACGAGAGCTACGACATGGTTCGTTCGATTCGAGACGGCCGACTCAAATACATCCGGAATTACAACCAGTCGAATCCACGGTTAGTATGGGTACCGTACCGTGCGCGAGGGGAAGCGATGCAGGATCTCCTTCGACTCTCTGCTGAAGACGAACTCGAAGACCACCAAAGACAGCTGCTGTCCGGTGGGAGGCCCGCTGAAGAGTTCTATGACCTCAAGAATGATCCACACGAAATCAAAAATCTCGCGGACGGTCCAGGGTATCGAGACCAATTCTCCGAACTACGGACCGCAATGGACGATTGGCTCGATCGAATCGATGACAAAGGGTGGATCGATGAAGCTCGGATGGTGGATCAGATGTGGCCCCACAACGAACAGCCAGCCACGTCTGTACCAACATTCGTACCGAACGCACCGGAAAATCGAATGACCGATGCAAGCCCTGATGGCGGTGATTTCACGGCTCCGGTTGCACTGACAATGCACTGTGAGACCCAAGATGCCTAGATCGTTTACTCAGTCAATGGGGGAGACGACCTGCATTGGAAGCTATACACTGGCCCATTTTCCTTATCAACCGGTCAGCATACAGTTCGGACGGAGGCGATTCGATATGGTTACAAGGAAAGTGATGTACGGGCTGCTTCCTTTACTGTAGTCCAATAGCAAACGAACCTAGCTTTGTCCTATCGGCCGCTGATTTGTGCTGGTAATCAAATGGACTTTCATGGTCTCTATCTCCTGTGGAGTACCTGGTCCCGTCGATTCAGGGACTATGACTTCGCCCATAGAAACCTGATTTAATTCCTCATACACAGAAAACAGAACGCAGTCAAAGACGTACCAACAATCAGAGTGACAGTCGCTAGCGTACTAATATCTATTATCTAATCGATCAGAAAATCCACAAATAATCGAACTTTTGTAGTTATAATTGCGAAGAAAATTAGGTATTTTGGTTCGCTGCTTTTGTTTGTCTCATGCAAACCGCTGTGTCAGTCCGACCGGCCGTATTGTCGCGACTCCGTCCGTCCTATTTGGATAGGCTAAAACATGAGGTCCTCGAAAGTGGCATTACTCGATTGCTTAGTGTCGAATTAATGGATAACTCGTTTACGTGCCTTTGTGATGGTATCATGATGTGGTCGTCAGCGATTTCAGCGGCGGCCTCTGCATTAAAATTTGACTTAGACTCGATCTTCGAAATAACTCTACGATCACCTGTACTCGTCATCAGGGAGCAGTACCTGATACATGCGATACAGGTGGACCGGTTCCATAAAAAGTGAGATGGCATTCACCAGACTCTCAACGACCACTTACCGGTTGAATCACTGTAGAAACTGATCTAGTAACGTTGTTTGTATCCTTACATATTGCAAAATTATAATTAATGAATTTAGGATGCCGTGAGTCAATCTGATCTGTTAGATACAGAAACATTAGAATTAGAATAGAAATCAAACTGTGGGTCCCTTTTATCCTGTAGCCATCGATACCCATAGATAGAAATCCCGATTACTGCAAATATAACGTATGATAGTAGGCCAATGAAGTCTTGCAATGCCAAAGATATCCACATAGCTATCAAGCAGATCGCCGCACCTGTTGCTGTCCATCGAACAATAGTTGGAGTTAGATACGAAGTATTTTGAACAGATTCTTTCTCAAAGAAATCTGGACGAGAGGACGGAAGACGAGCACCAGTTATACACATAATTGCTATTCGGCCGACAGAGGCTAGTGATCCACCAGTAACGATCAATGTGATAGGGACGTCGAGTACAACCGTTGTTATGGATGTAATACCAATGAGTACTAAGAGGTATTTGGGCTCACCGAAGCGATTCTCTTCTCCCATAAATCCAGGAAGTAGGTTATCCTCAGCAGTGGCTCTAACGAATCTACCTATGATGGTTAGTATAGCGATACCTGAGGTTATACCTGCAATCAACGAACCTATTGTAGACAATACTAACAAAGAAGAAGGGAGAAATTGGCTAGTGACATATCGCAGTGTCTGACCCTGCAACTCAGAGTATGGGACCACTCCAACGCCAACAAGTGCTACAAGACCAGAAATAGCTGCTGTAGCTCCTGTACTGAGTACTAATAGTCTCCCGAATACCTTCTCCGGGTTTTCTATGTCACCACTGAGATCTACTAGGCTCAGCCCAGAGAATATTGTTGTAAATAGAATTCCTACTGTAGATAGTGTTGATACAAGACTATTAGGCATAATTGGCGATAAGTTCTCTGGCCGGATATTTATAACTCCTCCAGAAAGAATGATACCTACGATAACGACAAGTGCTGCAGCAAAAACAATCTCAATTATCCCGACCGCTCTTAAACCGAACCAAACAACACTGATTGTGCAAATAATCAACAATACACTGAACGTTGAGCTTGAAACGGCCGGCATGAGAGCATGTAGGTAGGATGCTCCAGCATACATGAGTACAGGAAGTAAAACAAATGAAGCCGTTATTATTGAGACCCAAATAGAAACCCATCCAATGAGCTTACTGATTCTCTGGTTTTCTGGCAAGAGTAACCGTGTAGGATAGTAGTAGTGGCCTGGAGAGATGGGCCAGACCTTTGTCAATAATATATATGTAGGTGCAGCTAGGATAATTGGAACTACGGCGACAATTATCATAAGGGAAGCAATTGGTCCACCCAAATATCCAGCTACAATCGGTTTCGTCCACAGTGCTCCCCCGATATTCAATCCAAGCGCTACAGCTAATCCGCCAATCCAACTAAGTTTAGGCTTGTCAACCATCTCTGTCTCCGTCGTACATCATAAGTCCCCATATATAAAGTTCACCATTGACCGTTGAGATGGAAAAGGAAGTGTTCCTGGTCAAAGCTGAGCAAGACCCGGCAACCATACTACTTAAAGATGAAATCAATGCACTAGAGTAGGAGACACTGACTGTCGGACCCAAAGAGCAGACGGTGCTGAGATCCTTCGATACTGGAGACGGCCATGGGATCTATACTTCCACAATTACATTCAGTGTTGCCCAACAACTATTTTGGATATGTGAGAAATTGCAACTGATAATTACAATCCAATTATTATGTGATAAATACAAGTCGCTAGGTTTAAAAATATATCAGACAGGTATCATCATACGACATTAAATATCTGGTGTGTTGAGGCTCTCATAACCAAATGCAGATTCCAATGCATAATCATCGTTGTAGCGAATAAGTGCATTCCTGAGTTCGCCATGTAAGTTCTGAACAATTCCTCGATAGTCCGGATTATCAAGAAGGTTATCTTGCTCGTAAGGATCCTTTTCAAGATCATAGAGTTGCCAAGGTTTTCCCCAGTCAGTGAACGCACCCACACTCATATTATCATAACCTTTGACGGTATACTTGTATCGCTTCGTTCTAAATCCACGCCATGTCTCTTCATAATAATGGTGTTTTGGTCTTATCTCGCGGACAAACTCTAACAAAACGCCATTCCTTTCCAAGCTATTTTTGCTGTCGTCCATCAGCAGTGTAAGATCTTCTCCAGGTAGATCTTGACTCGTATCAATATTTGCTAAGCCAAGGAATGTTGGAAGCAAATCTTCGGTACAGGTTGGTTCATGTATCTGCTGACCAGACTCAATACCATCGCTCGGATAAGATATTATCAATGGTACGCCAACAGACTCCTCATAAGGATGCTGTTTTCCCATATACCCATGAGACCCTAGCATTTCTCCATGGTCCGAAGTGAAGATAAGGGCAGTCTCATCTCGGATTTCGAGTCTGTACAATTCATCCAGTAGACACCCAATATTCTCGTCCAAATTTTTCACCATTGCGTAGTATTTTCTCGCTTCATCGAAGAAAGTGTCTCCATGATATTCGTACTGCTGATAGAGCTCTTCTGACGCGTTTTCTTGGCTTCCCCAGTTAGAATAAGGTTCACTGATGATATTCAAAGGAGGATCGGAACTTGGATACGGGACGTTCGGACGTATCTGGACATTACGATTTTCCCACTCTTGTAGATATCTCTCCGGAGCAGTAAATGGTGGATGTGGTGGTTCAACAGAAATTGTCAGACAGAATGGTTCCTCGCTATTCTTGGATTTACTTATGAAATTGATCCCAAGGTCGAAGAGCCCATCTGTTTGAAACCCTTCAATTTGGTGTGGCTCTGGATCATTATCTTTGTAGTAAGCCGTGTCAAATGGGTCGTTTTTCAGTTCAAACCCTCTCCAATAGTCAAATCCTCCCTGAAGGTGCTCTGGGACTGGTCTACTGCGTCCAACATCTGCCAAATGCCATTTGCCAATGTACCCTGTCTGGTAACCGCTTTCATTAAATTCATGTGCATACGTTCGTTCTTGAGGAGACATTCGCCAATGATGATGTGAATTCCGAGTATGAGGATGCTTTCCAGTTAGTAGAGATTGCCGAGCTGGAACACAAATAGGATTAGTAGAATTAGCGTTCGTGAACTGAACACCATTCTGTGCAAGACGATCTAAATTTGGTGTTGATATATTTGAACTACCAGCACAACTCATAGCCTGTCGTCGCATTTGATCACATAGTACAATAACTATGTTTGGATGGTCTTGTTTTGTCATCTCGATCAACGATAAAGACTCGATGGATAAACTATTATCGATGTTCTCTATCGCTGGCTGAATTATTGGATAATTCGAGTTTAGCTACAAGTTTATATCGCTACAACACACGTAGAAATTGTCAATATAACAACTGCTCTTGTTTTTCGATGAAGCCAGAGTCAGCGAATCCAATCCAGATAGGTTCCTTAGGCACCATTGATAGTTCTCATTAGCATCTCCGAGATACCACCTCTACAAATGACTGGATACTCTCCAAAATAGTTCTCTATATGTTCCCTCGCAACACACAAACTACATAATTAGTATATAGTCCCTGAATTGATCTCCTTTTTGACTTCATATCTCATTATCCAGCAGCAGCTATCAATTACTGGTAGGCAAGATTCAATTCGATTTCATCAGTTACGGCGCGGAGTTGCTCAAACAATTCGCTCTGACAGCGTTCTTCAGACAGCCGATGGGCAGGACCAGCAACGCTCAGAGCGCCCTGAATCTCCCCTTCGAAGATTAGGGGAACACCGATTGCGTGAATCCCCTCAAGGTCTTCACCGAAATTGAGTGCAAACCCTTGCTCGCGGACGCGGGCGCATTCTTTGTGGACTTCCTCTCTGCTGGTGATTGTTTGATTGGTCTTCGCGGAAAGCCCATGCTGGTCAATAATTTGATTAACGCGCTCTCGTGAAAGATGTGCAAGGATTGCTTTTCCGCCGGAGTTATAATGCATATGAACCCATCGACCGAGGAGGGAATTAGTATTGATATCATTTTCCCCACTCCGACCGTAGATGTACATAGCCCTTCCTTGTTCGTGTGTTATCAACCAAGCCATCTCTCCGGTAGCTTCTTCTAGTCTGTCAACAGCGAACTTACCAGCCTGGAAAATATCTATTTTGGACCGTACAAACTGACCGTAGTTAAAAAATTCTAACCCGAGATGGTACGATCGACCACGCTTGACCACGAACTGTCTATCTTGAAGAGCCATCAGATGGCCGTGAACGGTACTCTTCGCGAGCTGAAGTTCACTCGCTAGCTCAGTCACTCCTGCGCCCCCCGACCTCCGTAGTTGTTCGATAATAGAGAACAAAGTCTCATCGGACTTAATACCTCGTTCCTTGGAGCGTTTTTTTGCCATGTGAATCAGTAGGAAATCGAACTGATAAGGCTTACCATAACTGGAGTCATACAGTCCTGACTCAAGTTTGTTCGATGGCAGCGAACACACTCTGAGACATAAAATTATAACGCCCCTATTCGTGTTACATCGATGGAGAAAGTAGTCGTACTAGTCAACGAGATGGAGGTGTTCGTAGCTTAGAGTCTCGATGAGATCATCTAGAGACCTGGGATATGCACTATCGTGGTAGCTGGCAGCGTGTTAGCGATCTATCTTGCATATTGATTAAGCTAATTTGTGAACTACTTACTTTAGACAGCGCCTACCGCTTATCTGGGGAGACCGATGGTAATCGAAGTTGTGTTCGATGGCATCGAACGCTGCTCGTAACCAGAATTTCTCGAACCCCGTTCTCTTTAAGATGTGATCTCGGTCCTATGCTGCGCCTGAAATGCAGTGACAAAGATCTGGCGCCTATAGGAACATCTATACGTGCCCTCATTAAGTTGACCGCTATGGGTCGCAACAGCACTTTCCGCGTAGGCCTCATAGTTCCGAGTTCAAATGTTACTATGGAAACGGAGATCCCCGCTATGTTACGAGGCCGACCGGCCATCTATGATGAATCGTATACGTTCCACTCCAGTCGGATGCGAATGCAGGAAGTCACACCTGAAGAACTGCGCCGAATGGATGAACAGAGCGAAAAATGTGCGATCGAGCTTGCCGACGCACGATGCGATGTCTTGGCGTATGCCTGTCTCATCGGTATTATGGCACAAGGTCCGGGCTACCACGAAGAAAGCGAAACATCCCTCTACGAAGCTGCTGCTGAGAACGGAGGCGAAGCCCCAGTAGTAACTAGTGCTGGCGCACTCGTTCGCGCATTTGATGCGCTTGAGGCTCAGCGTGTGGCGGTTATCACCCCGTATCTTCAACATCTCACTGATACCGTCGTCGATTACTTCGAGGGAGAAGGTATCGACGTCGTGGATTCTATCAGTCTCGAGTGTCCCGACAATCTCGAAGTTGCCAAGCTTGATCCGGCCGATTTGCTTGACCACATGGACGACCTCGACCACGAGCAGGCGGATGCAGTCGTCCTTTCGTCGTGTGTTCAGATGCCCTCACTCCCTTCGATTCAGGCTGCTGAGGACCGTCTCGGCAAGCCAGTCCTGTCGGCAAGTGTCGCAACGACGTACGATATACTCAACAAACTCGGCAGGAGTACACGCGTTAGCGGTGCAGGAAAGCTTCTTTCGGGAGGAATATAAGTATACACACTTAGCCCCCCAGCAGTAACGAGACTCAATTACAATACTTTTTCATTCTCCGCTTCCGACATACCCACATGGCTGATTTCGAGAATCCCTACGCGAGATCGGACCCGTTCGTTCAAGCACACTTCGACTGCCTCGAATGTGGCGGCAAGCTCTGGGAGTATGCCATCCAGAGACAGATGGTCTGTGAGAATTGTCGGATGCTTTTCGCCTCGCAGGAAGTCTTCGACGAACAAGTCAATAAATAAACATAATTCACCACATTTATACCGTATCACGCTGACTGAGTAGTTATGCCGCAAGAACCATCGGCGGATCTCTTAGAACTGAGTTCTGCTACTCGGTCGATCTTGGACGACCACGACCTCCAACCGCTTTGGGAGGTTGAAAACGACATGGGAAATGCTCTAAAAAACCCCAAGCCCTCTATCTGGAAGTGGGAGAACATTCAAGCTGCCATAGATGGCATCGAAGACGATGTGCCGATCAATGACTTACCGCCGGGATTCCAGCGTCGAGTCGCCGTTCCGATCAATGCGGCGCATGCGATCTCGAACACGATCTACGTCGGTGTTCAAACTGTCTCACCGGGTGAAACCGCACCTTCCCATCGGCACTCTGCCAACGCTCTCCGGTTTGCTATTGACGGTCATGAAGACATGAAGACGGTTGTCGCGGGTGAAGAGTTCCCGATGAAGGACAACGATCTTGTTACCACTCCCCAGTGGGAATGGCATGACCACATCAACGAGGGCGACGAAACAGCAGCGTGGCTCGATGTACTGGACTTACCGCTGGTGCTCGACTCGCTGAACAGCAAACAAGTCTTCGAGAACCACGAGCTGGACCGCCAGCCGGTTACCAAGACACAGGGATATTGGGATTCTCAGTACGGCCGAGTCCGTTCCACTGAAACAACAAGACAAGACAACATCCCGGGACCGTTCGAAGGTAATTGTGAAGCCACGCCCCCGTACCGCTTCGGATGGGACGACACACTGGAAGCTCTCAGACAACGAGCCCAGAACGATACCCCTGACCCGTACGATGGATACAGCCTCTCGTACGTGAACCCAGCGACGGGAGAACCGCCGCTATTTCCGACGATGTCCTTCCGAGCGCAGCTGTTGAACGACGGACCAACCGCCCGTCACTTTCACAGCTCGACGGAGGTTTACTTCGTCGTAGAGGGGAGCGGGGCCACCCATGTCGGCAGCGAGACATTCGAATGGGACCAACGGGACATTTTCGTCGTTCCTCCCACCGAGGTCCACCATCATGAACCCAATACTGAAGCGATTCTCCTTGGAATGACCGACCGACCGGTATTCGAGGCGTTCAATCTCTACGCCGAAGCTGAACCTTCTAAGTGATGAATACGAGCGTTCGGTTCCCGTACGTTGTAGTTTCTCGTGCTCACCTTGGCGGTGGGAAGTAGCATGTGAGCAGCTATTCATACTCGAAATCTTCGGATCGCTAAGGCAATGACTTTAAGTTGTCTACAATCCCATCTGCAGTATGCGTTTCGTACGCTACAACGGTAACCAGCTGGGCCTGTTAACCGACGACGGCATCGTTGACCTCACCGATCGACTTGGTCTCACTTCGGCAGACCCGCTTATCGAGTATATGTCCGGTGAGCACAACGCCGAGAAATTCGTAGATAGTGATCCTGACCACAGTATAGATAAGGTGACGCTTGAGTCGCCCGTTCGACGCCCTGGCAAAGTCATTGCGGCTCCACTCAACTACGAAGCTCACATTGAGGAGGCCATTGCAGACAAAGATATCACGACCGATGAATGGTTCTCGATAAAGGACAAAGGCTACTTCCTCAAGGCACCGTCCAGCGTCATCGGTCCGAGCGAGAATATCGTTATCCCGTTCGAGGACCGTCGTATCGACCACGAAGTCGAACTGGGTTTCGTTATGGGTGAAGAGACGAAGGATGCTGACAACGAAACAGCTTGGGAGAACATCTTCGGCTACACGGTTCTTCTGGACATCTCCGTTCGTGGCGACCAAGACCGTTCGAATCGAAAATCCTACGATACGTTCACTGTTGTTGGTCCCGCTATCGTTACTCCCGATGAGATCGATGACCCGCAGAATCTTGACCTCTCACTTGCGGTCAACGACAAAGCACGTCAAGAAGCGAATACCAACGACATGGTTTATACCTGTGCAGACGTCGTTCAGTATGCCTCAATCGGCGCTACGCTGCAGACGGGGGATATCATCACCACGGGCACCCCAGAAGGTGTCGGTCCGCTCGTAGATGGTGATAGTATCGAGGCAGAGATTGAGTCAGTGGGGTCGTTGAATGTGAATGTTGAAGAACGAGACGTATCCTTTGAAGACGTGAACGTTCAAAAGCACGGACAAACAAACTGAGATACGGTCTGGCAGTGGGCCAGGCCCACTCTTCAGTTGTCCGTCCTTAACTACCCTGTCGTCGCATGGTCCGCTTCCGTACCTGCCATATTTATACGGACAGACACCAGGGTACTAGCTGAATGACGGAGCAAGCTACTGACGTAAACGAGGTCGTTGAGCAGCTCGGCATTAAAGAAAAAATCGAACTAGTTCACGGGGCAGTAGACCCGGAAAGCACAGCCATTGGATACATCTCAGGTATCGAACGGCTCGATATACCGGAACTTCGATTGACTGATGGTCCACTCGGCGTTCACGCTGAAGGGAAGCCAGCAACCTCTTTTCCAGCTTCGATCAGTTTGGCAGCAACCTTCGATCCGGAAATAGCTCGGAAGCAGGGTGCCGCGATGGGACGAGAAGCGAGAGAGCGCAATATAGACGTGTTGCTGGGCCCTGGATTGAACTTGATCCGTGTCCCCACTGGAGGACGCAATTTCGAATACTACTCGGAAGACCCAGTTCTGACGTCGGCATTCACCCGTGCTACTGTCGAGGGAATACAATCACAGGACGTCATTGCGACACCAAAGCACTTCGTAGCCAACAACCAAGAAACAAACCGGACGTCAGTCGATGTCGTCGTCGACGAGAAGGTACTTAGGGAATGTTATCTACCCGGATTCAAGTCGGCAGTGGAGGCAGGCGCTGGTTCGATAATGACCGCTTATAACAGCGTCAATGGCTCATTCATGAGCGAAAATGAAGACCTTCTGTCAAGGATATTGAAGCATGAATGGGGATTCGATGGTTTCGTCGTTTCGGACTGGTTCGGAACCGTGAGTACGGTTTCCTCTGCCAACTCCGGATTAGATCTCGAGATGCCCGGTGTCACTCGTGAGGAGATGTGGGAAGCGCTTGGATTCGACCTGACCGACAGGGGTGACGGGCAAGCTCTCGAGGAGACAGCAGCTGATCCGGGAGGTATGCCGGATGGATCTAACAACAATCGCTTCTCAGAACCACTTTTGGAGGCTATTCAAGCAGGTGACGTCTCGGAGGACCGCCTTGACGATATGGTTGTACGGATCCTAAGACAGATGAAACGATTCGGAATATTGGATGGCCACAGGATGGCCCCGTCGGAGGAATACGATAGCCGATCGATCGCGAAATCAGCGGCTGCACGAGGAACGGTGCTTCTGGAAAATGAGGGGGTTCTCCCATTGGACGAGGACGCTGACATCGCAGTCATTGGGCCTGGTATCGAACAAACTACTACAGGTGGTGGTTCATCCGAGATCGATTCCCTTTACGAGATCTCAACCGCTGATGGAATTGAGGAGCGTGCAAACGGAAGAGTTCGGACAGAGCGTGGAATCCCTGAAATCTCACAAGTTTCGTTTTTCGGTAAGCAGGAGGAAGATGCCGTAGAACGCGAAGACCCCCAACTTGCAGATGCAATAGACGCAGCATCGGATGCTGAAGTCGCTGTCGTCGTAGTCCAAGATACGGCATCTGAAAGCGAGGACCGAGATGGACTGGGACTTCCAGGCCAGCAAGACGAACTAATCGGAGAGGTAGCGGCTGTCAACGGCAATGTTGTCGTTGTAGTGCAATCCAGTGGTCCAGTCGAACTTCCATGGCGAGACGAGGCGAGTGCGATACTGGAGTCATGGTACCCTGGGCAGTCTGATGGCGAGGCAATCGCTTCGGTCCTGTTCGGCGATGTGGATGCAGGTGGCCGTCTACCTGTTTCCTTCGCGGAGGAGGAGAACTATCCAACCTCCACTGAAAACCGATTTCCTGGAGCGGCCGGTGAAGTAGAGTACAGTGAAGGACTATTCATTGGGTACAAGTACTTCGATGCGGCCAACGTCGAACCAACGTATCCGTTTGGCCATGGCCAATCTTACGCTGATTTTGTCTATCACTCCGCGGAGATCGTGAACAACCGAAAAATACGGGTTGACGTAGAAAACACTGCAGATCGGGACGGACGTGAAGTAGTGCAAGCATACGTAAGCGCGGCAGATACCGCTAACTCCAAACGACCCGCTCGGGAACTCGGTGGCTTTAGCTCCCGACTCATTCCAGCAGGTGAGTGTGTCTCAATCGAGATTTCCCTCGATGAAATTGCATTCATGCAGTTTGACGAGGCAGAAGGATGGACGACGCGCAACCCACCATTTACGATTGAAATAGCTCAATCCGCTCAAAATGTAAAACTCGAAATAACTATCTGAGCGACTCGTTAAAATGGAAATCTATTGTCAATGGATATTTCGTGCTACGATCCAAGTCAAAAATCCAAAATAATTTGGGTGCTTAATTCCGATTTGCCGGCAATCCGATTCCGCTATTCCTCTGAGACCATGCATTGTAGGCCCTCTGTACATGCTACAGTCGCACTTTCCAAAATGCACACAAAGGCTGAGACTGGTGCTCTCAATGCGTAGAGCAGCTTGTCGGACCGGCACTGTCTAGTTAAGCGCGATCAGCTGGTTTCAGGGGTTTGAGACACGAGGTTCGTCTGGAGTAGATGGTGAGAGCTATTTCTTCGGTTGTCGAGCGATAGCGATTCTCAGCTGCCCGATCTACCTTGGTGGTCTGAACTGATCCCAATTCATAGAATAGCAACATCCATTCGCTCGAATTCACTTAACTAGACAGTGCCGTCGGACTTCTCTGTACACTAATTCTATTAACTCTCGAATCCATCAGTCCCTGTTGAGCTGTGACGGGTTCACTATTATGATAGCGGTCGACTGAACCGGCCACTCGATTGATGAACGCCAGTCAAGCATATTCTTGACCAGACTGCGCCAGAGAAGCAAAAGGTGTTAATCTCCTCATGACGAAATGTCGGGGATGCCAAATCGATTGTCAGAAAAGCGCGCGATCGTTACTGGTGCCGCCGCGGGGATCGGAGCGGCAGTCGCAACCCGCTTCGCCGAAGAAGGGGCCTCAGTTGCCCTCGCAGATATCGATGTTGAAGCGGCCGAAGACGTCGCAAATTCGCTTGAGGGTGAGACGCTGGTTGTCGAGGCAGACGTGAGTAACTCGTCGTCGATCGACGCACTCGTCGAGGAAACTGTTGAGGAGTTCGGTGGACTCGATATACTGGTGAACAATGCTGGAGTCGGGATGTTTGGCCATGTCCCTGATCTCAGCGACGACGATTGGGATACTGCAGTTGGCGTGGATCTAAACTCCGTTTTCTATGGAAGTCGGGCAGCGATGCCACACCTGGAGGAATCGGGCGGATGCATCATTAATACGGCCTCGATCTCTGGTAGTGGTGGAGATTACGGCCTCGAAGCTTACAACGCTGTGAAAGGCGGTGTGAAGAATCTAACAAAGGCACTTGCTATCAATCACGGCCCGGAAGTTCGCGTCAACAGTGTGAGCCCTGGACTGGTTCTCACTGACGCCACGCAGGACTTTCAGGACAACGAAGCGATCATGGAGGACTACGGCGAACGGGTACCTCTCGAACGCGGGGCCGAGCCGGAGGAGATCGCAGATGGCATGGTGTTCCTGGCCTCCAGTGACGCCTCGTATGTCTCCGGTCACGACCTCGTCATTGATGGTGCGATGACGGCGTCCGCCGGTCAGCCGAACTTCGGCAAGCATCTTGGTGTGGACGAGTAGGTCCACTCAACTTCCTTCTGGGGGTACTGTCTGATGATTGGTCGATCGCTCTATAGAGGTTGCTTTGGCCAACAAATAAGAGCGTTCAATGTCTGACCTACAGCATTCTTCAGTACACCTCTCAGGTGCGCTTATAACCAGCTATCAGTCTGAATGGAACGCTTAATCTTGATTCGGTAGCTGCTCAGTCTCGTTCGTTCTTTGGATCCTACACTACAGCCCCTCTGTGCCGGTTCTAACCACATCCTTCGAAGCGCAACGGAAGTTGAGACTGGTGCTCTCAATGCATAGGAAAACTCATGAAGTCTCTTCAAACGCTGGTTCCTAGACCAGTGTTTGCGGCGTGATCCCCACCAGCGGTTCACCATAGCACGGGACGCAAGTGCCTTCCGCTGTCGCTCGGCATCGGGAAAGTAATTTTATGCCGCCATCCGCTACACTTAAGGGCTGATAGCAGGTTGTCAGTCAACGACGTACGGTCGATCCAATCGATGTTGGTCGTGAGAACTGTGAATCCGGAGGACAAGAAAAGCAGACTGATTTTGGATTCAATGTGCGACGTATTGAACACCTGACCCGAGAAACGAGACACCTGCGAAGACTGCGGCGGCGACGAACACACTTCGAGTCCCAAAAGGTCCAGCGACGACGCCGAAGAGCACCGGCGAGAGAAACTGACCGGTGTAGCCCGCCATCGCAATATAGGAGCTGAACTGCCCCTGCCTGTCTGTCGGCACTAACTCCTCAACCCAGAGCATCACAGTTGGAAATACGAGTCCTTGACCAAGTCCGAACAGTAGTACGGGAACGATAGCCAGATAGCGGGTTGAAGCGACTCCCGCGACCACAAAGCCGACTACCCACAGAAAAAGCGCCGTGAGTGTGAGTTGACGATAGTCGTGTCGTTGTCTGATCTGGCCGTAAAAGTAGGCACTCACTCCGCCGGCGAGTCCCATGGCGGCGAGATAGAGACTGAGCGTGAACGACGAGGAGACGCCGAATCCCGAGAGTAGCTATGGATAGTAGATCGTGACCACGTAGAGCAGGGTGTTCGTCGCAAAGTAGAGGCCGTAGACGAGCAACAAGAGCGGTGTTTTGACGAATACGACCATGAGACCTCGAACACCACCCGTCGGGGATGTCTCATTACTCTGGATCGACTCCAGTTCGAGTTCGGGGACCGTGAGATACGCGAGTATCCCCAACGGGACAGAGACTAGATACACGCTGAACGGTAGATGCCAGGAGATGGTTCCGAGAACTCCGCCTTGGGCTTGTAGATGAGGAGGATGCGGCCTACGAGGCTGAGGCTGCGGCAGAACTCGAATTTAGTGATGAGTCGATGGGGGACGAGAAGTCACACGCTAAATGACAATTGACGATATTCCAATCCATCCAAGCGCTCTTAACATGACCGTTCTCTCGAATTTCGCCTATATCAACCAGCTGTGGGATAATGGCCTATGTTCTGTTGACGTCCGTTCTTCTGGCCTCCCAACCAGAACGGCGAAGCATTTACGCTGGCGTAATACGATAGTATCACTATGGACTACGCCCACGTCAGTGTCAAGTTCCCCCAAGAACTTGATAGGGAGATCGAGCGATTCCTCGACGAAACCGGCTTTTACACCAACAAAAGCGAGTTCATCAAGGAGGCCTGCCGAAGTCATCTTCGCGATGTGAACTCCGACGGTGTGATTTCCGCACGTCGAGCCGAACAGCTGCTTGCGAACGCCGAGCAAAACCCCGAAGAATCAGCGGCGCTCAAAGCTCGACTTGAGGAACTCGGTGAGGATATCGATCCGGATGATCTCGCCGACGCAGTAACGGAATCGCGCGAGGAAACCGCTGAGTCCATCTACGGACAGTAGCGCCAGCGTGGTCATCCTTGATTCGAACCTCTGGGTGTTTGGACTCCTCGGTCAGAACGGCCGCGCAGCGGGAATTCTCGACAACATCGAGCGTGGTGAGACGCTCTCAGCAATCAATGCCTACATGGTTCAAGAAGTTCTGAACGCGTTCGAGCGTACGCCACAGCTCTCGTCCGCTCAGTGTGACGAAGCACAAACAACGTTTCTCGCTCGAATGCACCGGATGACCGGCCTTCTAGAAGCACCCTCGAGCCGAGACATGACTCAGACTATCCTTGACGAGACTCGAAACAATACCTATGTGGGCTTTATTGCTCAGTCGCTCGGTATTCAGGCAAAGGACGTTCCTATCCTCATGCTCGCCTACAAACATAGCGAGCGTGACCCGACTATTCTGACAAACGACAAGGCCTTCGCCCAGTGTGTACCAGAGAATCACAATCACCCAGCGATAACGATCGAATATACTGTCTAACGCTGAGAACGAATCCCCTACTGTCTGTCGACGGCCGAAGGCCATTTTGGTCGCTCTCTGCGGATAAGACCCTTAGACTCGCTTGGTAGGGGAACGATGCACTGTGTGGGAGGAGGCCTCACTATGAGTACACTCAACGAGCACTGGTAGTGAGGTCGCTGAGTTCAGTTAACCATCTACTCGTAGGTACCGATCGTTGAGGATACAATCGCGGCCGAAAACCGATCTAGACTCGGAACTGTATCTACACAGTCAGTTCAAGTCGACGCCTGATAGTCGTTCAAACTGGCTTTCTACCCGATATACTTATCCGTCTGTTTCTCGACGTATCAGGGTACTATGATGGACGACCTGACCGCCTTCCAACGCGACCTCTTGTACGTAGTCGCTGGGCTTGAGAACGGAACTCCACCGCATGGCCTCGCGATCAAGGACTCCCTCGAAGAGGATTATGCAGGTGAGATTCATCATGGTCGACTCTATCCCAATCTCGACACGCTTGCCGACATGGAGTTGATCGAAGTTTCAGCGATTGACAAGCGCACAAACGCCTACTCAGTTACCCAGCGCGGCCGTCGCGAACTTGAAGCCCGTCGCGAGTGGGAACGCCAGCATGTCGATCTGAGCAGCGACTAAAACCATGCTGTTAGTGACTCGCGGTTTTGTAGCTCTTCATAGCGGTTTCTTCCAAGAAGGGTCTACCACATTCGGGGCATCGAATTAGCAAATCGTTGATGTCCGGAGTGGGTTCGGCCTCCACGTCTTTTCACATGTAATAACAATCCACATGGATAGGAGTACTAATACTCTTCACTTGTCTGATTCTCAGCCAGATCGGTTACGTACAATTCTAATTGCAGCAATAGCTTCGTCCATTCAAAAAAAAAAATTACACCATCGCAGGATTCCGATACAATTATCTGGGAAAGAACTCCAACAGCCTTGCCTCCCAAACTCGGTCGAGGGCTGTCGAATGGCAGGCCGACCTCTCCTCCGAACAGATCGACCGTAACGCAGGTACGATCCGGAATCAGATGCAGAGCTTGAAAGCTCTCCAGCTAGTCGAGAGTGTTCCGGGGCCGAAGGGTAGCTACAAGCCGATGGCGAACGCGTACAACACGCTCGACATCGAAGAGATGGATGAACCTGCCTCCATTCCGCTGAGTTACAACGGTGACCCTATCGACGAACAAGTCATCTAGAATATCAATCTCATGAGCGTCCACCATCCCGAGAAATACCGGGCCGAGCTTCGATTGCAAGGCTCAGTACGGGACTTCCATGAAGGCGATTCTATCATCGTGGGTCGACACCGAAATCGAGTCTCGTGATCACTGGCACAATTGATGAGGTTGTCAATTCCGATAACAAGCTCATCATCAGAACAGAGGCGATGGAAGCACCCGTCGACAGATAGTACAACCCTGACCTCGGAAGTAGAAAATATTTACGTATTTTCTGCGCATCGTATCACTACCTCTATTGAAACAAGATATTCTTGGATGACTCTCAATCGAGACTCACAGCAGGAAGAAAACAGAAATTAGAATGAGAGTCACCGAATTTAGCTCCGAAATTGGCAGACTTAGCAAGAATAGTTCGAAATATCTGATGAAATAGAAGATTCTGGAATTAGATATTTCAATGACTTAAACAACGAATGCTACTATATTTATTATATTTGAGTAGATTTGTTTCTTATATCTTTTCATTGCTACAACCCGTTTGAGGATATTAGCGGCAGTTCAAACAGCTACTAAGATATCTTACAAAAATAACCTCTAGAATCTAAAATACAGTACGTCCTGTACTCAGTATAGATACCCGGACACAACACATAATTACTTATAACTAGCTATATAGAAGAGACCCTGTTTCTATCCGAACTATTCGGCAGGATGATTGATGGGAAAACAGAGCTATTACATGTCTATCTGGGTTCTCAACCAAATTTTCGATCTTCGAATATAGCTACTCGCCCGATTGATCAGCGATAACGACAGGTGCTGCTGAATTGAGTAATACCTTCTGAGCGACACTTCCAAGAATTGCTTTCCCTGCTGGTGAACGTTTTCGCGATCCAACCACGATATAATTGGCATCTATCTCTTCAGCTCTATCAGTAACCTGACTCGCAACCCGTTCAGCTGGATCATTCACTTCCCAGAAAGAGGGCTCTTTGTCAATCTCTATTGTTGTGTCATCAATTTCACCGATATCATCTCGGACTCTCTTTTCGATCGTCTCTTTCATCTCCATCTCGTCGTCAGAGTCAGAGATTACCTGTAGTATTACTTGTTCTTCTCCAAAAGTATTTGCCAATTCGTTTCCAACGGACAAGACGGGTTTAGTCTCGGAATTTATATCAATTACTGTGAGTATGGCCATGTTATAGTTTGGCCAGTATACAGCTTAAGTGTTATGACAGTGTTTCTTTCCCTATTGGTAGACTCTACTTTGAAATCTCTACTCTCTCATTTTCTCCAGCAGGTCGGAACAAGGTCATAGAGAACCGCAACCCAGTCCAGCCTTTTACCATCATACTCCATATCCGTTTCAGAGGCTACTATTCAGCTTATGACCTCCTCGATCGGATAAGTAGATAGATGCCGATTACAATGTAAATTGCGCCAGATAACAAATCCATGAGTACTGGATTCCACACATAATCTCGTGGCATATTTGCAATGAGTGGTGTAAGAACCACTAGAATTCCCATTGTAGTAACGACCGTTCCTGCAAACAGCTCTACTGGTAGGTCGTAATGGTTCTGTTCATCCCCGTTGCGTGTAGCCGATATTTCTTCTGACATTGTTGGTTTTGTGATTTTGCTTCGTCTCTTAGAACACGACTAGCGCGCTGACGAACGTCAAGACGGCTAGTCCTGTTGTAGCTATTGCCGCACGCTTTACTCTTGATGAGATTGTTGTAGTAGTCTCATCACGGACATCATGTATAAATCCAGTGGGGGTTTCACTCTCTCTGGATGAAGAGATAGTACTTGTCACTATAATCACCAATGAGATGGCGATGAAGGAGTAGAACGAGCGAATATAGGTTGCGTCATGTCCCAGGGTGAATCCCAAAATGATGCTAAGAATCACTCCCACAACGATCCCTGCTAAGGCACCGGTCGTTGTAGCTCGATCCCAAAGTCCACCTACAACAGATACAGCTGCAAACGTAGGCATGATAATCACCAGGAGTGACTGAGCAACCAAATACATCGAGTCTTGTAGGGAGAAGTAGTATGCCATGCCGATGGACAGCACTACAAAGATTATCCCGGCGATTTTTCCAACCAAAACATAATGCTCTGGCTGTCGACCTGAAGCTACAAATCGCCGGTATACCCGCTCTGTGAACAGCGTCTGAAACGCATTTAGTTGGGAATCAAAACTGGAGAGTACCCCTGCAATCAGCCCGACGATAATCACACCGTAAAGCCCCGGTGGCATTGTCTCTCGTATGAGCATCGGCATTGCTCTATCGGACACTCCCAGATCTGGGAAGAGCGCTGCTGCAATGACTCCAGGAAGCAGAATAAAGAGGGGTACAAGTATTGCATACCAGATTCCAGTGTACAGGTACCCGAGCTGCGCAGAGTCTGAGCTTTCACCAGCTAGTGGACGCTGGAGGATCTGTGATTCAGCACCCCAATATGAGATCGACTGAGTGATGAATCCGAGATAAAGGATTGATAGCGCGATAGGCCCACCCAAGGGGAAATCTGCTAATAAAGGGTGGTCGGTAGGCGTCATCGAAGACTGGTACGACTGAACATTGTCCACAATCCCGGATACACCACCAACCAGATCCAGTGAAGCGGGTAGGAGTAGAGCCAATGGTACAAACATGAGAATGAACTGAATGGTGTCCGAACCTGCCACTGCCCCAAATCCACCGAGGAGAGTGTATATGCTTCCTACAGCCACTACGAGCGCAACAGAGAACCATAAGTCCCATCCCAACAAAGTGTTCAAGACGAGCGATCCCGCATAAATGTACAGACCCATATTGATGAACATCCACACAAACGTCCAAATAAAATCGTAAGCATCCCCTACGGGGCTTGCAAATCGTTTGTTTAGCCATTCACCTAGTGAAAAAGCCTGTATTTCACGTATAAATGGTATTATTGCAATGGTAACAATAACTATGGCGATTGCAGTTGAAATTGGGGTCATAAGACCAATTATTCCGAAAGCGTAGGCAAAGCCTGCCAATCCAATAAAATCATTTGCATTCAGGTTCGTCGCTACTGTCGAGAATGCCTGAACCCAAGGAGGGAGAGATCGGTCCGCAAGAAACGTACTTGATGAATCAACTGCGCTACCTCTCATATAGAGTCCAAAAGCAATCAAGGAGAGCAGAAACACTCCAATTGCTATCCACTCTGTAGCTACTAACGATGGCACGCTCTGTATGAGCATCTGAATCCACTACAGAAGGGATTATATTTATAATTTTCCCTAGTGCTCGTGATAATGAACGACATTGCCAGTCATCTGGAATCATGGGGTGAAAAATAGCGTGTAAGAAAGAACGCGATAGAAGGATATTTTTCCTACTGACTTTCGGCATGGTTGGCTGAAAAGTGAGACGACCCTCTCTGGAAGACCTCGGCATGAATCTGATACTCAATATATCACAAAGCGTAGACAATGCCCCTTCTTACGATATGGAGAAGATACCTGTAGGACGCTCTAAATCCACGTGCACCCACTGGCGCAGTCGTTTGACTATCACGATGTATATACAACACAATTTGGAAGCAGTAAATCCGTGCAACCCGACATGGAGGAGTTCACTCGGTGAATGGCTGTCTCTGGAATAGGATACACCCACCCTATGGCGTTTCTTTCGGAATCGCTGGTTAGCGGTCCAGCAATCTTTCCGCTTTAATATTGGATACCTGAACAGTCAGACTATCTTCACCCATCTCGGTGTGATCGAGATATGCTTTTAGGCGCTGGAGTTTCGGTTCATCCTCTCAAACTACCTGCAAGTCGACTTTGGCTCAAGCTGTACTAGTGGCTACCACTACCGCCTATACCACGATTTAGATGTCCGGACCTACCGGACTTCACAGAACTGCAATCCGTGGCTAGCAATCCAAAATAGGGAAAATTCTCAGCTGTGAGCTCTTGTGTCTCTTGTCCACGTACATTCAACATCTATAGCCATAGATGGGCGTCCGATAGGGCCGGACGGTCTTCTAAGAACGAATTCTTCCTCCAGAAACGAACAATCGTCACTGGCACAGTACGTAACGACGGTATGCGTGTTACGAGTTTCAGAGCGAATCAAACATATCTGACAAGCGATCTCTATTTCTTCTCCAATGCTGATATTTATGGATCGACAGCATTAGCTACCTCGAATCTGCCATGTACGGCAGAACCGGACAATACTTATGGCTACAGTGTAAATGAGAGTCATGGGCAACAATACCACGCTGCCGGTGCAAGCAACACAAACCTCTTTCGAGGTCATTGAAGCGCTTCGTCAAGCTGACGGAGCAGGAGTTCGAGAACTCGCTGCGCACTTGTCCGTTCCGAAAAGCACGGTTCACGACCACCTCCGGACGCTCACGGAGATGGGCTATGTGGTGCAAATTGATGGGGCATACAGGCCGAGCCTTCGATTCCTCGAGATCGGTGGTGAGACGCGTAAGCGAATGGCGATTCACCGAGTTGCCAAGCCAGAGATCCAAGAACTCGCTATTGAAACCGGTGACCACGCGAATCTCATGGTTGAGGAAGATGGATATGGAATCTTCCTTTCGAAATCCGAAGGCCAGCGTACTGTGAATCTTGATACGTACGCTGGAATGCGAGTTCACCTCCACACTACTGCACTGGGAAAGTCGATGCTCGCGTTCATGGACGAGGACCGACGGAGCTCGATTCTTGACCGACGTGGACTACCGGCAGTCACCGAGTACACTATTGATGACGAGGAGACTCTTCGGGCGGAATTCGAGGAAATCCGTGAACGTGGCTACGCCGTTGATGATGAGGAGCGCGTCAAGGGGATGCGGTGTGTCGCTGCGCCTGTGATCGGTACCGACGGTACCGTGCTAGCTGCGGTTAGCGTTTCGAGTCCCAAAAGTCGGATGCGCGGTGACCGCTTTGAGGTCGAAGTCCCGAGTGAGGTCCAGAGCACAGTGAACGTCATTGAGGTAAACATCGTCCACGAATAGCCGTCCGCTATAACCGGACAGCTCTTTCATGACTTCCCAGCACAATGGGCTCAAACCGGTGTAAGCAAACACTTAACCGTCGCTTCGCTGTAGGCGGGAATGCGCACGATACACGCGCCTTCGACAGTCATGCAGATAACCAACATTTCAGCGACGAACGTCAGCTCGGACTCGTGGGGCGAGTTCGTGGAGTTCCCGCTCGTCACCGTGATGAGCAAGTTTGAGGAGTACAACAACGCCGACGGCGACAACCCCCAGGCCCGGCGGGACTGGATGGGGCCTGTCGGGGACGTGGTAGTCGAGGTCGAGACCGACGCCGGAATTACTGGCGTGGGCCACGGCAACTGGGCCACCGGCGCGATATCGACCATCGTCGACGAGACCCTCTCGAAACTCATCGTCGGCGAGGACCCCCACGAACGCGAGCGCCTCTGGGACATGATGTATCGCGCGACGATCCCCTTCGGACGAAAGGGCGCGGCCATCGAGGCCATCAGCGCCGTGGACCTCGCGCTCTGGGATATCGCGGGCAAGGAGGTCGACAAGCCCGTCTACGAACTCCTCGGCGGTCCAGTTGACGAGGAGATCCCCGCGTACGCGAGCAACCTTCACCCTGTGGACCACGAGACGCTCGCCGAGGAAGCCGTCGAGTACGCCGAGGCGGGCTTCGACGCGATGAAACTCCGATTCCGGTACGGCCCCGAGGCCGGTCGAAAGGGCATGGCCGAGAACGAGGCCATCGTCGAAACGGTACGAGACGCGGTGGGCGACGACCTCGCGATCGCCGGCGACGCCTACATGGGCTGGAGCGTCCGGTACGCCAAGAAGATGCTCGGCCGGCTCGAACGCTACGACATGGAGTGGGTTGAGGAACCCGTTATCCCCGACGATCTGGATGGCTACGCCGCAGTCCGCGAGTCGTCGAGCGTACCGATCTCGGGCGGCGAGCACGAGTTCACCCGCTGGGGTTACAAGGAGATGCTCGAACGCGGCGCGGTCGACATCCTCCAGCCCGACGTGCATCGCTGCGGCGGGCTGACGGACATGCTGAAGGTCGACGCGATGGCGAGCACCTACGACGTCCCCGTGATTCCGCACTCGGGGACGAACCCCCACCTTCACTTCATCGCCGCCTCGACCAACGCCCCGATGGCGGAGTACTTCCCGATCCCCGAGTGGTACAAGGCGCGCCAGGAGGAGGCCGACGACCGCGAATCCACCTACGCCGACGCGATCTACGACAACCCGCCCGACGCGAACGGCGGAACGATCCCGCTGCCCGAGGGACCGGGGATCAGCGCAACGCTCAACCGCAAGGCGCTCGACCACTTCAGCATCGATTGACAATGGCCGACATTCAGTTCGAATACAACATCCCCGTCTTCGCGGGCGCGCCACACGAGGGGACCAATCCTGTTCACCGCGATACGCCGACGTACGAATCGCTCGAGTGGGCCGACACGAAGGAGGCGGTCCTGCTGGCCGAGGAGTTGGGGTTCGACGCCGCCTGGGCTCCCGACCATCTGATGCTGGGTCGCGATCACGCCGAGTACGAGTGCTGGACGCTCCTCTCCGCGCTCGCGGGGATGACCGACGACATCCGATTGGGATCGCTGGTGCTCTGTAACGACTACCGAAATCCCGCGCTGCTGGCGAAGATGGCCGCCACGCTCGACGTAGTCTCGGAGGGTCGGCTCGAGCTCGGCCTCGGCGCTGGCTGGCACGAACCCGAGTACGAGGCCTATGGTTGGGAGTACCGGGACGGCTTCGAGCGGCTGATGCGCCTCGACGAGTCGCTCCGGCTGATCAAACGTCTCTGGAACGACGATGGCTCGGGTGTCTCGTTTTCGGGCGACCGGTACGAGATCGAGGATGCCTACTGTACGCCCGGCCCGGTCCAGGACCCACACCCGCCGATCCTCGTTGGTGGCCAGGGCGAGCAGGTGACCTTGAAACTCGTCGCGAAACACGCCGACGTCTGGAATACTGATGTCTTCAACGGCGATGTCGAGACCCTCGAACACAAGATCGGCGTGATCGAGGACCACTGTGAGACCGTCGACCGCGACCCTGACGATCTAACGTATTCGTGGGATGGCCACGTGATCTGCACGCGCGACGAAGAAAAGCTGGACCGGCTCCTCGACCGGATGCTTCCGATTCAGTTCGAAGAGGAGTATCAGGACCAAGCCCCGATCGAAACCGAAGCTAACGCCCGTGAGTTCTTCGTGATGGGAACCCCCGAGGAGTGTGCCGAAGCCATCGAAAATCGGATCGATGCCGGGGTGACGAAGTTTCAGGGGTGGTTCATCGACTTCCCGGATACGAGCGGGATGGAACTGTTCGCCGACGAGGTCATGCCGCAGTTCGACTGATAGCTTCTCGATTTCGATCCCGCTTCGAGGCGTCATCACCCCGGTGATGCGAAGAATTTTTAGCGATGAACCCGATCGTTGGAGCATGTCCACTCGTTCCGTTGCCGAGTTCGAATCCTCGCTCGCGGACCTCGGCGTAACTCGAACTCGAACAACGACTGAGACGTTCGAAAGCGACCTTCAGGAGGCGATTCGCGAACCCGTCGTCGGCACACCAGTACCGATCGAGGGCGTCTCGTTCGGCGACCTTCCGATTACGATCCATCCCACACCGGCGGAACTCGATGCTGCGACCACCGGCGTTACGGCCGCCGAGTTTGCGGTCGCACCTTACGGCACCGTTGTAGTGGCCGACACACCCGATGGCGACGATCCAGTGAGCCTCTTTCCCGACCGCCACGTCGCGGTCGTCCGCGAGAGCGATATCCTCGATTCGATGGCGGCGGCATTCGATCGATTGGGGCCGCTGCTTCGTGACGAGCGTCGTGGCGCGATCCTCGCGACGGGACCGAGCGCCACCGCCGACATGGGGTCGCTGGTGAAGGGCGTCCACGGACCGAAGGAGGTCCACGTGTTGGTGGTGAGCGACCGATGAGTTCGGAATCCCCGTCCGGGAGCTCTCGTGAACGAAAGGCCGCGAAGCTCCGCGAGGTGATGCGAACCGAGGGCCAGCCCGTTGGCGAGAACACGCGGGGATTCAACACCGGGCGATACGACTCGGTCTCGACGCTTGAGGACTACGACGGACTGAAGAATCGAGCACGAGCGATCAAAGAGGATGCGATCGCGAACCTCCCCGACCTCATCGACCAACTCCATGAGACCGTCGAGAACAACGGCGGGACGGTCTACATCGCCGAGGACGCCGCCGACGCCAATCGCTACGTGGAGGAAGTCGTCGAATCGAAGGACGCCGATAGGCTAGTGAAGAGCAAGTCGATGACAACCGAGGAGATCGAGGTCAACGACCACCTCGAAGAAAGAGGAGTCGAAGTGGTCGAAACCGACCTCGGCGAGTGGGTGCTCCAGGTCGCCGACGAGGCCCCCTCACACATCGTCGCGCCCGCGATCCACAAATCGAGGCAGGGGATCGCGGATCTGTTCAACGCGCAGTTCGAGCCCGACGAACCCCTCGAAACCGCCGAAGAACTCACCGCGTTCGCGCGCGAGCAGTTGGGCGACCTCATTCAGGGGGCCGATATCGGAATGACCGGCGCGAACTTCATCACTGCCGATTCGGGCACGATGGCGCTCGTCACCAGCGAAGGCAACGCCCGGAAGACCGCAACTGTGCCGGACACCCACATTGCGGTCGCGGGCGTCGAGAAGGTTGTCCCACGTGTCGAGGATCTCCAGCCGTTCGTCGAACTTATCGGCCGGTCAGGCACGGGCCAGGACATCACCTCCTACATCTCGCTGCTGACCCCGCCTGCCAGTCCACCGCCGATCGACTTCGATTCCCTTGACTCCCCGAACCTCGGCGGCCGGAGCGCCGACGACCGCGATTTCCATCTCGTCCTCATCGACAACGGGCGAATGGCAATGCGCGAGGACGATCAACTGAAGGAGACGCTCTATTGCATCCGGTGCTCAGCGTGTTCGAACACCTGCGCAAACTTTCAGTCGGTCGGCGGCCATGCTTTCGGCGGCGAGACCTACTCGGGAGGCATAGCCACCGGCTGGGAAGCTGGAATCTATGGGGAAGAGACCGCCGGCGAGTTCAACGATCTCTGTACTGGGTGCTCGCGCTGTGTCGAGGCATGTCCGGTGAAAATCGATATCCCTTGGATCAACACTGTTGTCCGGGACCGGATAAATCGTGGCGAGGATGGAGAGTTCGACTGGCTTGTCGAAGGACTGACGCCTGACGAAGAGCCGGGTGGCGTCGATATTCAGAAACGACTGTTCGGCAACTACGCTACTCTCGCGAAATTCGGCAGCGCGACCGCGCCGCTCTCGAACCTGGTGACGGATCTTCCCGGCGTCCGCCCTCTCATGGAGCGTACTCTCGGCATCGCCAGCGAGCGCAACCTCCCCGAGTTCAAGCGCGAAACCCTCAGAAAGTGGTTCGAAGCGCGCGACGCGCCACGGAATTCGGGTCCAATTCGGACAGCCGTGCTCTACCCTGATACCTATACGAACCACGTTCAGGTTGAGCGCGGGAAAGCCGCCGTTCGGACTCTCGAAGCCCTTGGTGTCGAGGTCCACATCCCGAAAATCTCGTCAAGCGGGCGCGCACCGCTCTCTCAGGGGATGATCGCAACCGCGTCGGATCATGCCGAGCGGGTCGAAAATGCGCTCACGCCCCACCTCAACGCCGGGCGCGACGTAGTAGTAATCGAACCCTCGGACCTCGCGATGTTCCGCGGCGAGTACGAGCGATTCCTCTCGGACGAGCAATACGAAGCGGTTTCTGGGAACAGCTACGAGGTGCTGGAGTACGTCTACGGTTTGCTTGAGAACGGCGCGGAACCCGACTCTCTCTCGACGGGTGAGGGAAGCGAGATCGCCTACCACAGCCACTGTCAGCAGCGCACGATGGATCTTGAATCCCACACCACAGCGGTGCTCGACGCGCTTGGCTACAACGTGCTGACCTCAGACGTCGAGTGCTGCGGCATGGCAGGGAGTTTCGGCTATAAGACCGAATACTATGACGTCGCGATGGATGTCGGCGAGCGCCTCCACGAGCAGTTTACTACCAGTGAAACCGCCGACAGAACTGTGGTTGCGAGCGGGACGTCGTGTCTCGAACAGCTCGATTCGCTGCTCTCACGGCCCACGACCCACCCGGTACAGCTCATCGACCCGACGCGTACTCGATAGTAAAGAGCCCTCGCTCGTTCAAAAAGCAGCTTAGAAGAATTATTCGTACGGATTCGTTTAGTCGGCGAACGAGAAGACGGGTTTGCAGGTCTCTGAGGCGAGAAACGCCTCGAAGGCCGCCGAGGGGTCAGAAGAGGAGAATGAGTTGTCCATGATAGTTGATGCGTCGACCGCGTCGTTCTCGATCAGCCGGAGCGCCTGCTCAAAGTTGGTCCAGGTCGAGCCGTAGGAGGTATTGACGTCGACTTCTCCCCGCACAGAATCGGTGAAGGAGACGTTGCTCGCGCCGTTCGGGATGCCGACCATCACGACCTGCCCGCCCTTGCGGACGTGCTCGACGCCGGTCTCGATTCCCGAGTGGTGTCCCGTCGCATCGAAGATCACATCGAAGCCGCCGCCCACGGTCCGTTCGTCCACGACCTCGCCGAGGTCGGTCTCCTCGACATCGATGGTATCGATGCCGAGGTCACGAACGAGCGGAAGCCGGTATTCCGTGTCCTTGCCGAGTCCCGAGACCACGACGTTCGCGCCGAGTGAGTCGGCGACCGCCGCGGTCAACACCCCGATCGGGCCAGGCCCCTGGACGAGCACCGACTCACCAGGCTGGAGCGTCGAGCGGGTCAACACCGCGCGTGCGGCGATGCTCGTGGGTTCAGTTAGCGCGGCTTCGGAAAGCGGGACGCCGTCAGGAACTCGGTGGAGGTGCTGGGGTTCGACAGCCACGTAGTCGGTGTAGGCCCCGTCCCTGTGCATGCCGGTGATCGAGAAGTCCTGGCAGACGTTCGGCTGGCCGTTCTTGCATTGGAAACAATTCCCGCAGTCGTGGATAGGCTCCTCAATGATTCGGTCGCCTTCCGCGAACTCCTTGACGTCGCCGCCGACTGCCGCCACAGTCCCAGAGTACTCGTGGCCCATCACTCTGGGAATAGGAATCCATTCGTACCCACCGTCGTATTTGTAAGCGTGAGCATCGCTCCCACAGATCCCCGCGGTATGAACCCGAACCAACACCTCCGACGACTCTGGTGTGGGTTTCTCGCGTTCTTGCAGTTCGACCGTCTTCGCGCCCGTTTGTACGATTGCTTGCATTTTTGGAAGTCCCTCAGTGTTGACCACTGGTCGCCGAACGATCGGGTTACTCTCACTACCCCCGCTCCCTACTTATATCTCTGGATGAAATTTGTGTCACCGACTCGACACCACGGTCCACGCTTTCACGGACGAACATCATTGGAGCCAGCACGATGAGCGCGACACCGGAGAACACCGGGATCGCGACGACCACTCCCGATATCCCGACCGCGCACGGAACGTACACCATGTGAACCACTCGAACGAGCGTCGTCGCGATCCTGCACGCCCCGCCACACTCGGCGAAGAAGGTATCAATCATGACCCCAAAAACGAGCGGGATACCGATCGCTCCCATCAGGTCGCCGAACCCGGTTCTGATCGCGCCGTGGTTCTTACCAATCCGGGCCCTGAGGCGATCCCACTAGCGAAAGTTGAGGATCTTTAGCCTCGATTGACGGTCATAGGTGTGGTGAATCTTCTGACTGTCATCATAGTGAAGAAACACGTTGTACCGACTCAACTCGACCGAACTAGCCCACGAACGTCGGTTCACCGGATGGTCCGATCGAGGAACTGATTGATGGCTTCAGGGCCGGCAGGCGGGAGGTCCACAATGAGAGGATCCGGCGATTGACCTATCCCCAAGTGAGTCGTTTCGTACACCGATTGAGCATGGTTCGGCTCCGCCGCGAGCAGATCCATTGCCACGCGTTCGGACTCAATTCTCTCGACGGCCTCTGCCCAAACGTGATTCAAGTCATGTAACTCGTACCGGACTACGCTCACGCCGACGTCGTTCATCACATTGGAGAATTGGCGACTTTGCTCTACGCTTACCACCTCATCTTCGCGGCCGTGCATTAACAGCGTCGGAGGACTCTCGGGTGTGACATGAGAAACGGGGCTCGCTTGTACGTATCTGTCGGGGCAGTCGGATTGTGGTCCACCCAATAGTAACGGGATGATACCTTCGTCGGCATTTTCGGTAAGGGTAAAGTCGGAAACGCCATACCAGCTGATAATTGCCTGTACAGCGCCTGACTCTTCGGGCACAACGGTCTTCTCTACTTCGTCGGCAAAGGCGTCCCCTAGGTCGGTCACGTCGTCAATGACGCCCGCGAGCAGAGCGAGATGCCCGCCCGCAGACGACCCCCACGTGGCAACGCGCTCGGCGTCGTACCCGTATTCGTCGGCGTGGCCTCGAAGCCAGCGAATCCCGGCCTTCACGTCCACGAAATGATCGGGGAAACTACCCCTGGGTGTAGGGTTCGTCTGGTCGTACATCTCCTCGACTGCTGCATCTTTGGGGGCTTCCTGTAGGCGATAACTGACGCTGGCGATGGCGCAGTCCCATTCGTCGGCGTACCGCTCCGGACTCGGAACGTTCGTGCGCGTCTCCGAGATCCATCCGCCACCATGAATGTAGACGACGAGTGGAGGGTTTTCACTCTCTGGAACGTAGAGATCGAGGTTCATCTCGCCGTCCTCACGCACTACGTATGTGATGCCATTGTGGACTGTGATATCGTCCATATGAAGATGAAAGGGACAGGGTTGACAAAAAGACACCCTAATTTGTGGCGGTTGCTCCCGCCCACGTTCCCATCGTGATTCGAACTGGATCCTCCATCGATTGCTTCGCGGCTCTTGAGCGTTGAAGTCAGTAACCCATCGCTGGCGACTGATTGTCGGAGTTCACATTAGCGGCTCATTCTCGCGAACCGAGTAGGAAATTGCCTAAAAGAAGTGGGCTGGAAAGTTTACCCTTTCAGGCCGCCGAGGACGAATCCGCGCACGTAGTACTTCTGCATCGAGACGAACAGCACGACCATCGGGACCAACGTCAGTGCCGCGGCGGCCATCAGAGGTGCCCAAAGCGTGCTGACCTGACCCTGGAAGTAGCCCAGAGCGACCGGAAGGTTGTATAGTTCCGCGTCACGCGCGAGCACCAACGGCCAGAGGAAAGAATTCCAGACATTGATGAACGTGATGATCCCCAGCGTTACCAGCGCTGGTTTCATCATTGGGACCACGATGCGCCAGAAGACGCCGAAGCGCGAGCACCCATCCATTAGCGCCGCGTCCTCCAACGAAGAGGGTAGTGTTTTGATGAACTGTCGCATCAGGAACACACCGAAGCCGCCGATCGTGTGCGTGAGGATAATCCCTACCCGGGTGTTGACCAGACCGAGCTGGTTGAACATCAGGTACACCGGAATGAAGAGAATCATCGGCGAAATCATGATCGTCGCCAATACGGCGGCGAAAGTCACGTCGCGTCCGGTGAACTCTAAGCGGGCGAACGCGTACCCCGCCAGCGAGTCGAAGATAAGCACGACCAGCGTCGCGCCACCTGCGTACACCAGCGAGTTCACGAAGAACCCGAAGAACGCGCGGTCTAGCAGGGCCGTCTGCCCGAGCCAGACGTCGACGTAGTTCACGAAGCTCCAAGTCTCGGGGAGAAGTTTTGGCGGAACAACCGGATTCCAGCCTTCTCCCATCAGTGAGACCGAGATCATCAGCAGATACGGTCCCGCAGTGAATAGGGCGATAACGAGCAGATACGCGTGCGCTCCAAAGCGCTCCATCTTCCCTTTCGAGGTGTTGGGGTTCTCTAGGATGGTCTCGTGTTCGGAACTCATTGGACGATCACCTCATCGTGACGGTCGTCTGCTTGGTGCCGTTTCATTGGTAGTACTCCGCGTTGCCCTGTAGAGGCTTGTAGGTCAGTAGTGCGATGAGCGCAGTGACGATGAACATCAGGATCGCCGCGGCCGCAGACTGACCAAAGCTGTTGTACTGGAATGCCAGATTGTAGATGAAGTATGACGGGACCATCGTCGCGTTGAGGGGGCCACCTTGAGTCATTACGAAGACTGCACCGAAGCCCATCCGCAGCACGAGGACGAGCTGGATGACGACAAGGAAGAACGTCGTCGGCTTCATCAGCGGCCAAATTATATGTCTGACTTTCTGATACTTGTTGGCCCCATCCATCGCGGCCGATTCCATCACCGACGCCGGGAGTCCGGCTAATGCTGCCATGTATATCAACATGGATAGTCCGAAGCCCCACATTTGGGATACGATTATCGAGGGGAGCGCATAGGCTGGATCTGAAAGGAAGGGGATGTACGAATTGACCATCCCGAATTCGAGCAGGACCGCGTTGACGATCCCGCCCTCATTGGGGAACAAGACTAGTTTCCAGACGATCGCCCAGATAATCGGCGGCCCGGACACCGGAATGAGGAATGCCACCCGGTAGAGTGTGCTCCCTCGGAGCTTCTCTCTCAGCAAGAGTGCTGTTGAGAAGGAGAATATGATGTTCGTCGGGATAACGATTCCCGCGAGGAGGAATACGTTCTTCAGCGAGGTCCACCAGACGTCTTGTCCGAGAACCCATGCATAGTTTTCCAGTCCGATGAACTCACCCGGAAGGTTCACGAGGTTAGAATCAGTGAAGCTCAGGTACACCGCGAACACCATCGGGAACCCGATGACGAACAGGATGAGCGCGATTTTGCCTAGCACGAACGCCCACCCTTCGATGAACTCCTGTTGGGACAGCGTGAGGTTGTCGACGCTAAATCGCGATTGGTTCTCGGATTTGTTAATATTGATCGAGCCCTCTTGTGACTCAGAGGCCATCGGTGAACCACCCCTGTTGCTGTACAGGTGGTTCGTCCCTGCGAAGTTGGAAAGTGAATGCTGGTACTGTGTCAGGTGCCCGAAACTCGTCGTCCAGGCCAGCTAACGATTCCACGTGACGGACTGCCATACGAGAATTCTGACGGGGTCTTGTATGATAAATGTTTTTGTCGGAGTTGACGACGTCGATTCAAGCGCCGCTGGAACCGACCCATGTTCCGTTCAGTACGCGTCGCGCTCGCTGTTCTCGAACACGGACCCCGGTCGAAAAGCCGCCAAACCCGCTGTTCGAGCCGCTATCTAAAGTCAACAACACACACGAGCGAAAAACTTAATGCTTGTCAATTAGATTGGTGAGTATCCATGGGAGAGCTTAACTTAGAGACGCTTAAGAAAGAGTTCGGGGAAGCTGGCGGCAAACGCATCGTCGCTGTCGAAGACCTCGACATCGATATCGCCGACGGGGAGTTCTTGATCCTCGTCGGTCCGTCAGGATGTGGGAAATCGACAACGCTGCGCTGTATCGCCGGACTAGAGCAACCCACGAGCGGTGAGATCGTTCTCGACGGCGAAGCCGTGACACAACGCAAACCGAAAGACCGCAACATGGCGATGGTCTTCCAGAACTACGCGTTGTACCCGCATATGACCGCCCGGGAAAACATGGCGTTTGGGCTGCGAATGACGACGGACCTGTCGAATGACGAGATCGACGAACGGGTCGTCGACGCTTCCGAGGTGATGGATATCGAGGATCTGCTCGAGAAGAAGCCTGGCGAACTCTCTGGCGGTCAGCAACAACGTGTCGCGCTCGGACGAGCGATCGTCCGCGATCCCGAAGTGTTCCTGATGGACGAACCCCTCTCGAATCTGGACGCCAAGCTCAGGACACAGATGCGAACCGAACTCCAGGACCTCCAACAGAGATTGGATGTAACGACGATTTACGTCACCCACGATCAGACAGAGGCGATGACGATGGGCGACCGGATCGCGATCCTCAACGACGGCAAGCTCCAGCAGGTCGGCACCCCCTCAGAGTGCTATCAGGAGCCGGAGAACCAGTTCGTCGCGGGCTTCATCGGTTCGCCCTCGATGAATTTCTTCAACGTCAAACTCAACGACGGTGTGCTGGTTGGAGACGATTTCCAGGTATCGGTCTCGGACAATATCAATGCCGAACTTACCCATGCCGGATCAGAGTTCGTAATGGGCATTCGCCCCGAGGAGATCCTGACCCAAGACAAGGCCTCCGGTGAGGACGTATTCACCGTCGAGATCAACGTCGTCGAGCCGCTAGGCGACGTGACCTACCTCTATACGGAGATCGGCGGCAGCGAGGCGACGATCAGCGTCAACCGCAATACGGAGATCGAACCTGGAGACGAGATCCAGATTTCGTTCCCTCAGGATGAGATCCACGTCTTTGACTCTCAGAGCGGCGACGCGTTGATCACGCGCGGTACTCCGGCCAGTGAGGACCTCGCGAGCGAGGCGGACAGCAGTTCCACACGTTCAGAAGCCTGAATCCCGAACGGAACCCTGACCTCTGACGACCCGAATTTTCTGACTCGTACCCGATCGAACACTACCGTTGATCTCTGGGGTAACGCCTATCAGTGGCCAGGAGAGCGTCGATACACACCAGTGGCGAGAAGAAGATTTAACACGACTGCTATGGTAATATCGGACATGTCTACACCCGAGCGCAAGCAGTCACGGCAACCGGTCGATCTTCAAACCGAGTACGAGGACTCGCCGGTTAACGTCGACCCGACGCGACCGCCACGGTTCAGCTGGCGGCTTGCAACGGACGCGCGAAACAGCAGGCAGATTGCCTACCGTCTAGTGGTCGGTCGTGACCCGGACACGCTCGCCGACGGCGAGGGCACAGTGTGGGACTCCGATACTGTCGAGTCCGGCGCGGCGACGGACGTCGTCTACGAAGGCCCGGACTTGGCTGCCGACGAGACGTACTACTGGTCCGTGAAGGTTCGGACGGAGCGTGGTAAGAGCGAGTGGGCCGACCCCGCACGGTTCGGGACCGCGCTCAAACCCGAGGACTGGCACGGCGAATGGATTTCCCACCAACCAGGGGTGGGAGACACGAACGGCTGGCGCAGCCAGTGGCGTTCCTCCGAAGAGGACTGCGAGGAGTGGATCCAAATCGACCTCGGGGAGAGCCGTGACGTATCCGAGATCACGCTCCACCCATCGAATCCGGTCACGGTCGTCCGGACCCCCGACGACACCGCGGTTACGCTGTCGTGGTTCGGGAACCCGATCGACGGCTTCGGCTTTCCCGTCTCCTACCGCGTCGAAGTGAGCGACGATTCCACGTTCGCGGATGGGACGGTCGTCGCCAAGGTAACACTGGAAAACGAAAACGACGAGGACGTCCTCGAGGGAATGCCCGAAGACGGCGAGGCGGCGGTTCAAACCCACGGTGATATCGACGCGAGCGGCCGATTCGTCCGCGTCACGGCGACCGACCTGTACGAGGTCGAACCCGCAGACCAGATTGACTCGCCGCTGCAGAGTGGCGAGCGGTTGACCGAGGCAACCCGGAGGTGGCGCTGTTTCGCACTCGCCGCGCTCACCGTACGCGACGGAGATGAGGACCGCTCTGCGGGGGCCGACGTGACCGCCTCCTCGTCGATCGAGGCAGAGACGTGGGGTCGCGACCATCTCGTAAATGGCTCCACCGAATCCAGGGTAGCGTCGTCCTCGCCGCAGCTACGCACTGAATTCCACCTCGACGGCGCAGTCGCCTCGGCACGGATTCACACCGCCGCCCTCGGATACGGCGAGATTTCGATCAACGGCGACCAGATCGGTGACGCCAAGCTCGACCCGGCCTGGACCGAGTACGAAAAGCGCGTCCTCTATTCGAGTCACGACGTGACGGACGTTCTCTCCGAGGGCGAAAACGCACTGGGGGTGTGGCTCGGTCAGGGATGGTTCGCCAAGCAGGGCGCCTACTGGGTCGCAGACGGGTCCCCACGCGCTCGTGTGACCCTGTTCGTCGAGTTCGAGAACGGACGCACTCGAACGATCTCAAGCGACGGCAACTGGCAGGCTACGGAGAGCCCGTTGCTGGAGAACGACATCTACGACGGTGAACGCTACGACGCTCGACGCGAACAGGACGGGTGGACCGTCGCCGGCTTCGACGATTCGACGTGGGATCAGGCCGCCATCGTCGACAATCCGGGCGGAACGCTCCGCCCCGAGCGCATCGAGCCGATGGGCGTCGTCGACACGTTCGACGTCAACGCCGTTCACGACCATCCCGAAGGACCGATCCTCGACTTCGGTCAGAATCTTACCGGCTGGTTGGAGATCGAGATCGAAGACGCCGACGAGGGCGACGAAATCGCCCTGCGCCACGCGGAGGCGCTGACCGAAGAGGGTGACCTCTCGACGACCGACCTGCGGAGTGCCGACGCGACCGACATCTACGTCGCCCGCGGTGACGACCGCGAGAGCTACGAGCCACGCTTCACCTACCACGGCTTCCGCTACGCGCAGGTGGCGGGCTATCCCGGGGACCTCGATCCCGACGCCGTCACAGCGAAGGTCGTCTCGACGGCGATGGACCGTCGGGGGGAGTTCAGGTGTTCGAACGAGGATCTCAATCAGCTCCAGCACAACGCTGTCTGGGGGCTACGCAGCAACACGCACTCCATCCCGGAGGATTGCCCCCAACGGGACGAGCGCTTCGGCTGGACCGGTGACGCCCACATCTCGACGCGCGCACTCCTGTTCAACTTCGACGCCATTCGCTTCGACGAGAAGTGGGCCAGGGACCACGACGACGTCGCCGCCGACATGGGCTACGTCACCGACGTGATCCCGAACAAGGCCTCCGAGGATCCTGCCGACCCGACGTGGTCGATCACGCGTATCATGGTCCCGTGGTACCTCTATCGCCACGACGGTGACGGGGGAATCCTCCGCGAGCAGTACGAGGGAATGCGCGAGTACGTCGACTACTGGACCGGCGTCGCCGAAGACGGAATCGTTCCGGACGAGTACGGGAAGTACGGCGATTGGCTCGCGTTCGAAAACACGGATGGCCGCCGTGGACTCCCGCACGACCTGTTCAATACTGCGTTCGTCTATCAAGTCGCCGAGACGTTCGCAAAGATCGCCGACGTGCTCGGCAACGACACCGACGCCGCGAATTACCGCGAGCGTGCCGAGTACATCGAAGATGCATTCAACGACCATTTCTTCGACCCCGAAGCGAGCGAATACGGTCCGGGAACGCAGTCCTCCTATTCCGTGCCGCTGTTCCTCGGGATGGTCCCCAAAGAGCACGCCGAACAGGTCGCCGCGAATCTCGCCAAGAAAGTCCGTAAAGAGGGCGGGAAGCTGCAGACCGGGTTCCTTGGCACCCGTCCGCTGATCCACACGCTTGCCGACCACGGCTACGAGGAATTGGCCTACGAAGTCGTCAGCCAACCAGAACAGCCCGGCTGGGTGTACATGGCTCGCAACGGCGCGACGACCATGTGGGAGCGTTGGGACTCCGACGAGAGCGTCGGCTCAGGAATGAACTCCCTCAACCATTCGCCGTTCGTTCACATCTCGGAGTTCTTCTACGAGGTACTCGCTGGGATTCGACTGGGTGACGAACCGATCACCGACCACGTCACGATCGCGCCAGCAATGGTCGACGATCTCGAGTGGGTCAACGCCAAAGTCGAAACGCGGGCGGGCGATCTCGAAGTCATCTGGGAGCGCAACGAGCGAGGGTACGACTGCTGGGTGACGATTCCCTGGAACGCCGCGGCGACGATTTGGCTTCCGGACACCGCCGATGCCGCGGTCACCGAGTCAGATATCCCGTTGGCTGAGGGCGCACCCGATGGCGTCCTCTCCGTCGAAACCGACGGCGACGACCTCGTCCTCGAAGTCGGATCTGGGGAGTTCGAATTTGCCGTCGAATAACGGGGACATGACTATCGGTACTCGGCCATGTCGTGATGACGGCTCTACCGGCATCACTCGTGACACCGACGAGATCGGATTGCGAAGTTTGTGATGACTCTCCCGAGGAAAGCACTGTCGACCGCGACACCGAAATCTCGTCGTCGTTCGCTCCAACCCAAATCTATAATTACAACCGTTGAAAATTAGGGGGTATGTCGGAGAAGACTGACAGCGACAGTCGTGCGATTCTTACCGACCTCAAGGTCGAGTACGAGCAGGAACCAAACAATATCTTACCAGACGAGCCCCGCTTCTCTTGGCGATCTGAGTCAGACTCACGCGGTGGTACCCAGAGCGCCTACCGGGTATTGGTCGCTCGCTCGCCGGAAGCTCTCGACAACGACCAGGGCTCGCTCTGGAATTCTGGCAAAGTCGAGTCGGCGGATTCGACGAACGTTCCCTATGATGGCGTTCCTTTAGCGTCGGGCACCGACTACTATTGGACCGCTCGCGTGTGGGATGAAGACGGTACTCCATCGGAATGGGCTGAGGCGGCACGGTTCTCCACAGCACTGATTGGCGAACACGAGTGGGAGGGTCACTGGATCGGCTATCGGCCCGACGGTGGCGACTCGAACGGCTTCAGGAGTCGATGGCACCCCGTCAACGCGGACGCCGAGGAGTGGGTTCAGGTCGATCTCGGCGACAACGCCGAGATAGATCGTGTCGAGCTCCATCCGACTGAACCGCTCGATGGGCCTACGACGCCAGATGGGCTGCCAGTGTCGGCACAGTTCACCGAAGAGGTCAAATCCGAAAAACGAGTTACCGCCGACGGTCCTGGAGGGTTCGGCTTTCCAGAGCGCTACCGGATCGAGGTTTCCA
Source organism: Halococcus sp. IIIV-5B (assembly GCF_003602035.1). Taxonomy (NCBI): domain Archaea; kingdom Methanobacteriati; phylum Methanobacteriota; class Halobacteria; order Halobacteriales; family Halococcaceae; genus Halococcus; species Halococcus sp. IIIV-5B. The sequence goes on along the minus strand of NZ_QZWE01000001.1, from coordinate 144,669 downwards.
ACGACCCCGACTTCGCACAGTCCACAACAGTCATCGACTGCACCGACGAGGCTCACCACAATCCCGGGGTCGAAGCGGTCACATTCGATCTGGACAGTATCGACGGCCGCTACGTCAGAGTCACGGCGACGGATCTACACGAGATCGATCCGTCGGACCCCTCGGGGGGCGAGTTCAACCAAAAGTTAGCGTATATCGGAGAGGAGCGTCGCGCGTGGCAGACCTTCGCGTTAGCCGGGCTAACAGTTCGGGATGGTGACGGTGAAGATCTCGCAGTTGACAAGGACGTCACTGCTTCGTCCAGTGTCGAAGAGGGTGCGTGGGGTCGAGATAAGCTCGTGGACGGACACTACGAGTCCCGAATGGCTCCCCAATCGCCGTTACTCAGAACCGATGTCGATCTCGGCGGAGAGGTCGAACGCGCGCAGGCGCATTTCTGTGGGCTTGGCTACGGCGAGTTGTACATCAACGGCGAGCGGATCGGCGACGAGGTGCTAAATCCCGGCTGGACGCAATACGACGAACGAGTACTGTACAGCACCTACGATGTCGCCGAACAGCTCGACGCCGGCGCGAACGCATTGGGTCTCTGGCTCGGTCAGGGGTGGTTCGGTCGCAACGCTCGCGGTTGGACCGGATTCGGCTCACCGAGAGCCATCCTCCAACTCGAAATCGAGTACGTCGATGGTACTACCCGAACGGTCTCGACCGACGGCTCGTGGACTGCAATGAACAGCCCGCTTCTGATGAACGACCTCTACGACGGGGAGACGTACGACTCGCGCGAGGAGTCCAAAGGCTGGGCCGAACCTGCTTTCGACGACGTCGGATGGGACTCCGTCGTAATCGTCGAAGCACCCGGTGGTGACCTCGTTCCACAGCGGACGCCGCCGATTAGGGTGACCGAGACGGTCGACGTGGAAGAAGTACTCGGCCGCGATGAGGGGCCGATCCTCGATTTCGGACAGAACCTCGTCGGCTGGGTCGAGATAACTATCAACGATGCAGACGCGGGGGACGAAATCGAACTCCGTCACGCGGAAGTACTGCTGGAAGACGGCAGTCTCGCACTGGAGGACCTACGGAGCGCCGATGCAACCGACACCTACATCGCCAAGGGCGACCGTACCGAGACGTACGAACCACGCTTCACGTACCACGGATTTCGCTACGTGCAGGTCGTCGGCTACCCCGACGAACTCGACCCGGCGGACGTCACCGCGAAAGTCGTCCACAGCGACGTCGAGCCGATCGCCGAGTTCGATTGCTCGAACGAGGACCTCTCGCAACTCCAACGCAACGCTGAATGGGGCTTACGCGGGAACGTCCACTCCGTTCTGACGGACTGCCCGCAGCGTGACGAGCGCTGCGGCTGGACGGGTGACAACCACATCGTCAGCCCTGCACTGTGTTACAACTTCGACGCCGCTCGCTTCTATGAGAAGTGGATGGGAGACCACGCAGACGTTCGCTCCGAACACGGCTATCTCGCCGACACCATCCCATACGGCTACGGGACGATCCCGGAAGACCCGACGTGGGGGATCACGCAAGTGACGATCCCGTGGCACCTCTACCGCCACTACGGCGATGTCGGTGTGCTGGAAGACCACTACGAAGGCATGCGCCAGTACATCGACTACTGGCACGAACAGTCCACCGACGGCATCATTCCCGACGAGTACGGCAACTACGGCGACTGGCTCGGCTTCGAGAACATGGATGGCCGTGTGGGTCTGCCGCGCGATCTGTTCAACACGGCCTTCCAGTACCACACCACGAACCTGTTCGCGCAGATCGCAGCGGTGTTGGGTAACGAGAACGACGCCGAACACTATACCGACCGTGCGGTGGCGATCGCTGAGGCGTTCAACGAGGCGTTCTTCGACGCCGAAGCCGACCAGTACGGTCCCGGAACGCAGGCGTCGTACGCCGTGCCGCTGTTCTTCGGACTCGTCCCCGACGGGCACGTCGACGCGGTCGCCGACAACCTCGTCGAAAAAGTCGAGAGCGACGACGGGAAGCTCCAGACGGGCTTCCTCGGAACGCGCCCGCTGATCCTCACACTCGTCGACCACGGTCACGCTGAGACCGCCTACGAAGTCGTCTCCCAGCCGGATCGACCCGGTTGGGTGTATATGGTCCGACAAGGCGCGACGACGATGTGGGAACGCTGGGACAGCGATACCCGTATCGGTGATGGGATGAACTCGTTTAATCATTCACCCTTCAACCTCGTCTCAGAGTGGTTCTACTACGCGCTGGCCGGCCTCAGGTTCGACGATTCGATGCACGGACATGGGACCGTCGAGGTCGCGCCCGCCGTCGTGGACGACCTCGACTGGGCGGCCGCCGAGATGGAGACGGTCAACGGTGAGTTCGCCTCGCGGTGGGAGCGAACGGACAACGGGCTCACTCTCGACGTCGAGATCCCGTGGAACACGACGGCAACGGTCCGCATTCCTTACGATGGGGAATCGGCCACGGTGGAGATAGACGACGTGGCTGTCTGGGAGAACGGCGCTGTGGGGTCGCTACCCGACGGTGTCGACGATGCAACCGCCGGTGACGAAGAGGTCGTGCTGACGGTGGGTTCAGGTTCGTACGGGTTCGATATCGAGCACTGACGCTCTCGTCGATATCGACTCATTTATCCAGCGAGGAACCACGATTATCCCCTTTTCGATTGACCATGAAATCGATGCGTACGAACTGTTCGTGACCCGAAACCGGATCGGGTCGTAGGAAACGTCGAGGGAGTCCGTTTCCGAATCGGAGGGCGTCGGGGGGTGGGACCGACACCGATTCGAGAGGTGAATTACCACCACTGGCGTTGACGGCGAACTATTTACGCCCTCCACGCGTGCGGTCGGTCGATGACTGAAAGCCAACTCCGAGCCGCGATCGTCGGTTGTGGCGGTGCCGGTCGGAACCACGCGGCAGGCTATCGAAACGCGGCGAACGCGGAGCTAGTCGCTGTCTGTGACTTGGATCGAAACCGGACGGACGAATTGGCCACGGAGTACGCCGCCGAACCGTTCTTCGACCTCGCGGACTTGTTGACCGAAGTGCAACCGAACGTGGTCTCAGTTGCAACACCGGAGCGCCATCACGTCGAGCCGACGATCATGTCCCTCGAAGAGGGGGCCGACGTGTTCTGTGAAAAAATCATGGCTCACTCGCTCGATGACGGTCGTGAGATGGTCGAGACGGCCGAACGTGCGGGTCGGACGCTAGCCGTCGACTACAACTACCGCCACATGCCATCGTTCGCGCGTCTTGCTGAGGCCATCGAGGTGGGACACCTGGGAGAAGTCCACTTCGCCAGCGTCGACGTTCACGCCTACGGATGGCATCACGTCTTGGACCTGCTGGTCTTTCTCATGGGAGAGCCCCAAGCGATCCGAGCGACGCTCGAACACGATCAGACGGTCGTCGATGAACGATTCCATCTGGACGACATGCTCTACGTGCCCTCGAACGCTGTCTCTGCAACTATCAAGTTCACAAACGGTACCCTCGCCTCGATTGCCGCGTCGATCCACACCGAACTCTCGGATCATCTCATCGACCTCGCAGTATACGGCACGGACGGCCGATTCCGTCTCACCGGTATGACACCTGAAGATAGCACTGGCACCGTCGCGCCAGGTCCGTTGGCGGACGATATCAGGGGTGTCGATTCGATCGATCTCAACGAGTCTTTCGAGCGCTCAGTCGAGGCGTTCGTCAATGCAGTCCATTCAGGCGAGACGCCGCCTACGACTGGCGCGGATGGCCTCGTTCGAATGGAACTCGAACGAGCGGTCCTAAAGGCCAACGAGATCGACGGGTGGGTTCGGCTATGAGGATCGCCGGATCGTCGCTCCTATACAGCCGATACTCCTTCGCGGACGCCTGTCGGTGGTTGTCGGAATTGGGCTTCGGTGCGGTCGATATCGGCGTTCAGGAGGGCTGGGCTCATTTCGATCCGAGCGGTCTCGTCGGGGCAAGCGACACTGCAGTAGCAGCGATCGACGACATCTGCCAGACGACGGGACTCGAACCCGTCGCGCTGAACGCGAATGCGGGCGACGTGAATCTGGAGATCGAAGTCGAACGGGTTCGTGCGGTCATCGACCTCGCGGACGAACTCGGCATCCCGGTTGTCACGCTCCCGGCTGCACCGGCTGAGGCGCTCCTCTCAGACGACTTGGACCGCTTCGAAACGCTCGTCGGGATCACTGAAGGGACTGACGTAACCCTCACCGTCGAGACCCACCGGAATACGTTGACCGAAGATCCATCGGTGGTCGCCGAGTATGCCGCTGGCGTTTCCGGACTGGGCTACACGCTCGACCCGGGCCACTACGTGATAAACGTCGACGACCACGACGGTTTGTGGGACGGGCTACTGCCAAACGTTGCTCATGTACACCTTCGGCAGGCCGGCACTGGCTGGGAAGAGATCCAGATGGCAGTCGAAGACGGAGATCTGGATGTCATATCGTTCCTCAAGTCGCTCCGTGACGCGGGATACGACGAAGCCATCACCGTAGAGTATATCGATTCCCTCGATGGTGTTGTCCCGGATATTGCTGAGCAACAGGCCAAGGACCTGTTGACCATGTTGGAAAGCGCTCACAGCGTGTAGAGTGGCGTCTCCACCGAGATCGATAGAAACGAACCTCATCTCCCTCGAAAGCCATCGATTTTCGCCGGACCGAGACCTCACTGACCGATCAGACCGCGCGCAAAAACAAGGCCGTGGACTGACTCTCTACAGCGGACCTGCTTTGGGTTCCGGTTTGTTGTATCCACGACTGGACTCTGCGAGTTTGGCATCGCTTGAACTCTCGACGAGGTCACACCACGTGTTCTCGGCCTCAGTAAAGACTTCCTTGGCGTTCTGATTATTGTTTTGGTTAAGTTGCTGAAGCGCCCCGCCGACCGCCTCATGAACGCGTCCGCTGCCGACAAGTACAGGAGGAGTTGTGACGGGCGTACCGCCTGCAGCCAGCTTGATGTCGGGGTAACGGTCTTTGATCGCCTGTTGCTGTTTGGGGTACTGCTTCATCGCTTCGTCCGTCCGGTTCATCACTTCGAGCCCACCGCTCTGTTTCACGAAGTCGGACACGCCCTCGTCCTTCATGAGCTGATACGCTTCCTTATTCGAGACGGTCTGTGAGGACGTGTTGAACCAGTTGTACTGGTTGCGAGCGTTGTTACGGAACTTGATGAATTCCCACGCTTTTTCCGGCTGACCGCCGACTTCCTCAATGTACGCTGAGTGCATCACTGCATACCCGCCAGCCCCGTACACACCGTAGTTGCTGTTGCCGCCCTTCGTCGGGAACGGAATAATGTCGTAGTTGACATCAGACTGAGCGAATTCAACGCGTGCGTACGTTCCCGAGGGGAGGAGACCGATCTGACCGGCCGTGAACGGATCCTGGATTCCGTCGAGGGTGTACGCACCGGGATTGTTCGTCCAGCCGTTCGCGATCGGTTCTCCAAAGAACGCGTTCCAGGCTTCCAACTCCGGATCCGATGCGAGCGTCAGGGCGTATTCGTCGTCTTTGTTCTGGTATCCAACACCGATCAGGCTTCCAGCGGTTCGTGATAACTGCGAAAGATATGCGTCCCACTGTGCTGCTGACACGGTGTCTTCGAGACCGATACCAACACCGTTGACTGTGGTACCATTGACTTCGGTCCCGTCGATCTGTTCCGCCGCGTTGAGATACTCCTCGTAACTCCAACTGCCCTGTGGTAGGTCTCCGAGACCCGCTGCCTTCCATGCATCGGTGTTGACATACATCAGTCCGGGGAAAATCGAGGAGATGAATGGAACACCGACGGGCCCGCCGAACCGGGATTCCTGCCAGTCCCAGAAGGGTTGCCAGAACTGACTTTTGTAACTGTCATCCATATAATCGTCGAGGTACGCGAACGGCGCGTTCCCTTCCATCTGTTCCCGGGACTTGCCCGCGAAGTCATACAATTGCTCCGGGAATGTCCATGCCACCTCCGGTGCGTCGTTCCCGCCGATCGCGGTCCGTAGCGCTTGATTGTGATCGTCGAAAGGGTTCACTACCTGTTCGACACGGATGTTCTTCTTTGCACCCGGACCCTCGTTGAACGCCTTGACGATCTCGTCTTCGCCCTTGTTCGAGGGCTCCGTTGAGTGAGGCCACCGCCAGTACTCGATGGTCGTCATCCCGCCGGTACTGCCGACCTTGCCCCCGTTGCTGCTGTTGTTCCCATTACCACCGCCACCGTTCCCGCCGCCACCGCTCCCGCCGCTACCGTTCCCGCCGCCACCCATACAGCCTGCGAGACCTGCGATGCCGGTCGCTGTGGCCATCTGAATCCAGTTCCGACGGGTCACCGGTCGATTGGTGGTCGTACCCCGCGCTCTAGAACCACTACTGTCACTGTCTGACATACAACCTCCTAATTAGCAGTAACGATTATAAACGTTTGCATGTGTGAACCGATGCTCCATCCTATCCCCGTATCTTCGTTGTGGACCATCCTCAATATCGCGGATTGACCCTAATCGATTTCATACCGGCAATATACACTGATAACAACGTTCGACGACGATCGGCGGGATAAAGTTCGTCACTATTGAAGGTGGACTCATGCATCGAATCGTCGCACAAATACTCTCGCCTCGAAGGGTCGATCGGAGATGAACGCCCGACAGGTCACCGTCGACACCGCCCGGAACAGCTACCGGAACCTCGTCGGTACGATTGTCGTGAGTTTGCTGGTTTCTCTCTCCGTGCTTCCCCTCGCGACAATGCTCTTTATCGGGGCGCCGCTCGCAATCCTCGCCGGTCTGTGGGCGACTTCACTGCTCCTGGGTGTTGTTCTCGTTGGTGCGTTCCGGTTCGCGACGACTGTCGCCGAACGGGGCGTTCCGGTTTCGGTCTGGTCCGATGTCCGGGCCGGGATCGCAGGTCCACGTACTGGATTCACCCTGGGCGCAGTCACGTTCCTCGTCACACTCGTCTCGGTCACAATCGTGTCTGTTGTGCCATCCGCGCTGGCACCCTTCGCCACTGGTGTCGCCGCGTTTCTGATTGTGGACTGGTACCTCGTCGTCGGATTCGCCAGCCCGGAGATCGCTGAAGGTGTTCCACTGAGAACCGCAATTCACGCGAGCTTCACTCGACTCCTGGATGCACCATCGGCTGTTGCGCTCTTTCTGTTCCTCTCTTTCGCGTGCGCGCTCGTTGCGGGCGTAACCGTCGTTACGATAGGCTTATTTCTCCCAGGCATACTCTGTCTGCTGTCCACTCACATCACTGCTGCCATTGATGCAGAACACGAACCTGTCTGAGTCGGCTACGCCGTTGAACCTGACTCGTCGTCTTCGTCCCGCGAAACGACGGATGGCTGGCGATCACTTTCAATCGTCGCGATCCTCACGATCTCGGTCGCGATTAGCTGGACGAAGCCTGGAAGGACGATGACCGGTGCGATGATCAGCGGTACCATGAGCAACGTCCATCCGACTGACTGAACGAGGATCCATCCGGCAGCCGTGGGCTCTTCGAGGATGAGCGTTACACCGTCGACGAACGCGCTGCGTACGTCACGTGCGTTCTCAAAGGCAGCCCACAGTGACAGGGCGTAGACGACGACGACAAACCAGGCTGCTAGGAGATAGACGCCTAGCAGAGAGATTCCAATACTAATTACATCGTTCCCGGGAAGTGACAGAAGCACGATCGCGACGATAGAGACGACGAACGTACCCACCCCGATCGCTGGTCCGATGCGCTGTGCGTCCCGCAATCCCTCCCAGAAGTAATCAGTCCCTAGTGAAGATTCACGTTCAAGAATGATGGTCATCAACCGCGCGCCACCGGCACCCACGAACCCCAGCATGAACGACGTGAGCCAGAGCCCGACAAGGCCTCCGAGTACCCCCGCGACGATCACCCCTGTCACGAATGGAAGCAACGAGACAGTTACGCCAACGCTGACCAGCACGACCGCGAAGGGGTTACGCACCGTCAATCGTGCGCTCCTGACGACCGCACTAGCGTATTTCATACTACTCGTCGGCCGGCCTAGTTCAATACTTCTGCGGTCGCAGTGGTCAGTCGTTAACGCTCGAGTGGGAGTCCGAGTTCAGCATCACACGACGAGTGAGGGGTTATCGCGAGCGAACGGCTTCAAACTCGTCCGGCCGTCCCACCGACTTGGGGCAGTATTCGTTGGTGAGTCTCAACCCACCCTACGAGCACGAAGATACTACCAACGGATTTCGGGAGTCCGCCTATCCCAAGTATATAACGGCGCTCACCTGGTCGTAACCGTCGAATTCTCGGTGCTTTTCCTTCGTGTCAGCGCCACCGATTGTTGGTGGTCTTCGCCCAGAGGTAGCCCGCAGGTCCCGGGTCGCATATCTCCTTGAGGGGGTCTGCATCTCCGACGTACCTCTCGGTCCATGCTTCCAGTTGATCGGACAGGTCGTTTCCGACCTCTGGGTGGTCTTCTACCACGTTGTCCTGCTCCCATGGATCGGACTCCATGTCGAACAGCTGTTCCTCGGGTGTTGTCTCCTCCCACATTCCCGAATGATAGGTTCTGATGTACTTCCACTGTCCCGTTCGAACAGCGCGTTGTGCCGTATAGAGGCCGTGATCGAAGACGAGATACTCCCGTCCGGACTGCGCTTCGTCCTCAACGATGGGTCGAAGTGACGAGCCTTGCCATTTCTCCGGACGCGAAATTTCGGTATAGTCCGCGACGGTCGCGGCGATATCCACGTTCGTGACGAGCTGTGAGCGCTCGCCCGATTCAGTCGAAACCGACGATGGGGGTTTGAGGAGAAGCGGGACCCGCTGAGTTCCGTCATGGGTGCTCCAGTGTTCACGATAGAGTCCGTGTTCGCCGAACTCTTCGCCGTGGTCCGCCGTCAGAATGATCAGGGAATCGTCGTAGAGTCCGTTGTCACGGAGGTGATCGAGGAGACGACCGACGTGGCGATCGGCATAGCGGATCTCGGCGTCGTATGCCGCGACGAGTTCGGCGAGGTCCGCACGGTTCTCGATGCCCATCTCCGATGCCGACCGCCACTTGTCCCAAGTCACGTGATCGGCCAGTTGTTCCTCAGTCGGGTACGGGTGAGTACACTCACCCCGGAACTCCTCGATCTCGTCGTCGCTTCGCTTGTATGGACCGTGTGGATCCCAGTATTGCGCGTAGACGAAGAATTCATCCTCCTGGTACCGGTCCACGAGATCGATGGCGAGGTCCGTTACGTTCTCTCCCCTCACGGTTTGGAACTTCTCGTCCGGCTCTTCCGGCTCTTGTGGGTACCGAAAGTCGTGCCACTGTCGATGGAACCAGGGCGCCGTATGTCGCGGGAAGGAGGAGACACCACCCGTCTTGATTCTGTGTTGGAAAAGCAGTTCTGGGAGCGTGTACCAGGCTTCAGGCGTCTCCAGTTCGCTCATCCAAGACCCTGCCCACTGATTTGAGGGCCAATTCGCGGGGAAGTCGATCTGTTGCCCCCGCGGTCCGTGCGTTTCGACACCGTTGCTGATACCATGTCGCCCGGAAATCAGCGCGGCTCTCGAAGGTAAGCAAGGGGAGTTCGCCACATAGGCGTTCTGAAATCGAACGGCGTCCTCTGCGAACTCGTCGATTCGCGGGGTCGTTTTGTGCCCGTATCCGTACGCACCGATGTGGTCTGGCCGCAGCGAGTCGATGTCTATCAGTATGGTGTTCACTGTCATTGTCGGTGGTTGTGATTCGGCGGTGGTCAGCGAACGTTCGGTGGTGGGTGAATTAGCTCTTGTGGTCAGTCTCGGCCGTAGGTTACTCTCAAACGCTCGAAATGCGGGGTCTATGACTCCCATCTTCTGAGCGTGGTCGAACTCCATCGTGTCGTACGTCAATGACGCCGAGTCGGTATGAGAAATAGTACGTTCTGCCAGCGCGGTCGCAAGCATTTCAACGATGTCCCCCGGAGCGATCTCCGCCTTCTCGTTGAAGCAATCGGCTTCAAGTTTATACGAAAAGCTTCCGTGGTCCAGTTGATTTGTTTGCCTTATCGAAGCCAGACTCGAATTCAGTCTCCGTGACCTGACAACCAGAATTCAGTATCCACAACATACATTACTTTCATTCGAGAAGTGAAACCAGTGTCGCCGAAGCCACTATACCAGGATGTCAAATGGCTCACGTCCCAGGTTGAAAATTATCTCGAATTCTGCCATCCGAAATGTATCGACACACGAAACGGAGGCTATTCCATCCAGTTTGACCAGGAGACCGGAGACCTGTACGACCCTGGTTCGAAGCACTTGGTCGCAACCTGTCGATATATCACCAATTTCAGTATCGGGGGAATCCTCGGAGGACCGGAGTGGTGTCTCTCCGCTGCGAAGCACGGTCTCACATTTCTGCTGGATGAACACCGCGAAGGAGAGCACGGTGGATTTCATTGGCTTCTGAATGGAACTGACGTTGTTGACGACTCACAACGCTGTTATGGACACGCGTTCGCGCTACTTGCACTTGCTCGTGCAGGGAACACGGGTATCGATCTCGCCAGCAAACGACTTGATGAAGTCTACGACCTCGTCATCGACCGATTCTGGGAGAGAGAGCATGGGCTCTGTCGGAGCGAGTACGTGCCCGATGAATCGTCGGTGATCGATTATCGGGGACAGAACGCCAACATGCACATGTGCGAAGCGATGATCGCTGCTTACGAGACGACTGGACGCGATCGCTATCTCGACCGTGCGATGACCATCGCGGACGGTATCAGCAGACGGCTCTCGGTTGGGACGGACGGACGGATCTGGGAACACTATACCCCAGAGTGGGAGCACGACTTCGAATATAATCGGGACGATCCGACTCATCAGTTCAGGCCGTGGGGGTACCAGCCGGGGCACCACCTTGAGTGGGCGAAACTATTGGCGATCCTTTCCCGCCACCACGAGGCGGAGTGGCTGACCACCCGTGCAGAGGAACTCTTTGCTCTCGCAATAGATGACGGCTGGGACGAGGACGCAGGTGGATTCTATTACACGGTTTCCCCCGATGGGGACCCGATCGTGACGGATAAGTACGCGTGGGAGGTCGCCGAAGCGATCGGCACAGCCGCGCTCTTATACGAGCAGACCGGACAGGGTTCGTACACCGCGTGGTATGACGAGTTCTGGAAGTACGCGACAGACCACCTGATCAACCCACAACTCGGGATCTGGTACACGAAAGTGACACAAGAAAATACGCCTATTCCGATGAAAGAGGGCGTTTCCGTTGGGCCCAGCTATCATCCGATCGGTGCGTGTTTCGAGAGTATCAACGTCTTCCACTGATTCCGGTCGACTACGTCCATGTGGATACGGAGGGGTACGATAGTACCGTATTTGGCCCTGCCGTGTCACTCGTCGTGGGTTGCACTTTTCATGGATATCGCTTCCGGACTCGGACACAACCAAACAGTTGCTAGCATCGGTGAGGGGTTTGGAAGTCTGATACAGGCTATCGGATTACCGATCGTGATCGGTGTGCTGCTCACCAGAGCGGGGGACGCACGGAAGGTCGCGACCGCGATCACGGGCGCAGTCCGGGGTGGTATCTTACCCGAATGATCAATTATATGAATTTCGAGACCGTACGAGATCAATAGCGTGGTTAAGAACAACACACTCGGCAGAGACACGAATTCCGAAAGCTCCCCAAATTCAGTGGTTGGATCGACTCAAAACCAATCAGACGAGAGACGTTCTGATTCCACTTCACGTACCGATCGTGAGGAGGTGACGACACGGAATGACAGCGACGACACGCACTCTGAATGCCCCCCGATTCCAATTGACCTCCGGGTCGAGTACGAGCGTGATCCACTCAATCTCGAGCCCATGAAAGATGACTGCGCGGAGCGACCGCGCTTCTCCTGGTCTGGAGTTCCGGAGACGTTCGCGGAGGGTCAATCTGCCTATCGTATCATCGTGGCTCAAGAGGCCCACGAATTAGAACAGGATAGGGGACAGATGTGGGATTCGGGGAAGGTCGATTCGAACAGATCGATTCAGATACCGTACGACGGACCGGTACTTTCGGCCGATGAGACGTATTACTGGAAGGTTCGAGTATGGAATCAGGATAGGAAGCGCAGTGAATGGAGCGACACTGCGAGGTTTTCGACCTCCATCTCAGATTCCGACGAACAGTGGGAAGGCGATTGGATAGGTGCCGACCTCGATGCTATCGAGTCATCAGAAGGTCATTCAAAGAAGGTACCGCCAAACCCGCTCTTCAGAACGGAATTCGACCTCGACGATGGGATTTCTGAGGCACGACTCCACGTCTGCGGGCTCGGTTACAACGTACCTCACCTAAACGGCGAACGAATCGGTGATCACGTCTTAGACCCCGCGATAACTGACTATGAGGAGACGGTACTATATACGACGTACGAGGTGGCGGACGTACTGAAGCGAGGACGAAACGCGATTGGTGTAGCGGTGGGACGTGGACGATATGGGGAGCCGCTGGAGAACACCTGGTTTTGGGATGAAACCCCATGGTGGAACGACCCACAATTAATCGTTCAGCTGAATATCATATTCGACGACGGGTCAACCAAGTCGTTTTCTAGTGGAGAAGACTGGCGAACGACAGACGGACCAACACGATACGATTCGCTGTTCGATGGGGAGGAGTACGACGCTCGTAGAGAACAACCAGGGTGGACTGACGTTGATTTCGACGATACTAACTGGGAGACATCGAAGATAGTCGACGCCCCCAAGGGGGATCTACAGCCACAGAGAGTTCAACCGGTCCGGATACAGGATACCATCACTCCAGTCGACCGATCGAGCCCCGAAGACGACGTGTTCGTCTTCGATATGGGTGTGATGATTGCTGGCTGGACCCGACTCACAGTCGATGGGCCGGAAGGCACAGAGGTTAGAATTTCGATGGGCGAGAAGCTCGATGACGACGGAACCGTCATCCATAGTTGGTCACCAGGCTACCCCGAACCAATTCAGGACGACACGTACATTCTGCGCGGGAACGGGACTGAGACCTGGGAACCGAGCTTTTCGTATAAGGGTTTTCGATACGTCCAGATCGAAGGATATCCAGGGACCCCGTCAGGGGAAGAGATTCAGGGTGTTCTCGCACACACCGATCTCGAAGCAGGGGACGACAGTGACTTCTCTTGTTCGAATGAGTTGTTGAATCGGATCCACGAGAATACGCGTCGAGCGCTATTGAACAACCACCATGGTGTGCCCCAAGACACGCCCGTATACGAGAAGAATGGTTGGACGGGTGACGCCCAAGCGATGGCCGTAACGGCTATGTACAATTTCGACATGGCTCGCTTCTATCAAAAGTGGCTACGAGACCTCCGCGATGCGCAGTTCGATTCTGGCGAGGTTCCGGTCATTGTTCCGACTAGTGACTGGAGCTACGAGAATGCTCCAGGATGGCCCGCAGTTCAGGGACCAACGCCCGGGTGGGATGCGGCGTACTTCATCATCCCGTGGGTAATGTACCAGTACAACGGTGACAAACGGGTTCTTCAGCACCACTACCAGTCAATGAAAATATATTTGCAGTGGTTCGAGAGCTATTTCGACGGCTACGTCCCGGAGATGGGGCTCGGCGACTGGGCCACCCCAGGTGAAAAAGAAGTGCCGATCACCGCCACGTCCTACTATTACCGTGAACTGGACATCTTAGCGGCGATCGCTTCAACTCTCGGTTATTCCGACGAATCAGATAAGTATAATGAAAAGAAACGTCTCGTCGCGGACGCATTCAACGATGGATTCTATGATTCGAGTTCCGAGTCGTACGGAACCGACGATGTAGACTCGTACGTCCAAACGTCGAACATTCTCCCCTTAGCGTTCGGAATGGTACCTGAAGACAGAGTTGATTCAGTTGTTGATTCGCTCGTCAACGATATCGAACGAGAGCACGATGGCCACCTCTTTACTGGACTGTTCGGTACGAAGCACATTCTTCCGGTTCTTACTCGACATGGTCATCACGACCTTGCTTACACAGTTGCAACACAAACGACCTATCCGAGTTGGGGTCACTGGGTTGTGAACGGAATGACTGCACTGTTAGAGTACTGGCCCTTGGATGCTAGATCCCGTGACCACCACTTCCTGGGGACCATCGATGAGTGGTTCTACCAATATCTCGCTGGCATTCGTGAACCCGTTGAACCGGGATTCAAACGGATCAAGATCGCTCCGAAGCCGGTAGCGGATCTGGAATCCGCTGGCGGTCGAGTCGACACTATCCATGGGGTAATAGATTCCGAGTGGGAGTTGACAGCCGACGGACTTGCCCTCGCCGTTACGATTCCGTGGAATACCACTGGAGAAATCTGGATTCCGACGCTTGGAGGCGATCCTACCAGCGTCCGGGTGGACGGAACGAACATCTGGGAAGATGGTAGTAGAACTGCCAAGGAGGTTTGCGGGGTTAATTGTGTGGGTAGAGAGAACGAATGGATCGTTGTCGACGTCAATTCCGGGTCCTTCAGCTTCGAACTCGAACGAACAGGAAGTCGCCAATAACCACGTCCGAGACTGACGCAAATCCTGTGAAAAAGCGATCTGTTTCTGATGGTAATTCGACGATATCCCGAATCTTCGATAGGCTCGTGCGCATCAATGTGAATGATCGACGATTCCTGCGGAAGGAATACAACCACAGATAAATCATTCTTTGAACATATTTTGGTTTTGAGACCAGATAGCCAGTTGCACAATATATTTGTCCTCGCTACTTAGTGCCCATTGTATGACGGAGTCCCGGCCGAACATAGTCTTCATCAACACTGACCAGCAGCGGTTCGATACGATCAGCGCTCTCGGTGCTGAACACATGGACACGCCCAACCTCGACAGACTCGTCAATGAGGGTGTATCGTTTACGAATTGCCACACTACGGCTCCATCCTGCGCACCAGCACGGGCAAGTCTCTTCACAGGGTACTATCCTCACACCACAGGCATTTACGTAAACGGTGATCGGTGGACGCATTCGTGGGTAGAACAGCTCTCGAACAGCGGGTATTATACCGTCAACGTCGGCAAGATGCACTCCGCCCCCTACGATGCGCCGATGGGGTTCGACGAACGGTACGAGGTCGAAAACAAGGATCGATACCTGGCACCAGTTCCCGCCGAAGAGCCACCATTACCCGGTGAGAAGTTCTATTTAGATGAGTGGGACCGGGCATTGCAAGCGAAGGGATTTACGAAACAGCAACGCGAGTTCTATCGCGAATGGGACGACTACGAGGATCGTCTCGGCGCGTTCGAGTGGGAATTGCCCGAAGACACACACCCTGATGTGTTCGTCGGTGACTTCACCGAACAGTGGCTAGACATGAAGCCGAAACTCGAAGCTCCGCTATTCATGGAAGTCGGCTTTCCCGGCCCGCATCCACCCTACGATCCAGTCTCAAGATACGCCGAGGAGTACCTAGACCGGGACTTACCGTTACCAGATGTGTCGGAGGACGACCTTGAGAACCAGCCGACCCCGTTACAGCTCCTTCGTGAGCATAATGAAGAAGTAGACCACGATTCGGTGTCCCACCAAACGTTCGCAAGCGACGAAGACCGCCATCGCCAGCGTGCGTACTACTATGCGAACGTCACCATGATCGACGAACAGGTGGGGAAGATCATGGAAGCCCTAGAGACGAACGGCTACGAAGACACGGTCATCATATTCACTTCGGATCACGGTGAAGCCCTCGGCGACCACGGTCACAGCCAGAAATGGACGATGTACGATCAAGTGACGCGGGTTCCGACGATGGTATGGTCTCCGGGCAGGTTCGAATCTCGGACGGTTGAGGATCTCGTTTCATTGTTCGACCTAGGGCCGACAGTTCTCGAAATAGCCGACGCTCCTATCGACGATACCTTGGAGGCTGAGTCACTGATTCCAGCGTTGCAGGGCGAGGCCTCCTGGACGGGGCGCGACCACATCTTCGCAGAACACGCCCGCGACGGCATCCTTCAAGAGACGGAGTTTATGACGATGATTCGGAGTGAGGACTGGAAGTTCGTTCACTTCGTAGACTACGATGAGGGGCAACTCTTCGATCTGAGTGAGGACCCCAGTGAGACTGAGAATCTATGGGATGATCCAGCGGTTTCGGACGTTAAACAGGAGTTCCACGAACGTCTCCTCAACTGGCGAATCGAAGGCGGAGTTCAGACAGCCGACTGGACAGAAGAGTACCGGTAGCCCCGGAAAATAGGGAAACTTCCGGCTGGACCGGTAGAAGGCCTCTTTCGCAAGGTAGATTGATCACCTTATTCACAATAGCAAGCATGACGCTACCAGGGGAAGCGCTCAGAATACCTCGAAAGTAATAACAGGTAGAGAAGCCTGTCAGCAGAGTTTTCGATACTTGTTCTGTAGAATTCCGTGTAATTCGGGTTCGAAAGGCGATTCGAATCCGTCGGAGGAGTACTGTAAGAGTCAGTTGAGTACTGTCGTCGCGAACAGGCCAAACATATAACACTCCATCAAAATAGATTGATTGTATGGCTGGGCCAAAGATCAGACCTAGTTACTACGAACCGAACATCCACCTACAGTGTTCCTGTGGATGGGAAGGGGTCGATGGAGACGTTGTGAAGTGGGACGTACAAAAAGAACGAGACCGCGTCGTCCGTCAGTGTCCGTCGTGCCATCGTCCGGTGCCCGAATGGGGAACACTGCGCCCGATAGGAGGTGTAGTACAGGTCGCACGAGGGCCACTCCGTGACGCCCTCATCGAAGCACGCGAAATTTCCGATGAGGCGTATGATTGAGCAATCCCTCGTAGCGCCACGGCCGTGGCCTATCGCCGATGTCTTGCGAGTGATACCGGCGGCCTCTACACCATCTGCTTGACGGAATCCCGGCGTTTGTCGTACGCACCGGGGGGATCGTGATCGACCCGATGAATAGAACGTACCCAACATCGACCGGTTCGCCACTACCGTCAACGTGTAGTATCTTCCCGTTCTCAGACCTCCGTCAAAAGCAAGGTAACTTCTTGGACCACTTGAGCTGCACTGTCTCGAGGACGTGGAGGACAAGCGGGCTGCAGGCTTACACAATTTGCCGGCGGTGAGAACGTGAACCATCGTGGCCGACACGTTCCTCGCTTCGAATCGGTTCGATACCGTCTCGTGCACTGAGTGGCCAATGAGTCCGGTTAGTTACCATTAAGCAGCGCTATGCGTGACCATGCCCGCTACAGTCGGCCGATAAACTGTTCTTCCTGAGGTGGCCGCCTCAACTTGAGCTCACGTGAGAATTTCCCACAACTCGGGATGGGGACATGCGCCATCGACAACCGTGAATTGTGACGTGACAACGCTCGGACCGCGCTCGACGTTGGCTTCTGGCACGTCGACACAGCACAGATGTACGAAAACGAGCAGTACATAGGTGAAGGAATCCGCGAGTCCAGCGTGGCTCGGGACGACATCTGGCTATCGACCAAAACTGTGCAGCCGGTACTCCCTATGCACACCGACGACACTTAGTCGACTGTCACGATGGATGCAAAGCACGTCGAAAAAGGAGGAAGCCCCGTGTCGGGTAACACAGAGTAGTTCACTTGGTGAGTGAATATCGCCATGGCGGGCCACGCCGTAACGTCCCTCTTGGGGAAACCCTCAATGATACAGATAATTCTACTGGTTTATACGAATTAACCCGAGCGGTCTGACTGAATACACTCACCACAGTATGAAGAAATATGGTTTCAGATGCTGATAGTTCAGTTCACTCTCTCAAAATGTCCGCAGCTTGATTTTGGTTCAAGCCTCATCAGTTGCTACTATCACCAACTATATTTCTACTTCTTTGTCCGGACTCACCGGACAGCATGTTGATGTGCTCTACCGGTGGTATCGGAGCATATCGGAAGAATTCTTAGTTGTAACCTATTGTTCCTCTTGTTCCCGTATACTCGGCATCTGTAACCCGGAGTAAGCGTCCGATAAGGCCGGACGCTTTGTGGCGAGGAAGATCTCCACAGCCCCATCAAACTAGCATCGTTCACACACTGTGTAACACCTATATCGGTGTTACGATTTCGGCGGGGTAATCATTAAATTACGATATAAACTGGCTTGACGATCGTAGTAGTGCTTGAGCTGTACAGTTAATGCCTACTTTCGACCAATTCTCAAAACACTTATTAAACAAATGGTATCCAGTTACACCGATTATCTCGATTATTCTCTATATGTATCTGCATCTTTCGTATGTATTGGTAGTGTAGGATCTAGTTAATTTCCGAGATCACTTATGTTATATTTTAGTTGATAAATCTTAAATACTGGTAGTCTGGATGTACTGAATCGCCTCTGATCTCACTTGACTGTTCTCTCTGAAACCAGACCATTTAAGCTAGCCGTAAAAGTCGTTCTGAGATACTATGTACGGCAAAACCGGACAGGTCTTGTGGTTGAGCTGTAAGGGGGAACTATAGCTAACAATATCACGCTGCCAGTCCGGACGACACAAAGCTCTTTCCGGGGTTACTGAAGCGTTTCGTCAGGCTGGCGGAGCAGAAGTCGGAGAACTCGCCGCGCACTTGTCCGTACCGAAGAGCACGGTCCATCACCACCTCCGGACGCTCACGGAGATGGGTTATGCCGTGCAAGTTGACGGGGACTATCGGCCGATCCCTCGATTCCTCGAGATCGGTGGCGAGACCCGCAAACGGATGGCGATCTACCGAGTCGTCAAACCCGATATCCAAGAACTTGCTATCAAAACCGGCGATCACGCGAACCTCATAGTCGAAGAGAACGACCACGAGGTGTTCCTTTCAAAATTCGAAGACCAGTATTGTGAGTCTCGACACGCACGCTGGGATGGGTGTTCACCTCCATACCACCGCGTTTGGGAGTCGATGCTCGCATTCATCGACGACGATCGCCGGCGCTCGATCATCGACGCTCACGGCCTCTCGGCAGTCACCGGGCACACCATTAGCGACGAGGAAACCTTCCGGGCGGAACCCGACGAGATCCGCGAACGCGGCCCAGAAGCCGGATGTGTGGCGACCGCTTCGAGATCGAGGTCCAGAGCACCGTGATCGTCATTGAGGTCAGTATCGTCCACGCCTAACCGTCCGCTATCACCGGACTAAACTGCTTGTCGCCTCACTCTATCTGGTTTGAACCGCCGTAAGCGAACGCATGAGCGTCCCTTCGCAGTCGGCGGGCTCGCACACGACGCGCGCCTACGAACCCAGCCACGCAAATAACGAACCTTTTAGCGACGAACGTCAGCACGGACTCGTGGGGTAAGTTCGTGGAGTTCCCGCTCGTCACCGTGATGAGCAAGTTCGAGGAGTACAACAACGCTGACGGCGACAACCCCCAGGCCCGCCGGAACTGAATGGGCCCGGTTGGTAATGTGGTGACCCGGACGTCGAGTGCTGCGGGATGGCGGGGAGTTTCGGCTACAATCCTGAATACTACGATGCCGCGATGGACGTCGGCGAGCGCCTCCGTGAGCAGTTTACAACCAGGGAAACCGCTGGTAGAACCGTGATCGCGAGCGGCACGTTATGTCTCGAACAGCTCGACTCGCTGCTCTCGCCGCCTACGACCCCCCGGTGTAGTTCGTCGGCCCGACGCGCACTCGATAGTCCGGATCTGGTTTTCCGTTCGGATGGGTCGATAAATAGTCGAACGAACTCGATCGCGTTACTTCTCTTCTCCCGATCCCTACTTATATCTCTGCATGAAATTTACTCCACCGAACCCGACGCCATGCATACTGTCGTAGATCATACCCTCGATCTCTCAGAAGATGAACGCGACGGCAACAGCTCCGACGAGGCCGAACATCGAGACGACCGTCTGGCCAAGGGTGTAGGTCTTGAGCCCACCACTGGTTTCCAACCCGGAAACTTCTGTAGCGATCCAGAACCCACTGTCGTTGATATGACCGAACGCTAGTCCACCTGAGAGCGCTGCCATTGCCAGCGCGACACCTGGAACGCTCGTTTGGATCCCCGCAACGATAGTCATAGCGGTGATCCCCGCGACAGTGCCCGATCCTTGGGCAGCCCGCAGCACCAATCCGATTACATAGGCTAGAAGGAGGATACCGAACCCGCCGGTTCCGATCCCGATTACGCTGACCAGTGCGTCTGCCGATCCCGTTTCTTGGATCACGTAACCGAATGCCCCACCGGCTCCGGTGATGGCGAGCACCAACCCCGCTGGTTCCAGCGATTCGGAGAAGCGCTCAGCCAACTTATCGCGGCCTTCAACCGAGATGTAGACAGCAACGGCAGCGGCTAGCCCCGCGAGTAGCGCGATGATCCTGCTCCCGAGGAACTGGATATAGACGTTCGGCTCCCCGGCGAGGGCGGTTGTAACGGTCACCAGCAGGATGAGCACCAGCGGCGTAGCGATCGGCAACAGGGACGCGCCGAACGAGGGCATCTCCGGCGAATCCTCAATCTCTTCAAAGGGTATTTCACGAATATCGTTCGCGTCATCCCAGACTAAACCGATGATCCGTCGGTAGACCGCGACCGCGAATACAGTCGAAACCAGACCAACGACGAGCCCCACTCCGAGCATTTCGCCGAGCGGGAACCCAATGATGTTTGGTGCCGCGAGTGGATTCGGGGTCGGCGGAATGAACGTGTGTGCCACACCAGCCCCGATAGCAAGTGAGCCAATAACCGTCGGGTAGGTGAGATCGGTCTCGCGCCATACCGCGATCACCATCGGAGCCAGCACGATGAACGCAACATCAAAGAACACCGGGATCGCTACAATCACACCCGATATCCCGACCGCATAGGGGACGTACGCGGTCGGAACCACTCGAACAAGTGTCGTCGCGATCCTACGTGCCCCGCCACACTCGGCAAGGAACGTCCCGATCATGATTCCGAAGATGAGGGGGATCCCGATTGCCCCCATCAAGTCACCGAACCCGGTCCCGATCGCATCGGTGGTTCCTACCAATCCGAGCCCTGAGGCGATCCCCATGTAGAGCGAGCCGACTACCAGTGAGACCGCGGCGTTGATGTCGAATCGGATCACCATCACGAGAATGATGGCGACCGCGACAACGATGTTCACCGCCAGTATTGATGGGCTCGCAGTCGCCGATTGAAGCACGAGGCTCTCAACAAGAGGGGCTTGCGACATACCTCACGATCCATCAGTCGGCACATCAGTATTCCGATCGGCTGTCTTACGTGAGTCTTCACCCCGGATCGACCAATTAAGCGAAGAACGAACCAATTTAGAGCGTAGATACGATGGACTGCCGTTTGAGCCTGCGTTGGTGTATCTCGGTACCTTCGGTCTTGGTTTCAGTCGCACTGTCCATTTTTGTGTTCACCGAGATCCGTGGTACCCGCCCCGTAGTGTGGTACTCTTTCCAATTCTCATTCTGCTCTTCCGGAGACGATAACGCGATCAATCTATCACAACACATAATGCGTTCCATTTGATATTAACCTACACATGCCTGCGCGAGACAACGTGCTCGACCTCCGCGTCGAGTACGAATCTGAACCAAACAACGTTCCAGTGCAGACCCCACGCTTCTCATGGCGTGTCGAAACCGAAGATCGTGGGGTAGCACAGGGAGCGTATCGCATTCTTGTTGCGCGTTCGCGCGATGCCCTCATGGACGAACGTGGGGACATCTGGGACTTCGGTCGCATTGAGTCTCCCAACTTGACGAACGTCACGTATGAAGGGCCGCCGCTCGCCACAGATACCGAATACCACTGGACGGCGCGCATCTGGGATCGCGACGATGAGGCGACCTCGTATGCCAACCCGACAACCTTCTCGACCGCGATTGGCGACCAATGACTGGGAGGGTGAGTGGATCGGCTATCAGCCCGATGGGGGCGACTCCGTTGGCTATCGGAGCACGTGGCATCCCACCGACACTGATGTGACTGAGTGAGTACAGGTTGACCTTGGTAGCGCCCGCGATGCCGAGGCCATTGAACTCCACCCAACGAACCCGTTCGACGGGCCGAAGACACCCGATGGAATGTCAGTCTCTGCAGTCTATTCGACTGAGGAAGCCGCCGGCGACCACATGACGACCAATGGTCCCGGCGGGTTTAGCTTTCCAACTCGATATCGGATCGAGACTGCTGATGACGACGACTTCAGCGACGCGCGTGTTCTCGTTGATCGGACGGACGCCGACCAGCCGAACCCAGGGACCGAATCGGTTTTTCTCGATGTCGACGATGAAGTTGGACGCTATCTCCGCGTCACCGCGACGAAGCTCTACGAGTTCGACCCGGCTGACCCGCCCGGAGAGGGTGATCTCGCGAAGCTCAATCCTCAACTTGTCCGTGAGGAGCGCCGTCCATGGCAGGCGTTCGCACTCGGCGAACTTATCGTTCGCGATGCTGACGGCTCGAACCTCGCTGAGGAGTGTCATGTGAGCGCTGCCTCCAGTGTCGAAGAGGGTGCGTGGGGTCGCGCCAAGCTCGTCGACGGCGTGACTGGATCCGAGATGATCGGTGAATCTCCCCTACTGCGCGCAGACATCCGATGGGATGCGTCGCTATATCGATTACTGGCTTGACCAGTTCGAAGACGGTGTCCTTCCAGCTGAATATGGCAATTATGGCGACTGGCTTACCTTCGAGAACAACGACGGGCGTCGGGGTCTCCCGATCGACCTCTATAACACAGCGTTCCAATATCATACCACGAACCTGTTCGCACGCATTGCAGATGTTCTCGATAATGAGGCGGACGCCGAATACTACCGTGAGCGGGCCGAGTCGATAAAGGACAGCTTCAACGAGGCGTTCTTCGATCCGAGTACTGACAAGTACGGTCCTGGAACGCAATCATCCTATGCGGTGCCGCTCTATCTCGGTCTCGTTCCTGCGGACCATGTCGATGCCGTCGTCGAGAACTTGGTCGCAAAGGTTGAGTTGGGCAACGGGAAGCTCCGAACTGGCTTCCTTGTGACACGCCCACTTATCGAGACGCTCGTCGACCATGGTGCTGCCTAAACCGCGTATCAGGTGGTTTCACAACCGGAGCAGCCCGGATGGGTCTACATGGTTCGCCAGGGCGCAACGATGATGTGGGAGCGATGGGATTCAGATACCCGCATAGGCGACGGGATGAATTCGTTCAACCATTCGCCGTATAACTTCGTCTCCGAATGGTTTTATTCGGCGCTCGCAGGTCTCCAGTTCAACGACTCAATGGCAGGCCACGGCTCCGTCGAGGTCGCGCCTGCGCTCGTCGCGGACCTCGACTGGGCTAAGGGGTCGATAGAAATCGTGAACGGAACGCTCGCGTCCGACTGGACGCGTACTGATACCGGATATACCATTGATGTCGAGGTGCCGTGGAATACGACCGCGACGGTCCGCCTGCCTGCGGACGTCAACGCTGCGAGCGTCGTTGAGGATGAGACGACAATCTGGACAGACGCATCGGAAGGTGGGACGTTGCTCGATGGTATCACTGCGATTGAGGACGGTAACAGTGAGGTCGTTCTCACTGTTGAGTCCGGAAGCTACGTCTTCAACATCGAGGACTGGCCGGCGATCCAATGCCCAGCAGATGACGGTCGCCTCAGTATTGCGACTGTCATCACGATGCTTTGGGATGCAGGCTACGACGGCGGAGTGACAGTTGAACTTATCGACAGTCTCGATGGGGTTGAGGCGACCAACGCCGAGCGATGGGCGCTCGAAGTTGCCGATCGACTTCGTTACCTTCTCTGATTTCCTACTCTTGTCCCAGGAGTTCGGAACAGGCGAGTGATTTTCGTTCCCGACTTCCTGAATCTGTTCCTCTTCAGTCTCATCTTCCGGTTCGTAGACGTTCGCTGCCCCGGGATTAGTCGCAAAGCTGCGAATCTCCAACGTTCTAACTGGTGGTCGCTTCTTAGAAAAGTACGCAACACAAACAACTAGCAAGCCAACTTTTCTATGAGATGTATTGTCGTGATACCTACCGTGTGACTGTATGTTCGAGAGTACCGATACCCTCAATCTCGACCTCAACCTCGTCACCGTCTTCGAGTTCGCCGACGCCGGCGGGCGTGCCGGTGATGATAACGTCGCCCTCTTCGAGGGTCATGTACTGGGTGATCTCCGCGATCAGTTCCGGGACCGAGAAGACGAATTCCGCGCGCGAAGAGGATTGGACCGTCTCGCCATTGAGCCGGAGTTCGACGTTCGCGTCATCCGGGACTTCGTCAGGATCGGCGAGCACCGGGCCGAGCGGACAGGAATTGTCGAAGGCCTTGCCGCGAACCCAGTTCTGTTCGACGCGCTGGTCGTCGCGGTTCGAGACGTCGTCGGCGCAGGTGAAGCCCGCGACGACGTCCATGGCGTCCTCGGCCGCGACGTTCCGGCACTGCTCGCCGATCACGACGGCGAGTTCGGCCTCGTGTTCGACTTTCTCCTTGCCCTCGGGGAGGGTGACGGTGTCGCCGTGGCCCGAAACCGCGTTCGGCGGCTTCAAGAAGAGCAACGGGCGATCCGGGAGGTCCATTCCCTCTTCTTCAGCGTGATCCTCGTAGTTGAGCCCCACACAGATGATCTTCGAGGGGTCACACGGCGCGAGGACGTCAACCTCGTCGAAATTGTAGCTCTCGTTACCGAACTCGACACCGTTGTTGGTCGGCGTGCCTGTACGAATCGAACCGGCCGGATCACGGAAGCGTACTTTCGCCATGCAGGCAAGACCAGATCCTACTACAAAGAACTTCTTATACTCATGGATAACTTGATCTACTAGTCAAGCGCGTGCTTCAATGACCTGCCCCGAAGCCACTCCCTGTCTGTCTTGCTGAGGCCGTCAACGTGGTCGAGCCAGGCCACGCACTCCTCGTAGGTCGCCACGTCACTAACATTAGGATAATCGGCCCCCCAGACGACGCGCTCGCGGCCGAACTCCTCGATGAGCCACCGGACGTGGTCGTGCATATCTTCGTAGGGATAGAGTTCCTCGGAACGGTGTTGGACCTCCGAGACTTTTGGATAGACGTTCTCGTAGTTGGCGAGGTCGGCGTAGGCCGCGAAGCCCGAGTCAGCGGGCGCGCTTAATGGGTCGGCATGCGAGAAGTGGTCAACGAGATAGGTGAGGTTCGGATAAGTGTCGACTAGTTCTACTACCTGATCAAGTTGATCGACATGAACGAGGATTTGAACTACCGCGTCCGTCTCGCGTGCAGCGGCCCAGAACTCGGTCTCGTCAATGGCTTCACGGAGCCACTCTACCGTTGGGTCGAACGTCTCCCACATTTGGTCGTAGGGACAGATAGCACCGAGCCGAAAACCGATGATTCCATCATTTGACATCAGGTCTCGAAGTCGGTCGTCGGCATCAGGTGCAAACTGGTCAACCATCACGACTCCTGAGAGTCGGTCGTGTTTTGCTGCCTCAACGGTATACCAGTTGTCGGTCCATTCGCCGATAGGGTAACCAACGACGATTGCCTCCTCGACATTCGCTTCATCCATATCCACAAGGAGTTTCTCGGCGGTGTAGGCGGCATCAACAGCGAAACTCTCGACAAGTTTGACGATGTCCCCAGTGACCCACGGATGTTCTGTACTTGGATACCCCCATGCATGGACGTGACTATCGATGACCATTATTGGAAATATTTGGCCGGTTGGGGCTAAATCCTTTCGCAGGGAAACGTCTTTGTTCCCAGTCAGGGAACGTCTTCTATGGAACGTATTGCGTTTCATCTGACAATCGAGGAGGGCCAGCGCGACGCCTACCGTGAGAAACATGAGGACGTTTCGGATGACCTCGTGGAAGCATATCTCTCATCGGATGCAGGCATCGAGAGCTATAGTTGCTTTGAGAAAGATGGTCATGTATTCGGTTTCATGGAACTCGAAGACCCAGCTGCGATCAAGCGCCTCATGGACGAAAGCGAGGCTCAAGCAGATTGGGACGCGGTGATGGACCCGATCCTTGTCGCTAACGATGATATTTGGATGGATGAAGTCTATCGAATGAAATAAAACCTCATAACACCGTCTGCTATTAGAAGTTCCATTCGCTAAAATCCACATCCGGAAATGGAGACCCTATATGCACTCCTAATCATACTATCAATACAAATCGAACACTCCCCCCAACTCGGCGACTATCCGCTCCCGCTATTCCTCTGACATCGTGCATTACGGCCCCTCTATACCGACTGTAGTCTCATCTTCCAGTCGCGGAAATTCCGTATCCCAGAATGAAGTTTATAGGTTCGGCTTCAGGCGCTATAGAGCTTCTGGCTGCTGGTATCGGCGGAATCAGGTCTAAATGAGTTTGCTCGCGCTTAATCGAATAAAGGCCAGTACTTCCACTCACTCCCCTACTCCCTACCACAGTGAACGCGATAACGAAGGTCAGAACCCTGGCTGCGCAGGCTGAGAAGCATATCGGAGACAGTGAACGGGGGAGGGGTGTATAGCGCGGCCCACATCGATGCAGTCACTGAGGGTTCCTGACGAACAAGAAGCAACCAGGGTGGAAAGAGCGGGAACTATCGGAGCGACGCTCACAGAGAGCTCAACCGGTTCGTTGCGTTTCTCGTCCAGCACGAGATGCCGTAACGGCCTTCGAGGAGTTGGAGTCAGGCTATTTCCGCGAGATGACTGGTGCCGGACGACATGTCCTCAGACGGCTCTACAAGCAGACAGGTATTGAGCTTGATGACAGGGACGGGTATTTAATGTCGCATGGGGCCGCCGTGGCGACGGTGAGGTTCTCGTCCGGACCTCAGGCCACGCCGCTGCCGCTCGCGCTCTCGGCAGCTCCGAAGAAGCTGTTCGCAAACATCACTCACACATCGAGGCCGGAGAACTCGCCGAGCAGATGACTGACGCCTTCGGAAAAGCCGATAAGCCGATTGAGACCACCAATCAAAAGAACTGATTGGTTGTGTTCGTATTTTGTACTGCTTTGCAAGAGTACACGAAATAAATATTGAGTTGCATTACTTTCACCTGAGAGCGGTACAGATCCCTCAGAATGACGACCAATTGAGGAAGACTTACGCGATCCGTGGCTAATGGGATGAAGTGTGAAAGCCGCACACATTACCCAGTACGGGGAACCAGAGACCGCACTCGAAATAGTCGACGTTGACAAGCCGGAACCAGGCCCTGATGAGGTCCGGATCCAGGTCGAGCGAGTGGCTCTCAACCACCTCGATGTCTTTGCCCGAAGAGGCCACCCATCCGACGACGACGATTTCCCGAAGCGGACTGGGTGTGATATCGCTGGTACCGTCGATACGGTCGGGTCCGAGGCTGACGGCGAGTGGGAGGGAACGAACGTCGTCGTCTATCCGGGGGTGTCCTGCGGGGACTGTGAGTACTGCCTCATGGGAGAACAGACGATGTGCTCTCAGTACGAGATAATCGGCGAAGACCGCCCCGGTGGACTGGCCGAGTACGTCGTCGTTCCCGAACGCTGCATAGAGGCTCTTCCGACCGCTCTCGACTTCGAGACGGCGGCCGCGGTACCGATAGCGTTCACTACCGCGTGGCGGATGATGATTACGACAGGAGGACTTCGTCCAGCGGAATCAGCTCTCGTCCTGGGCGCTTCCGGGGGGGTTGGAAACGCGGCGCTGCAGATCGCTAACAGAGTCGGAGCCACAGTCTACGCGACGACTTCGACCGAACGAAAAGCTGCCCGGCTTCGTCAGTGGGCGGACGAAGTGATCGACTACACCGAAACCCCGTTCACGGACACGGTGGCGGAGCTGACCGACGGTCGGGGTGTCGACATCGTCGCCGACCACGTTGGAGAGAGTACGTGGCAAGAAAGCATCGACAGTCTCGCGATGGGCGGCCGGATGGTTATCTGTGGGGCAACGAGCGGAGCCGACCCGGACATCGATATCCGATCCGTCTATCAGGCACACCGGCAGATCCGGGGCGCACCGATGGGGAACCGTGTCGAGTTTCGAGACGTCCTGTCGCTCGTTGCTCGTAATGAGCTCGTACCACAGGTCGACTGTACCCTTCCGCTCGAGGACATAGCAGCCGGTCACCGAACGATCGAGAACCGGGAAGTGATCGGGAAAATCATCATCGACCCAACCACGCCTTGATCTTCGCATGATTTCATCCAAACGCAGCTCTCAGGACTGAACGACAACTCGTCCATATAACGTCACCGACGTTGTTTCGGTGACAGCGCCGTCGGCGAAGAGCTCTGCGCCGGTCGTTCGCGGGAAGTCGACGAATTCGACCACGATCTCCCCGATATCGAGGTCGGCGTATCGTTCGGTTCCCGACCGATGTCGGCGATGCTACATCCGAGCTGTTTCTGCCCAGTGGGGTGGTTTCGATGATATCGAAGTTAGAACGGACGGCGAGCTGTTTGAGAAGAGTAAAAAGACCTATCATCCCCAGTTGTGAGTTGTTAGCATGGAAAGCTCAAATCCACGGGTCATCCAATCGGCCGAGGTCGTCTTCGATATATTCGAAGTGATCAGAGCTAACGAGGGAGTGACGCTCACCGAACTCGCCGAACAGCTCGACAAAGCCCCGAGTACCGTCCATCAGTACCTGACCACACTCAAACGTCGAGAGTTCGTCGTTCAAGACCAAGGCGTGTACCAGTTGAGCTATCGGTTTCTTGACTTTGGGACGTACGAACGGCGACGAAACCCCTTATTCGAGATCGCGAAGAAGAAGACCTCCTACCTCGCTGCGGAGACCGGCGAACGAGCACAGTTCTCGGTAGCGGAACACGGGCGTGTCATCGTTCTGTACACGGAAGCAGGCGATCAGGCCATCCACGCAGGTCTCCGCGCCGGGCGGCGCATACTCATGCACGCGAGCGCTGCCGGGAAGGCGATCCTCGCTCACTCTTCGCCCGAACGTGTTGACGCCATCGTTGAGAGACATGGACTCGCCCCCATAACCGAGAACACGCTCACGACTAGGGAGGAACTCACCGCGGAACTCGAGTCGATCCGAGCGGAGGGAGTGGCCTACAACGACAGAGAAGATACACCCGGACTTCGAGCCGTTGGTACGCCGATCCTCGACGCCGATGGCCGACCCCTGGGTGCACTGAGTATCTCTGGCCCCGGTCACCGACTCGACAACCCGGAACGGGATAGCGAGATCCGAAGTATTCTCCGAGGGTCGGCAAACGAACTCGAACTCCGTATCGGATACGAGTAACCAATCCTTTCGAGAATATCGAATCGCACTACTCGAGCATCTCTCATGGTCGTTTTTCATTCAATGTACTGGGCAACAACCCATGCAAGAGTCGAGAGCATCCGCGGTCGCACGTGCGACTTACTACTTTCTCAGGCTCATGATTGTAACAAACATATTTGTGTCACACCACCGTTGTAGAGAGTTCGATCCGAACGATGCGCCACCTTCTGTTTCTGTATAGACCAAGCATGAGCGCAGACGTGATGTCGGGACCGCTCCCGTGATTTCGCCACTACTGGACCGCTTCTCAATCACGACCGGTTCGAACTACCTTCGATAATATCGAAATCTGAGTGCAGTCCTTGTTTAGGATGTTTTCCTGCGTCGTCAATCTATGGATGAATCGCTCGATCCTCTCCGGTCGATCCGATGGTCTCACAGTGAGTCAACCCGAAATCGCACGAGTCGAAGCTAGTGAGCACGATCTGAGTCAGCAAAACAGACCGTTCGAAGGACCATAGACCGTCGATTGAGCGCTGGCACAGCGCATTGTTGAGGGAGTAACTAGAGATGAGAACGCGTGTGACAGGGGCGGTGCGGAAGCGTTGCCCGAGGTGTTTCCACTTGCTGCATTGAGTTCGGCGGAAAGCGCTGGGACCTACCGAAGCCTCTGTTGGTACGAGCTCGCAGTGTTCGCTAGGAATAGACGATTACGCGATGCTTCCACCACCATCGACGTTGACGACGCTTCCCGTCATGTAGGCGGCCCCGTCGCCACAGAAATACTGGATGACGCGCGCGATCTCGTCCGGTTCCCCCAACCGTCTCGCAGGGAGGTCGTCAGTAAACGCGGCCAGTTCATCTTCACTCCAGAGGTCGGGATCCGCGGTGAGACGCGTATCGACGAGTCCGGGAACGACAGCGTTGACGTGGACGTGTGGCGCGAGTTGCTTCGCCGTTCCTTTCGTGAGCCCGAGCACACCTGCCTTCGACGCCGAGTAGTGGACGCCACCGCTGGCGCTTCCACGCTGTCCCGCCCCCGACGAGACGTTGACGACGTACCCGTGTTCGCGCTCGTACATTCGTGGCCCGACCGCGTGGAGGACGTTGTACTGTCCCGTGAGGTTGGTGTCCAGCACCCGGTGCCACTCCTCGAGGTCGAGGTCGCCGAGCCAGTAGTACGCCGACACCCCGGCGTTGTTGACGACGGCGTCGATGCGCCCCTCCGTTTCGAGCGTCTCGACTACGTCGTCGACGGCCTCCTGGTCGCGGAGGTCGAGGACGTGTCCGGACGCGCCGTCGAGCGAATCCGCTCGCCCCTCGACGGCTGAATCGATATCGAGTAGTGCGACACGGTCGTAGTCGAGGTCCGCGGCGAACCGCTCCGCGACCGCGCGCCCGATCCCGTTGCTTGCACCGGTGACGAGTGCGATAGAGGTTGAACCCATACCGCTCTCGACGGGACAGGCGGCTATTGCTCCCTAGGGATTCGACAATTATTACCGGTAGATCGGACGCCTCTACACCCATCGTCGACGCGCCCGATTCGAACCGAGTCCCACCGATGCGGAAAGCAAACAGTTATCGTCCTCTCCTGCGCGCTATGATCATGGGTAGCAACAAGCAGTACGACGGCTACCGGGCCTACGAGTATCTCGAGGCCGGCACGGACTTCGAACCCTTCGAGTTTCAGGACGAACCCCACTTCTTCGGCGACCCGTGCGAAATCGAGCTCGACTCGGCGGACGCGGAACGTGCCGACGCGCTCTCGGACCAGTGCGAAATCGTCTCGATGCACGAACACGCCTTCTACTTCCCGAAAGAGATGGACGCGGTCGAGGACTACGCGCGCCAGGGTCGGGCGTTCACGGCCTACGACGCCCTCGCCGAGTCGACCCTCGACGCGGTCTTCGACTGGCACTTCGACGGCGTACTCCGGATGCACTCGCGAAACGGGTGGAAGTGGACCGAGGTGATACACGATCTCGGGATGCGTGCCGCCGACGTCGAGAAGCAGGACCTCGTGATCCGAGCCAAGTCCATCGACGACATTCGGCGTGCCCACGACGAGGGGAAGGTCGCCATCGTCCCCTCCGTCGAGGGCTGTATGATGATAGAAAACGAGATCGACCGACTCGACGTGCTCTACGGACTCGGCGTTCGGGCGCTCGGGGTCACCTACGCGGAATCGAACGCGCTCGGCACCGGTGGTCGGGACGAACACCGCGACGGCGGTCTGACGACCTTCGGTGAACGCTGTGTCGAACGGATGAACAAACTCGGGATCCTCGTCGACCCGAGCCACGCGAGCGACAACACGACCCTCGACGTTTGTGCGGTCTCCGAGGATCCAGTCGTCCTCTCCCACAACGGGGCCAAGGCACTCCTCGACATCAGTCGTCTCGACCCGGACCCAGTCATCGAAGCCGTCGCCAACACCGGCGGCGTGATCGGCATCCAGTCCGCCCCACACAACGTCGCCTCGCCGGACCACCCGAAACACACCATCGAGTCGGTGATGGACCACTTCCAGTACGTCGAGGAGCTCGTCGGCATCGACCACGTCTCGTTCGGCCCCGACACCCTCTACGGCGACCACCGTGGGCTCCACCAGTACATGGGGAAGGACTACTCGAAGTACCCCGACTGGCAGACGATCGAGTTCGACTACGTCGAGGGAATGGAGAACCCGACCGAGGCCTGGCACAACATCGTCCGCTGGCTCGTGCGCGAGGGCTACTCCGACGAGGATATTCGAAAAGTCACCGGCGGGAACGTCCTTCGGGTTCTCGAAACGGTGTGGGACTGATCCCGATGGACGGAACCAACGGAGCACGCCGATGACGCGGATCGCCTACCTCGTCCCCGGTACTGGACTCTCGGACGACGAACGCGACCGGCGCGAACGCGTCGCCAACGCGTTCACCCCGGACCACGTCGGCGTCGACGTCGTCGTGGCCACGGGTGCCGGTCCGTCGAGCATCGAGAGCGGCGTCGAGGAGGTCTGGTGTGTGATCGGGTCGCTGCGGACGGCCCACGAGATCCAAGCCGACTACGACGCGCTCGTCATCGGCTGCTTCGGCGATCCTGGACTCCGTGCCCTCCGCGAACTCCTCGACATCCCGGTCGTCGGCCCCGCGGAGGCGACGTTCTACACCGCGGCCCAGGTCGCCCATCGTTTCGGCTGGCTCACGGTGCTCGACGCGACGGTCCCGCTGTCGGCCGAACAGGCCGAAGAGTATGGGCTCGCCGACCGATGTGTGAGCATCCGGTCGGTGGACGCACCCGTCGAGGGGATCGACCACGAGTCGGACGCCCTCGTCGAGCGAATGGTCTCGGTTGGGAAACAAGCGATCGAGGAGGACGGTGCGGAGGCGCTGTTCCCGGGCTGTATGAGCCTCTCGTTCGCCCAACGCCACGCCGAGATCGAGGAGAAACTCGGGGTTCCGTTTCTCGACCCGGCGAGCATCGCCCTCGAACAGGCGGATGCCTGGGCGCGCCACGGGGTCACGCAGAGCGCCCGCGCGTATCCCACCCCCAAGATGGAGAAACTGGACGACCTGCTCGGCTGACGAACCGCTTCCCGTCAGCCGTTCAGTACGGCCAGCGCCCGCCGAGCCGGAGTTCCTGTTCGTAGCCCTCGTCGACCAACGCCCGTGTGTCGTCCCGCGACCGGCTGGTTACCTCGACTCGGTCCCCGGCCAGCGCACAGACCGCGTCGGCGACGGTGACCGCGTGTTCGCGGAGGTCGCGAACGTCGATCTTGTCGAGCGTATCGGCGTGGGTGTGCCCCCAGCCGCGACCGCTTCCGGTCACGTTCGTCGAGGAGATCATGGCCCCGGGGACGCCCTCTTGGACGAACGCCCACTGGTCCCCGTGCGGCGAGACGGTGTTCGAGACGTCGAGGGGGATCGAGTGCTCCTCGGCAACGGTCTCGAACGCCGCGAGCACCCCGTCGAACCCGTTGGCGTTGACCGACAGGGTTCGGGCGCGGCCCGCGCCGTCGATGTTGGCGATGCAGCGGACGGCGTCGAGGTCGTAGCGCTCCGCCGCGTGGTAGGCACCCTTGAGACCGATCTCCTCGGAGCCGAAGACGAGGATCCGAACGCGCGTTTCGAGGTCGTCCTCGACGCGTTTCAGCAGTCGACCGACCTCCGTCGCGAGCACCGACCCGGCACCGTTGTCGTTTGCGCCTTCGGCGATGTCGTGGGTGTCGACGTGGGCCGTCACGAGTACCATCTCGTCGGTTTCGGGGCCGACGTCGCCCGCGACGCTGACCGAGGTACTGGGTTCGTTTCGGCACGTCACGTCGACGCTCACGTCCAGCCTCCCGCGGTCGGCGTGGCGGCCGAGGCGCGCACCGACCTCCTTCGACACCCCGACCGCCGGGATCGGTCCCGGTCGGTTGTTGTAGCCCACCTCGCCCGTCGGCGGGAGACAGCCCTCGACGTGGTTCGAGAAGACGAACGCGCAGGCCCCCGCGTCGGCGGCGGTGACGTACTTCTCCATCCGGTGTATCCAGCGGCCGTAGTTTTCCGGTGTTTCGCTCGACGCCATCACGACCCGACCCTCGCAGTCGGTGGCCTCGAAGTCCTCCGGGCGGCCGTCGCCGACGTCGACGAGGTTCCCCTCGATGGTCCCGGCGGGGGTTCCGGGGAGTGCGATCACCTGATAGTCCTTCTCGTAGCGCTGGTCGTGGGTACCGCTTGTCTCGATCGCCGAGGACCCCCGCTACCAGCCGTCGATGTCGAACTCGTCGAGGTGAACGTCGCGGAGACCGATCCCCTCGAAGCGCTCCCGGAGGACCGCCGCGCCGTCGTGTTCTTCCGCTTGTCCGGCCATCCGGGTTTCGAGGTCCACGAGGTCCTCGAGGAGGTCCCACGCGAAGTCGCTCGTGTACGCGTCGCCGATCGTCTCGTTGTCGAGTCGTGCCATGCCAACAGTCGCGTGGGATGGCTAAATGAAGGTACGTATTCGCACGCCGAACCACGTTCGTGGCGGCCATCCGTGATGTGAACCCTACTGAGCCATATCCGATTCGAGCGCGTCGAGGATTCGCTCGGTCGTCTCCTCGACGACCTGCTTCATGAACTCGCTGTCGGCGTTCGTCGGGTCGCCGAGGCCGCCCTGTTCGGTGAGGTCGGTGAACCAAGTGTACTGGCGGGCTTCGTAGTCGGCGACGGTCGTCTGTGGCTCCTTTTTCTCCGAGCGCACGAGGTCGGGGTAGAACAGTTCGATGACGCTCGTCTCGTGGTCGCCGGCGTGCCCCCAGTCGTCGCCGAAGCGGTCTTCGAGCTGCTCGCGGGCGAAGTCCGTCCAGTGGATCGGGTAGACTTCGAGGTCGTGGTCGCGCTGGAGGCGGTCGGCGGCGAGCTTCATCGGCGCACGGTTGCCGCCGTGGCAGTTCACGATCGCGAGGCGCTCGGCTCCGTGTGCGGCGACGCTCTCGCCGACCTCTTCGAGGACTCGCTGGTAGGTCTCGGCGCGGAGCGTCACCGTCCCGGCGCGTTGCATGTGGTGTTCGGAGTAGCCGTAGGGGAGCGTCGGGAGCCGCAGCATCGAGCGGTCCCGCGACGCGGCAGCCTCGGCCAGCACGCGCGAGAGGTTCTCCGCACGGAGGGTATCGACCGTCAGTGGGAGGTGGATCGAGTGCTGTTCGACCGACCCGCTCGGGAGCACCAGGAGATCCGCGTCGGGGATCGCCTCCGTCGCCTCCTCCCAGGTCATGCTCCCGAGGTCGTAGTCCTCGTAGTCGAGCGAGACGGTCATCGTGGTCTCCGCTCGGAACCTCGTCCGTCGTGTGCGCGATGCACGCTTCTCCGTGGATTGTACACGGGCGGACGAACACGAATCGAGGGCAAGAACGCATCGGTCTGGGCAAAACGGTTGACCGCCGTCGCTGAAGCGACAGGCGACCGACCCGAGTCCGAATCTATTTACTGTCGGCTGTGGTCCTGAAACGTGATGAGTCACCAGATCGCAGACCGGAGCGCGCTGTCAGCGCTCGAACGTTCGCTCGTCGACGAGACGTCCATCGACGGGCCGTGGAACCTCCTCGAACGCTTCTCGGACCTCGAACGGGTGAGTGGGACCGCGGACGAACGCGCGGCCGCCGCGTACCTCACCGACCGCCTCGACGCGTTCGGCGTCTCCTACGAACGCTTCGACCCCAAACTGTACATCAGTCAGCCGAAGGGCGCGGAACTCGACGTCGTCGGACGGACCTTCGACCACGGACCGCTCAAGACCGTCGGGTTCTCGGCCGACCGGACGGTGACGGGTGACGTCGTGTACGTCGGGGCCGCCGGGAGCGACCTCATCGACGACACGGTCGAAGTCGGCGAACCCTACGACGACGTCGGCGACCTCGCTGGAAAGATCGCCCTGACCGACGCGGGATCGATCTCGGTCTCGGGGATGCTGGCGCTGGAGAAGAAAAACGCCGAGGCCGTGATCTGCATCCACGAACACGACCGCGAACCCCACAGCGGCATCTCGACGCCGATCTGGGGTGGCGTGCCCACCCTCGACGAGTATCGCGACGCGCGGGTTCCGGACCTCCCGATCGTCAACGTCTGCAAGCCCGACGGCGAGCAGTTGAAGGCGTGGCTCGACGAGGGTGCTCTCGAGATCGAACTCACGACCGACGTGACGACCGACTTCATGGCCTGTCCGGTCGTCGTCGCCGAAATCGAGGGCACGGCCGACCCCGCCGAGGAGGATTTCGTCCTCTTGCACGGTCACTACGACTCGTGGTTCGTCGGGATCACCGACAACGCCACGGGCGACGCCGCGCTGCTCGAGCTCGCCCGGGTCTTCGACGCCCACAGCGACCAGTTCGCCCGAAATCTTCGTGTTGCTTGGTGGCCGGGCCACTCGACCGGCCGCTACGCTGGCTCGACCTGGTTCGCCGACGAGTTCGCCCAAGACCTCGATCGTCACTGCGTCGCGCAGGTCAACTGCGACAGTCCCGGGGCGAAGGACGCGACCGAGTACGTCGACATGTCCTGCTGGACGCCGGAGACCCACGACCTCGTGACGGACACGATAGACGACGTCGCAGGGGCCCCGTCCGCCGAACACCACCCGTTCCGGGCGGGCGATTACACGTTCGACAACTTGGGAATCAGCGGCTTCCTGATGCTCTCGTCGAACATCCCGAAGGACGTCAGAGACGAACGCGGTTACCACAGCGTCGGTGGCTGCGGCGGGAACTCGGACGCCTGGCACCTCTCGACCGACACGCTCGACACCGCGGGTGAGGACGAACTCCTCCGGGACATCCGGGTGTACGCCGTCGCCGTGGCGCGCGTGCTCGACGCGACCGTGCTCCCGCTCGACCACGTTCGAAACACGGAATCGATCCGGTCGGCGGTCGCCGAGTACGACGACGTGGCCGGTGACGCGTTCGACTTCTCGCCGACCCTCGACGAACTCGACACGCTCCACGATGCGCTCTCTGCGTTCTACGCCGCCATCGAGAACGGCGATGTCGCGCCGGATGAGGCCAACGACGTCATCAAAGGGTTGTCACGACGCCTGACCAGGCTCAACCTCGTCTCCGAGGGCCAGTTCGTCCAGGATCCAGCGACGAGTCGCGAACCGGTTCCGCGGTTCTCGCCCGCCCGCGAGTTCCCCCGTCTGGACGCCGACGAACGGCGCTTCCTCCAGGTCCAGTTGAAGCGCGCACAGAACGACGCCGTGGCCGAACTCCACCGCGCACGCGAGTCGCTGCCCACCGTCTGAACGGATCCATGGGACCGATCGGTTCCCAACCTGAACCGCTCGGACCACCACGAACCCTTATGTGTTCACACGGCGCACTCGTTCTAACGATGCGAATCACTACTGTGGACGTCGTGGGGCGGGCGATCCCGTTCGACGGTGCGTTCCCCATGAGCTACGAGGACCACGCTGCATCCGACCACGTGTTCGTTCGAATCGGGACGGACGCGGGCCGTGTCGGCTACGGCGAGGGAACCGCCCTGCCGTGGTTCACCGGCGAGACCACCGCGGGGATGGTCGAGGTCATCGAGCGCTGGATCACCCCGTCGGTCGAGGGACGACCCGTCCACGAGGCGATGGCCGCGCTCGCCGCGTTCGACGAATCCTTCCCGAACGCACCGGGGGCGACCACCGCGGTCGACCTCGCGCTGCTCGATCTGGAGGGCAAGCGGCTGGGAACGCCGGTCGCCGACCTCCTCGGGCCGACGGTACGCGATTCCGTCCCGCTCGTGTTCGTGATCCCGGCGCTCAACCCCGCTGACGCCGTCGAGCGCGCGGCCGCGGGCGTCGAGAGCGGGTTTCGGCGGTTCAAGATCAAGGCCGACGGCGACGTCGGCGGCGACGTCGAACGCATCAACGCGGTTCTTGACGTGCTCCCCGACGACGGGACGCTCCGCGTGGACGCGAACACCGGGTGGCGGGACGTGGCGACCGCCCGCCGTGCGGTCGCCGGGCTCGATAGCACCGAGCGGATCGAGTACCTCGAACAGCCGACCGCGGCCGATCGTCCCGAGGCCATGCGCGATCTGTGGACGGAGACGGGCGTGCGGGTATTCGCCGACGAGAGTGTCCATGGTCCGGGGGACCTCGAACGCCTCGGCGAACGGGGGCTGGTCGCTGGCTGTCACCTCAAACTCGCCAAGACCGGGTCGCTCCGCGGGCTCCGTCACCTCGCGACCGTCGCCCGACGACACGGGCTCTCGAC
Organism: Halococcus sp. IIIV-5B; assembly: GCF_003602035.1. Lineage (NCBI taxonomy): Archaea > Methanobacteriati > Methanobacteriota > Halobacteria > Halobacteriales > Halococcaceae > Halococcus > Halococcus sp. IIIV-5B. The sequence continues at coordinate 106,750 of NZ_QZWE01000001.1, read as the reverse complement.
CTCGCCGGTCAGCGCCTTCGGCACGTCGCTCGAAGCCGCTGCGAACCTCCACCTCGCGGCGACACTCACGGGAATGTCGGCCGGCTGTGAGCTCTGTATGAACCTCGTCGCGGAGGATGTCGCGGAGCCTGCGTTCGACTTCGAACCGGTGGTGGACGTTCCTACGGACCCTGGCCTCGGCGTGGGCCTCCCCGATTCGCTGTTCGAGTGACCGGGTGGCAACGGGGGGACCGATGTCTTTTATTCGCGACACCGAGTAGAGCGTTCGATGCCCGACCACCTCTTCAGTCCGCTGACCCTTCGCGGGGCCACGATCCCCAACCGGGTGACCGTCTCGCCGATGTGCATGTACTCCTGTGAGGCGCGGGACGGTCTCGCGACCGAGTTCCACCACGTTCACCTCGGAAGCCGGGCGTCTGGCGGGGCGGGGCTCGTCCTGACCGAGGCCACCGCCGTCACGCCCCGCGGACGCATCACCCCCGAGGACCTCGGAATCTGGAGCCCGGAGCACGCCGACGCGCTCGCGCCGATAACTGACTTCGTCAGATCCCAGGGTAGCGTACCCGGGATCCAGCTCGCCCACGCTGGACGCAAAGGCTCGAAGACTCGACCCTGGGAGGGCGGCGCCCCGCTCGGCCCCGACGAGGGCGGTTGGGCGACGCCGGCCCCGAGCGACGTCCCGTGGCCCTCCGACGAACCGCCGGAGCTGGAGGTGCTCACGACCGACCGGATCAAGGCTATCGAGCGGGCGTTCGTCGACGCCGCCGAGCACTCGCTCCGGGCCGGCTTCGACGTCATCGAACTCCACGCCGCCCACGGCTACCTCTTCCACGAGTTCCTCTCGCCGCACACCAACCACCGGGACGACGCCTACGGCGGGAGCTTCAAGAACCGGAGCCGTATCGTGGTCGAGACAGTCGAGGCGATCCGCGAGGTCTGGCCCGCGGAGAAACCCCTTCTCGTTCGAGTTTCCGCCACCGACTGGCTCGGTGAGGACGCCTGGACGGCCGACCAGACCGTTCGGCTCGCCGAGCGCCTCAAACCCGCCGGCGTGGACCTCGTCGACGTTTCAGCCGGTGCGCTCGACCCGACCCAGGAGATCCCCCACACCGGACCGGGCTATCAGGTTCCGTTCGCCGAGCGCGTGCGGTCGGAAGCCGGCGTTCCCGTTGGGCCCGTCGGCGGGATCACCGCGCCGGAATACGCCGACGCGCTCGTTCGCAACGGCCGCGCCGACCTCGTGGTCGTCGGCCGCGAACACCTGCGCGACCCCTACTTCGCGCTCCACGCGGCCGAGAAACTGGGGCAGGAGGATGCGGTCTCGTGGCCCGACCAGTACGACTACGCGGTCTGATCGGACGCGTCGAGGAAGCGGTCGGCCGCGCGCGCGGCCTCCCGCATCGACTCCGCGAGTCGGTTCTTCCCACGCTGGACGCTGGCCTCCGCGAACCGCCGGTCACGCCCGGTTCGATTCGGTAGCTCCTCGGCGATCCTGAGGCTCGGGAGCAACGCGTGCGAGAGCGCGGGGTCGTGTTCGTACGCCGGGCGATCCATGTAAAGCGCGGGATTGAGCCGGTTGGCGAACTCCTTCTGGAGCGCCGCTGCGGCCACCGCGAGGTCGGCGTCGTCGCCGGCGCGCTCGTCGATGACCGCGTTGACGCGCTCGATCCGCTCGCGGAGGTCGGTCGCCTGCTCCTGAAGACCTGTGAAATCCACCTCACCCTCGGCTGCGTCGGCGACCGCGTCGAGCGTCTCGGTGATGTCGTCGACCGTCGCGGTGAAGTCGTGTGGCAGGACGGGCGAATTGCAGATCCGGGAGGCGATCGTCGTGTAGAGCCGCGTCTCCTCGACGAGCACGTCGATGTCGACCTTGTCGCGCGTGTCCTCGGGCGTGTGCCACCACCAGCCGCCGCCGATCGGTCCGCCCTCCTCGGATTCGGGTTCGAGCCGCGCACCCGACAGTAGCGAGCTAACCCCAGCCCCCCAGAACGATTGGTCGGAGTTGCGCGCGGGCCGCCGTGACCCGCCGAGCCAACTGTTCTCGGCCTCTCTGAGGGGCATGTCGGTCGCCACTTCCATCGCGTCGCGGTGTTCCTCGGCGAGTTCGGCCATGTGCTGGAACCAGAGGCCGTCGGCTCCTTTCAGCCCGTTGAGGTCGATGTGGAGGTAGCCGACACCGTTCTCCCGGAGGTCGGTGTAGTGCTCGTCGGCCCACCACGCGCTGCCCGCGTAGCGGCCCGTGGAGTGGGCGGGCCAGAACCCGAAGACGAGGCCGCGCTTCGGCTCCGCGTCGGCGAAGAGCCGGGCGAGTTCGAGCGTCGAGACCATCGCCGTCGCGTTGTCGGTGATCCCTTCGTACCACGAATCGACGTGATTGCCGACCACGAAATACTGGTCGCTCTCGGTCCCGTCGATCCGCCCGACGGCACACGGAAGCGTCGTGAGTTCGGTCGTGACGCGAGTGGTGAGCGTCGCCTCGACCGGTCCCTCGTCGAGCCGTCCGGCGAGCCACTCGCCCGCGTCGTGGCTCACCTCGACGACGGGTAGGTTCGGGATCTCGTCGACCTCGTCGACACCGGGCGTTCCCCAGACCGGCGTGACGATCATCTCGTGGAGTTCGTCGGGGTTGATCGACTGAAAGACGACGCCTTCGACGCCCGCTTCTTCGAGGATCCCGATCGGTTCCGGTGTGGGGAGTCCCGTCGTAAAGGCGATCTTTCCGGCGACGTCCCGACCCGCGAGCGCCTCGGGGGTTACCTCGGGCACGTGGACGAGCTCGCCCACGAGGCCCGACGTGGGAGTGCTCGCGCTGAAGGAGGTCGTGATCGCGTCGGTGATCTCGTGGTGGGTCGGCGTCGTGACCGTCACGGACCCGGATTCGGGAACGCTGACGTAGCCCTCGAACTCGTGGAGTGTGGCGTCGACGCCGTACGATTCGAGCGTCTCGACGACGTACTCGCTCGCGTCCCACTCGTCGTCGGTCCCCGAGACCCGGTCGAGCCCCACGAAGGCGTCGACGTGGCGTTCGAGTTCGGCGGGGTCGACCAGGTCACGGAGTTCCGTCTCTGTCTGTCGGTCTATCGGATCCAGCATGGATACGCTTAATGACCCGTACTGAGACTTAGCGTTTATGTCTGACAGTGACAGGCAGTATATCCGCGCCGCCGGTATCTACGACCCGGATGTCGGGGGGATGGACGGGACCGTTCTCGAGTTCTCGGATGGGACGGTCTGTGCCGTTCGCGACGACGTTCCCCAGAACGGCGAACTGGTGTTCGACACCGAGGGGTACGTCCTTCCAGGACTGGTCGATGCCCACTCACACGCCTCGATCCGACCCGGTGAGGGCGACCAGATCGCACAGATGCGGGCCGACCCCGCCGAACAGGCCGTTCGCGCCGCACACAACCTCCGAGCCGACCTCGACGCGGGCGTGACCACCATGCGACTGATGGCCGCCGAGCGGTATATCGACGTGACGCTGGCTCGATTGGAGCGCGAGGGCGAACTCGACGCGCCACGATTGCTTCCGAGCGGGGTGCACCTGACACCGACGGGCGGCCACGGGAAGGCGCTGACCGCGACGGACGGGCCGGAACAGGTCCGCGACCGCGTGCGAACCAACTACGACCGGGGGGCCCACCACAGCAAGTACTTCGCCACCGGCGGCGTTTCGAGCGATGCGGGTGGCCTCGATACCCCGAACTACACACGCGAGGAGGTCGAGACCATCGTCGCCGAGTCACATCGCCTCGGACTCCACGTCGCGACCCACGCTCACGGCGGGCCGGGAGCGACACAAGCCATCGACTGTGGCGTCGACACCATCGAACACGCAGCGACGCTCGGCCCGGCGGCGATCGACGCCCTCGACGGTGGCGACCAGTTCGTCGTCGGCACGTTCTCGATACTCATGAACCCGGAGGGTATCGAGAAGGGCGACGCCGACAGCCACGCGATAATGGAGAACGTCCGAGACGCTCGTGAGACAGTCCGCGAGACGTGGACTTCGCTCGTCGATAGAGATATCCCCCTCGCCCTCGGCACCGACAGTATGCACGGCAACCTCTACGAGGAGATGCAACTCCTCCGCGAGTTCGGCGCATCGACCGACCAGGCGATCCGGGCGGCGACCAGCGACGCCGCACGCGCGGCGCACATCGACCACCGAGCCGGAACGCTCACACGCGGCAAGAGCGCCGATGTCGTCGTCGTAGCCGACGACCCGCACGAGACCTTCGAGACCCTCGCCGATCCAGTTGCAGTGTTCAAGCGGGGTGTGCGCCAATGAACGCCGCCGTCGACGAACGCATCGATGCCGATTTCGAGACGTCCCTCGACGACCTGTTCGAGCTGCTCGCACAACCCTCCATCAGCGCGACCGACGAGGGCGTCGCCGAGTGCACCGCGCTCGTCGAAAACGCCTGTCGCGAGTACGGTTTCGACGACGTGAAAACCGTCGAGACACCGGGCCAACCGTCCGTCATCGCCCACGCGCGGGCCGAAGACCCCGACGCCGTCCCTACAGTCCTGCTCTACGGGCACTACGACGTCCAGCCGGTGGAGGCCGACCTCTGGGAGACGCCCCCGTTCGAGCCGACGATTCGCGAGGGACCCGATGGAACCGACCGGATCTACGCCCGTGGGGCCGGCGACAACAAGGGTCAGTGGTTCTCACACCTCTGTGCCGTCCGCGCGCTCCGCGAGGCTGGGTCGCTCCCAGTCAACGTGACACTCCTCGTCGAGGGCGAGGAAGAGAGCAGTAGTCCGAACCTCGAGTGGGTCGTCGAGACCCACGCCCACGAACTCGCGGCGGACCTCACCTACGCCGCCGACGGACCGATCGACCCGTCGGGCCGCCCGCACGTCCTCATGGGCGCACGGGGGATGCTCTACGTCCAGATCGACGCCGAGGGACCGAACCGTGACCTCCACTCGGGGAACTTCGGGGGACCAGTGCCGAATCCGGCGTGGGAACTCGTTCGCCTCCTCGGATCGATGAAGGACGAGAACGGTCGGATCGCCATCGACGGCTTCTACGACGACGTCCGTGGGATCACGGATCGGGACCGTGAGGTGCTAGCGGACATCCCGTTCGACGCCGCCGCCATGCGGTCGGACCTCGGTATCGACGGATTCGCCGATGGTCCCGGAGAGTCGCCGCTCGAAAAGCTCCTCTACTATCCGACCCTCAACGTTCCCGGTTTCGGGAGCGGTTACACCGGTGAGGGGAGCAAGACCATCATCCCGTCGACGGCGAGCGTGAAGATCGATATGCGCCTCGTCGCCGACCAAGACCCGGACGATATCCTCACCCGATTCCGCGACCACGTCGAGCGTCACGCCTCCGGGACCGTCGACCTCGACGTCATCAGCCACGGATCGATGACCCCCCAACGGACGTCGCTCGATTCCCCGGTCATCGCGCCGATCCTCGACGCCGTTGGCGAGACGTGGGACAACGATCCGATCCTCAAACCCTCGCTCGGTGGGTCACTGCCCACGTACGTCTTCGAGAACCATCTCGGTACCCCGTGTGTCGTCGTTCCATACGCGAACGCGGACGAGGACAACCACTCACCGAACGAAAACTTGGCCGTGGAGCGCTTCCGAACCGGGATCCACACGACCGCACACGTGCTGACGAACCTCGAACGGTCGCTGTGATCCGTCCTAGACCGTACTGAACGGGCACTCACCGATCGCACGCGCACCTTCGTGAGCATCCACGTGGTTCGGTACGGGGCTGTCCCGCTATCGGCTATCACCCCGGTGGTACTATCGACGAGCGGCGAGATCGACTCCATTCAAGTGACAATTTCGCGTCCGATTCGCCAGACAACACCACGAATCGGGGTGATCGCCGACCGATCCCTGCCCATTGCAAAAGAAACGTTTATACTATTGGTCTTACTCACCACGGTATGGCTTGCCAGTGCGTGGGCGAGTTTATATAACACGATGATGCAAACACTACACCTCTCGAATCGGAGACGGGTTCGTTCGTTTGCTCTCACCGCGATCGTCTTGGCGGTCGCAGTGGGTATGAGTTCCAGTGGCGTCGTTGCACAGAGCAGTGCTGCGCCGTCGGTGACGCTCAGCGATGCAGACGTGACCGTTGAAGCATCGCCGTCGACGAACGACGTTCGCGGGACGTACAGACTACAGGTAGCATCCGTCGGCAGTGGTGATCAACGACTCACGGCACTCACCGGAACCGTCTGGTCGTTCCCTGGAAGGGGTATCTCGGATTTCACTGCAGTGGTAGATGGCCAACGGGTCGACGCCACGACGGAGAGAAACGGGGAAGTCGTCGACGTGTCGATACCCGTGAGGAACGTGGAGAACGGGGATACCGTGACGCTGCGCGTTAGCTACTCGGCCACCAACGCGAACGGCGCACTCAAAGTCCCGTTGTTCGTTCCGGACTACGCAACCCCTGGCAGTGCCAGCGTCGTCGACGTGACGACGACACTCCCTCAGGGGACCCAAGCCCAGGGTGACGTGTTCCCGACGGTCCAATCCTCGAACGGGAACGTACTGACCTTCTCCCTCCTTCACGTACCGGGATTCATCTACGCGACTTACGGGGACGGGAGCGGTTCGATGCTGACGACGAGCAACGTTATGACGGTGGTCGGATTGTTGATCATCGTCGGATTCCTCGGTGCGTTCCTTCGCTACGACCGGAACGTGACACGTGGTGATATCGAATGACCGTCCTTGGCATGATCATACCCGTCGTCGTGATCGGATTCGCGATGGCGGGCGCCGCGCTCGCCTGGGGATACCTCCAGGAGGACGAATCGTGGATGGGAGTCGAGACGAACGACACCGAGAGCACCGGAGGGGACCGATGAGTCCCGTGCTCGGTGCCGTCGGGCCACTGTTCCTCGCCATCGTCTTCGTGTTCTTCCTGGTCGTTCTCGGGATCGGCTACTACGGCTACCGGACAACGAATACTGAGGACGACTTCCTCGTTGCGGGTCGGTCGATCGGTCCGATCGTCGGCGGAACCACGCTGTCGGCGACGCAGATGTCCGCCGGGACGTTCATCGGGACCATCGGTGTCCACTACCTGACCGGCGTCAGCTACGTCTACATCTGGATCGGGCTCTGGCTCGGTTGGCTCGTCTCGCTCGTGTTCGTCGCCCCGAAGATACGTCGGTTCGGAGAACTCACAGTGCCCGATTTCCTCGTAGCTCGGTTCGGCCGTGGCGGACGTAGCGACGATTACTTCCGTGCACTCTCAGCGGTGCTCATCTTCGGTGCGTACACGGTCTACATCAGTGCACAGTACACGGGTGCCGGGCTCGTCTTCGAGTCGATGTTCGGGGTCTCCCGGAACACTGGAATGATCCTCATGGTGGTTATCGTCCTCATCTACACGACGCTCGGTGGGATGCGCGCGAGCGCACTCACCGACTTCGTCCAGTTCATCATCATGTTGGCGGGGGCGGTCGTTGCTCTCCCGCAGATCTTCCAGTACATCGGCGGATTCGAGGCACTCAACGCGACCCTCACGGCGGTTCAGCCTTCGCTTACCGGGTGGGGATACACACCCATCGAAGTGGGAACGATCGCTGCTGCGTTCGGGTTCGGGATGATCGGTGCGCCCTACGAACTCACGCGCGTCTACTCGATGCGGGACGAAAAGACCGTTCGTCAGGCGATCGGTTTGACCCTGATCTATCAGGTCATCATCGCGACCAGCGTCGCACTCATCGGAATGGGAATGCGCGTCATGTTCCCCGAACTCGGCACCCCCGACCTCGCGAGTATCATCATGAGTATCAATGTACTCGGTCCGGTTCTCGGTGCGATGGTCGTGACAGCCATCCTCTCCGCGATGTTGAGTACTGTCGACTCGATCATGATCGTCTCCGCGGGTGCGCTTGCACACGACCTCTACGCGCAACTCCTCAACCCGAACGCCAGCGAACGCCGAAAACTATGGGTGAACCGACTGAGTACCGTGGTCGTCGGTGTCGTTCCGTTGGTCCTCGCGCTGACACCGGGTGTCTTGGGGGGGTTAGTGCAGTTCATCGTCATCCTCCAGACGGCGCTCATCGGCGCGTCCTTTTCGATCCCGGTGCTCATCGGGCTGAACTGGAAGCGAGCGAATCTCTGGGGAGCCGCACTCGGGATGGTCGGTGGCTTCCTCACGGTGATCGTTTGGCACTTCCTGCAAAGCGACCTCGCCGGTATTCTCTCCCAGATCGACCCGGTCGTTCCGGGTGTCATCGTCAGTCTGCTGGGGCTGTTCATCGGGTCGTACGCGACTGCGCCACCGGAAAGCGAGCGATTGGAGCGCTTCTTCGATATTTGAAGAAGAAGCGGCTTTGTTCCCTCCTTACCGGGTTTGTATTCCCGGTGGAGGATCGGATCGGCACGACCTTTTCGGCACCACCCGAAACAATCCCGCAAGGGAGTAATGATTACACTCGCTTTCACACGGAAGAGGAACATCAAGTAGACAGCTGCGACCAGTACGCTACATTCGTGATCTCCTTTCGATGAGCTACACAAGGTACTGACAGCGGATGGTCTCCCTCAGATCGGCTGCGTACGGGGAACCGGGGTGGCGCTCGACTTGCGGAACGAGGACAGTCGAGAGAACCGTGCTGGTCTTCTTCGGGGAGAGTATTGCCGAAGCCACTCATGCCTCGACGGCCACCGATTTGCTTGCTTTCGACTTTGCACTACGTATCTCTATATACTAAATACAATAATTACAGTAGCGAGTATGATCGTGCCGGACGTCAATCCGAAAAGTGATCGTCTTACCACACGAGAGAGCGCCGCTTGCTCAGTACCATCGGCAAGGAGAAACGGCGATCGCCCCAGCACTCGGTTCGTAGCTCGTTCGATGAGCCCTTGTCTACTTGTCCGACCGATGACCGCGTTTATCTCGCCTGCCGAATCACTCACGGTGGGGTCGGAACCTGCTGGACCGAGAACGTAGACGGATTCGCCTGGATCCAACCGGTATTCCGTGTACCGTCGGTCGTTACTAGCTTTGATCGAGAACCCCCCGATCTCTATACTGGAGAGGGCAGAGAGGCCTTGAGTGATGGTCGAGGACGGTTCCTCGCCAGGACGGTTACGAAATACTCGCTGCGCATCGAGTCGAAGGCGCGCACCATCAGGTTCGACCAGCACACTTCCCGTATCGTCTTCGATGCGGAACGGGACGCGTTCATCCCCTGCATCGATCGTCTCCCAATTCGAGCCACCGTCGTCACGACGGAGCTCTTCGATTTCGTACTTGTACACGACGCACTCAGTGTCAGTGAACGGCGCGCGTAACGAGTCACTCTCTATACGGACGGTACCCTTGAGCTCAACCACACCTGGGTGATTGGCAACGGAGGCAACTGTATTCGTCCGTGTGGTGTACATCCGGTAAACCATCCGCAATTCCATGAGTCCGTAGCCGAACGCGCCGAGACTGACCAACAACGCAACCGTAAGCAGCAGTTGCTTTCCAGGGTCCGTTGGCAATACCAGATTAGCGATGGTCAGCGAATGCATGAAATCAATCATCTATACCACCCGTGTGACGAGTACTCCCGAGAACACGATGCTCTGGGCAGCATGAAAACGCACGAACTCACGGTCGTCGACAACGCAGAAAGTAATTCCTGTGACGAGCCACAGAACGGACGATAATGCTCCCACGACGTTGCCGTCTAATCCGCTACTCCGTTGTGTTTCGGTCGCCGGTACGGTGACGGTCTCGTCGCCGCCTCCGTCGATTGCCTTCGCATTGCCTGCCATTGTGGTCCCTTGTGACTGCACGTCTGGATAGTCCGCACAGTCGTTCTCAGTATCGCGCTATGACAATCTATAGTAACCGTCTGAACGCAGTTCACGGCGTGAGAGTGTCTCATCGGATGAACAGCGGTACCTCCACCCCGTCCGGTTCCCAACCTTGCAGCTCGAAGTCGCCATGGGTGCCAGTAGTGCGGTTGAGGGGACGCATTCGAGCATCAAACCAGCGTCTCTATACATCCGTCAGGACATTATCCGACAATGGAGAGAAACAGGATACGAAGTCTCCAGTACTTTGGAGCAGTGCTCGTTCTCATCTCAGTAGCCGTTCACCTCTGGTGGGGGTTGCCGCGATTTCTCATCTATGCTAACCCACAGACACTCAATTTCTATCTTCAAACCGGCGGGTTCCCTGACCCTCGACCGTTTCTGTTCCTCGGTCTAGTGCTCGTAGTCCTGATTTTGGGGATCGCTGTATGGCGCGGCCTGATCGAAAACCAGACGGTCTACATCGCTATGATCGTCCTGATGGTGGGTTCGGTCGTGGGGTGGGCGCTCTGGCATACGGTCCTCAACCACGGAGTCGTGTTGACCTCGTCGAACGCAGCGGCCACTGAAGGGCACGAGGGAACCATCCTCGGAACGCTGCTCACACATTTCATTACGGTTCCACTCGAGGGAGGGACGAAACTCGTCGAAATCATCGCCGTTTTGGTATTTAGTCTGCTCGTACGAGCTGATCCACGGCCAGCAGAAGCCAAACACTGACCAGGGACCGATGTGACCGCAGTCGGTCACATTACGAAGTCCCTTACAGGCGTGACCCGTGGCCCAGAACGTGGTGGCTACCGGATGAATTCGGCTGTTCTCACTGCAGCAAACGCTACGAGCCCGAATACGGCCACAGCAAGCACGAACTGGTACAATGGAAGAGAAGCGGCGTCGTGGCTCGCATGCCCAGCGTGCAGCGGGACCAAAACCAGCGCGGAGAACAGAAATTGTAGCGGGTCCATTTAGAAGCCCTACGTGTCGACCGATACTTATTGTTGACGTCCAGCGTGTCTGCTGGTTCTCGATGAGGGTTGAGATGGCCTCGGGTTTATCACCGAGTACGAAGCGCCGATCCAGTAGTTATCTCCGATCATGGTCGTGGAGGCCCGATAGCGGGGGTCCAGCAACGATGGAGGTGCATCGCTCACTCTCCAATGTTCGTTGTTTCGTAGCGGAAGAGTACTGTGAACCATTCGTGAGTCCGCGATTTCTAGGACGAGCATCTTCGCGTTCACCTACTAAATCCCGCCGACTCCCCTACTCACCTCACAGTGGCCTGCAGCTTCGTGATTGTCGGTAAATCCACCGACTCGCCGAAACGAACGTTCTGATATACGCGAAATTCGTCTACTATGCGCCACGAGAGAAGTAGTGGCGTATGGTCTTCGTCATTATCATCTGAGTGCTCATGTGGGACCATTGGTACACCTCTCCCGTTGGTCTGGCACAAGCCTACCGTAGATGTACACTTCTATATCTTACAGGATACAAACACTCTGATCATTCCTTATCCAGATGGGTAGATAGGTCGTACATACCGCTAGTGGCCGGGCGGGATCGAATACTAAAGGCTAACACATCTATAGGCGTAGATAGCAACCGATGAGAACGAGCTTCAGCATCCCCGATGAGCTTGTGGCGGAGTTCGACGAGACGTGGCAATCCGAGGGATTGGAGTCACGTTCGCGTGGTGTTCGCGAAGCGATGCAGGAGTACGTCGAATCACACGTGCGTCTCGAGGCTGTTGATGGCGATATCGTTTCGATAATCAGTTTTGATTACGCCTACGAGCCCGTGATCGGGGCGCTCCACGGTGTCCAACACGATTTTCAGGACGTGATCACGACGACGAATCATATTCACGAGGGAGAGTGGTGTCTCGAAACGCTGTTCTGTCGCGGTGCTGCGAGCCGGATTCGTGAACTGGTGTACGCGCTCCGGGATTTCGACGACGTAAATCGAGTGAACATCACGCTAACCCACACGGTTTGACATCCTCCCCGCCCTAAAGGACGGGGTTTTGCGCCTGTCTTCCACATAACCCCGATCACCCTACGAGAGAATGCTCGTCTTCGGCTGCGGTCGATGGGAATTCGTTCGGGGAAACGAGGAGGTGGTCAACCGAGTTGATGTCGGAAACTGCACGTGTCTTCCGAATAAACGTCGAAATATCTGCCATCGATCCGTCGAGGACGAACACCTCCATACAGTAGGATCCATCGGTATGGCAGTGGTCGTTCGAGACGACGAGGCCGTCGTGTTCATGGCGAAGTTGCATCAACCGCTGTTCAACGTGGGGGAGTCCATAGTCGTACAGAGCGAGCACGACACTCGCCAGCTTCTCGTCCTCGTGTCGTTCATTCTCGAACTCGCTGAGTAGGTTTCGTGCCCCTTGCCGGACGACTTCGCTCCGACCGGAGTAGCCGTGGTCATCCGCGAACTCGTCGAGCTTCGTTACGAGCACAGCTGGCATCGATATACTGATGACTGACATATGGTTTCCCTCTCCCTGACGAACCGTATATCTTGTTATGAAAGGCATACACGTTGCGTAATAATTAGCATTAAGTGGCCCCGACTTCATAATCGAATCGATACTACATGAGTCAGCGACCAATTCCAGTCACGGTACTGAGTGGAAGTCTCGGAGCAGGCAAAACGACCACCCTGAACCACATCTTGAACACCGACCACGGGCTCGACGTCGCGGTCGTCGTCAACGACATGGGCGAGGTGAACGTCGACGCCGGGCTCGTCGAGCAGGAATCCGAGCTCTCCGAGGAGAACGAGGAGGTCATCGAACTCTCGAACGGCTGTATTTGCTGTCGGCTCCGCGGGGACATGCTCGACCAGGTCGGCGAGCTGGCCGAGCGCCGCGACTTCGACTATCTCCTCGTCGAGCCCTCGGGCATCAGCGAGCCGATCCCGGTCGCTCAGACGTTCGCTCGTGGCTTCGAGGATGCGGAATTCGATCCAACAGGGGTCTACGAGCTCGACACGATGGTCAGCGTGGTCGACGCGCACAGCTTTTGGACGGGCTTCGACTCCGGTCAGGCACTCACCGATGACACCGTCGAACCCAACGACGAGCGCGTCCCCGAGGAGGCGCTCATGGACCAGATCGAGTTCTGTGACGTCCTTCTCTTGAACAAGTGTGACCTCGTGCCCGACGAGGAACTCGACGAGATGGAAGCGGTACTACAGGCGCTTCAGCCACGCGCGAAGATCATCCGGACGGAACACGGCGCGGTCGACCCGACGGAGATCCTGAACACGGGTCGGTTCGACTTCAGACACGCCAGCCAGTCCGCCGGCTGGAAGCGCGAACTCCAGAGCGGCCACGACCACGGGGACGCCGCGGCCGAACATGGTGTCACCTCGTTCGTCTTCGACGCCGACCGACCGTTCCACCCAGAGCGGATCGCCGACTTCCTTGCGACCCTCCCGGATGGCGTGATCCGCGCGAAGGGTTTCTTCTGGTCGGCGGGTCGCGAGGACATCGCGATGGGGATGGACAAGTCCGGCCAATCTGTCCGAGCGGGCCCCAGCGGAACGTGGCTCGCAACGCTCCCGGAGGCCGAACAGGAGCGCTACTTCGCGGCGCGACCCGGCATCGAGGAAGACTGGGACGACGAGTGGGGCGACCGTGGTGTCGAACTCGTCTTCATCGGCCGCGAGTTCGACCAGGAGTCGCTCATCGAGCAACTGAACGACTGTCTCCTCTCGGCGACGGAGATGGACGAGGACTGGAGCCGGTATCCGGACCCGTTCGGGGCCGACGAGCAGCGCGAGCTGGCACTGGCCGACGACTGATGAGCGCCGACGACCAGCCCCCGGTCACGCTCCTGAGCGGCGGCCTCGGGGCGGGGAAGACGACGCTACTCAATCACCTCCTCACCGTCGGCGGCGAGCGCTACGATATCGCGGTGCTCGTCAACGACGTCGGCGAGGTGAACGTCGACGCCGACCTCATCGAGAGCGGCTCCGACCTCTCGGTGGACGATGGTGGCATTACGGCGCTCTCGAACGGCTGTATCTGCTGTGGGCTCCAAGACGAACTGGACCAGGAGCTCATACGGCTCGTGCTCGACGAGGAGTTCGATTATCTGGTCATCGAAGCCTCGGGGATCAGCGACCCGGTTCCGATCGCCGGGCGATTCGTCTCCCCAGCGCGGGCCTCCGCGCTCTACGACCTCGATACGACCGTCACCGTGGTGGACGCCGAGCAGTTCCACCGCGCGTTCGTCGAGGACGAGCCCCTGACGCCGGCCGAGAACGGCACACGGCCGCTCTCGGACCTGCTCGCCGAACAGGTCGAGTTCTGTGACGTCCTCGTACTCAACAAGTGCGACCTCGTCTCCGAGGCCGAACGCGAAGCGGTCGAACGTGTCATCCACACGCTCCACCCGGACGTAGAGATCGTCCGAGCGACCAACAGCGCCGTCGACCCGGACCGGATCCTCGGAACCGGACGGTTCGACGAGGAGGCGGCGAGCAACGCCGCACGCTGGAAACAGATCATCACGGATGACGGTCACGAGGACGGCGGTGACCACGACGAGGAGCACGGACACGACAAGCACGACGACCATGCTCACGAGCACGAGCACGAAGACGACGAGAACCACGGGCACGACCACGGTCACGACGACGACCATCACGACCACCTCCATCCGCCCGAGGAGTTCGGCGTCGAGTCGTTCGTCTACGAGCGCCACCGACCGTTCCACCCCGAGCGGTTCCACGATTGGCTTCGCTCGTTCCCCGATTCCGTCGTCCGCGCGAAGGGTCATCTCTGGGTCGCCGGCCGCGAGCGCTACGCGCTCAACCTGAGTCAGGCCGGCGTCGAGACCCACGTCGACGTCAACGGTCGGTGGGCGGCCACGCTGCCCTCGTTCCAACAGGAGTCCTACCGCGAGTCCCGGTCGGACCTCCACTGGGACGAGGAGTGGGGCGACCGCGAGACGAAACTCGTCTTCATCGGTGCGGGGATGGACGAGGCCGGAATCGCCGAGGCGCTCGACGACTGTCTGCTATCGGACGCGGAGCTGGCGGCGGACGACGAGTGGGAGCGGTTCGAGAACCCGTTTCCGGGGACGATGGAGCAGTCCCAGCCCCCGATGGAACAGCGCCTCGTTGTCGGAGGACGACAGTGAGCCGGACTCATCCCGATCTGCCGGCGGTCGAGGACCGACGGACGAGCGATGCCGACGGCCACGACCGCATCGACCCCCTCGGCGTGGCCATCGTGACGGTCTCGTCGTCCCGCGGGGCCGACGACGAACCCGATCCCGAAGACCCCAGCGGCGACGCCATCGCCGATATCCTCGCCGATGCGGGCCACGTCGTCACCGCTCGCCAACTGATTCCGGACGACTACGTCCGGATCAAAACGGCCGTGAGCGGGTTGCTGGACCGCTCGGACATGGATATCGTCATCACCACGGGCGGGACGGGCGTCACCGTCGACGACGTTACCCCGGACGCGGTCGGGGAGCTCTTCGACCGCGAACTCCCTGGGTTCGGCGAGGCGTTCCGGTGGCTCTCCTGGGAGGAGGTGCGGACGCGAGTCGTCTCGACCCGCGCGACCGCGGGCATCGCCCGTGACGTGCCGGTGTTCGTGCTCCCCGGGAGCGAGAACGCCGTTCGGCTCGCGACCAGCGAGATCATCGCCGCGGAGGCACCACACCTCGCCGGGCTCGCGACACGACACACGAGCGGGAGCGACGATGGCTGACGTAATGGAACCACTCCCGCTCCCGCCGGAGGGGTGTGTCGCGTGACTCTCTACGGGATCGGGCTCGGACCGGGTGCGGCCGACCTACTCACGGTTCGGGGCAAACGAGTGCTCGAATCGGTCGCCGTCGTCTACTCCCCGGGTCGGCTCTCCCGCCGGGTCGCCGCCGAGTACGTCCCCGAGTCGACGCTGAGCGACCTCGAATTTCCGATGACGACCGACCCCGAGAAACTCCGAACCGCATGGAGCGCGGCGGCCGACGAGGTCGCCCCGCGTGCGCGGGCGGACGACGCCGCGTTCGTCACGCTCGGCGACCCCTGCATCTACTCGACGTTCGGCCACCTCCGGCGAACCCTCGAATCGGACCATCCCGATGTCGAGATCGAGATCGTGCCGGGTGTCAGCAGCGTGACCGCGTTCGCGTCGATGCTCGGTGTCGATATCGACGCCGGCGGCGAACTCGCGCTCCGCGAGGCGACCGACGGTGCGGCACCCGTCGGTCCGGATCGACTGATCCTGTTCAAGGTGACCGACGCGCCGACGACCCACGAGAAGCTGACCGAGGCGGGCTACGACGTGACCTTCGGTCGACGGCTCTTCATGGACGCCGACGAGACGCTGATCACCGACGACCCCGACGCGGTCGCCGACCGGGATTACTACACGCTGGCCTACGCGGAGCGGTAAGCGGACTGAGGTAGTTCCACTGGTCGATGTTCCTCTCCGTCGACCCGGCTCTCGGTCCGGTACTGTACGATCCCTCCCTCACCGAGTTGTGAATAAACGAGCTTTGTTTAGTAAGAGTTATTAGAAGCACAGCGTAGATTGTTATCCATGAAACGGCGATGGTCGAGACGGGAGCTGATCGCCGGCCTCGCGACTGGAACCGTCGGGGCCGTCGCGGGTTGTAGTAGCGCGGAGTCGGGCTCGTCGGAGACCACCGGACGGACGAACCGGACGTCGACGTCGAGTCCGTCGACCGCCACGTCCGGGGAGTCGTTCACGGTCGCGGTCGCCGACGACCCGACGAAGGCGAAGTGGGACCTCTACGACGGTATCGTCCCCTACTACACGCACGTCTTCGAGCCGCTCGTCGGTGTCTCGGCGGAGATGAAACCCGTACCGCTGTTGGCCACCGACTGGAAGGCCGTCGACCGGACGACGTGGGAGTTCTCGCTTCGGGAGGACGTGTCGTTCCACAACGGCGACGCGCTCACCGCCGACGCCGTGGTTTCGTCGTTCGAGACGGTTTTCGAGAACTGGTCGTGGGTTCCCGAGTGGATCGGCGTCGAACCGGACGGCGTGACGAAGCGAGGCGCTCATACAGTGCGCTTCGAGACGACGAACCCGTTCCCCGCGTTCCCGGGAACGATCTCGCACAACTACTTCGGTATCCAGCATCCCGACACCGACGACCCCGTGGGAACGGGGCCGTTCCGAGCGACGGGGACCGACGAGGGCCGGTCGGTCACCCTCTCCTCGTTCGACGGCTACCGCAATGGAGCACCGGCTCCGTCGGAACTCACGTTCCGCTACGTCAAGGATCCGAACACTCGCGTGCTCTCGCTGGAGAAGGGGACCGTCGACGTCGCCTACGAGGTCCCCAAGAGCAAGGCCCCCTCGGTCGACGACGCAGCCAAGACAGCGATAGAGACACAGCTGGGGCCCGAAGCCGGCCTCGCGGCGGTCAACCTCTACAAAGCGCCGACCGACGACGAAACGCTTCGCCAGGCGCTCAACTGGGCGGTCGACCAGGAACGACTCGTCGAGAGCGTGCTGAACGGTATCGGCGAGCCGGCTCGCGGACCGTTCTCCTCGGCGATCCCGTGGACGATCCACGACGAGCTCCCGACCTACGGTCCGAACCGGGAGAAGGCGAGCCGGCTCGTCGAGCGGTCGGACTACGACGGTGAGACGCTCTCGATCCTCGTCAACAGCGAGAACACCGACGACGCGACGATCGCCGAGATACTGAAGAGCTGGTTCGACGAGATCGGCGTCACCAGCGAGATCCAACGGATCGACCCGGCGTCGTTCTACGACACCTTCACGTCGGGTGGCGGGCATCTGGCGCTCGTCGGGTTCGGCTCCAACAGTGCCGCCTGTGATTACCTCGTCCGGGCGATGTTCCACTCGACCGGGAGCGACAACCGGAAGCTCCACGAGAAGAACGGCACTGGCGTCTACAACCCTGGCAAGGCGGTCGACCGGCTCATCGAGCAGGGCTACGAGGCGAAGACGCTCGCGAAGAAACGTGAGTACTACGGCGAGGTACAGCGGCGCGTCGTCGAGACGGGTGCCGTGGTGCCGCTGTACTACAACGAGTACGTGCTCGGTCGACGGGCGACCGTCGCCGGGGTCGGGATGCATCCGCTGAGCGCGATGGTCGGCTGGTCGAACCTCACACGGGACGTGAGCGCGTGATCTCCACGAATCGAACGTGGGCCGACCCCCGAAGGTCGACCGTCGATAGCTGTCGTCTACCGATCAGCATCGAACAGCACGGGCTGCACGCAGCCGCGAACCACCGACGAACGAACGGAGACCACGAGAAACGATGACTCGACGAAGTCACGAACTCAGTCGACGGGACGCATTGAAGGGCGCGACGGCGGGCTTCATCGGCCTCGCGGGATGTAGCACCAGCCAGCAAAACGGAGCGAACAGTTCGACGTCGACGATGTCCGGCGAGCAGACGACGTTCCGTCTCGGGACGCAGTGGGACCCGGACAGCATCGACCCGCTCGTCAAGGGCTGGATGCTCCGGAAGCTGAACGTCATCGAACCGCTCACGACCGCGGGCTACGACGCGTCGGTCGAGCCCGGTCTGGCCACCGAATGGACCGCGAGCGACGATGGCCGCACGTGGTCGTTCACCCTCAGAAAGGGCGTCTCGTTCCACGACGGAACGCCGTTGACCGTCGATGCTGCCGTCGCCTCGCTTCGACGGAGCTTCGACTCGGAGTCGCTGTCGAGCCTGCCGGTGAAATCGATCGCCGCCGCCGGGGAGCGCACCATCGAGATCGAGACGACCACGCCGTACGCACCGCTGCCGGCCCACCTCACGCGCCCGCCGACCAGCATCGTCGCGGCGAGTTCGTACGAGGACGGAGACGTCACCGAACCGGTCGGGACCGGCCCCTTCCAGTTCGACTCCTGGGAGCAGGGCACGCGGATCACGGCCGTCTCGAACCCTGCCTATCGCGGGCGGACACCGGCGATCGATACGCTGGTCTACGAGAGCGTGCCCGACCAGCGAACGCGGCTGCTGAAGCTCGAAAACGACGAGCTCGAGATGGCACGGGCACTCTCGGGGTCGGCGGTCGAGACCCTGAAGAATCGGGACGGGATGAAGCCTGTCACCTACGCGCTGCCCCGGACCCGCTATCTGGTCTACGACACGACCTCGTCGCCGTTCGACGATCTAAACGTTCGCCGTGCGGTCATGCACGCGATCGACCAGCAGGGAATCGTCGAGAGCGTGCTGAACGGACTTGGACCGGCCGCCGTCGGTCCGTTCCCGCCGAAGGTAACGGACTGGGCGAACACCGACCTCGAACCGTATTCCTACGAGCCCAATACGGCGAAGCGACTCCTCATGGAAGCGGGATGGAAGCCGGGCGAGAACGGCCGAGAGCGGGACGGAGAACCGTTGCAGATCGACCTCTGGACCTACGACAACTGGGAACTGCCGCTCGTCTCCGAGGCTGTCCAGGCTCAGCTCTCGCGGGTCGGGTTCGACGTCAGCCTCGAGGTGATGGATTACAGCACCGTCGAGGAGCGCGCGACCGACGAGTCGTTCGACCTCGTGATGTGGGCGAACTCGCTGCTCTGGTATCCGGACCCCGACCGGCTCACGGACTTCGTTCACTCCGAGGACGCCACGATGTTCAGCGGCTACGCCAACGACCGGGTCGATAAGCTGCTCGCGGAAGCGAGACGAGCTACGGACGCCGACGAGCGCAAACGCCGCTACGACGAGGTCCAGGCCATCGTCCAGCGGGACGTCCCGATCGGCTGGTTGACCTATATCACCAATGTCGTCGGGCTGGACGCCGACATCAGGGGGTACAAACCGTTACCGACCGAGACCTGCTATCACCTCGAGAACATCGAGTTCGGGGCAAGCGGGACCGGCCGTTCGGCCGGGACGAAACCAAACGGCTCGAACGCCACTCGACGGAACGTCTCGGAGCCCGGCGGATGAGTCGGTATCTCCTGAAGCGACTCGGGACGACGGTGCTCGTGCTGGTCGGCGTCTCGCTCCTCACGTTCAGCATGACCGCGCTCACGCCGGGCGATCCCGCCGTGGCCGCACTCACCGAGCAGATGGGCCACCAGCCATCCGAGCAAGCGGTGGCCGCGTTCCGCACGGAGCACGGTTTGAACCAGCCGTTCCCGCTCAGGTACTCCGATTGGGCGATCGACGCGCTGGGCGGCGACCTCGGGCAGTCCTACAGCTCCGAGCAGACCGTAGCCTCGATGATCGAACAGCGGTTGCCGAACACGCTCGAACTCGCCGCCGCGTCGATGGTGATCGCGCTCGGCATCGCGGTCCCGGCCGGTGTCGCGAGCGCCGTGAACCCCGGCGGTCGCATCGACTACGCGGCCCAGTTCGGTGCGCTCGTCGGCGTCTCGATGCCGAACTTCTGGCTCGGCTACCTCCTCATCATCGTCGCGGCCCTCTGGCTCGACCTGTTCCCGGTCGCCGGCTCCGGCGGTCTCGACCACCTCGTCCTCCCGGCGGTGACGCTCGGGTCGGGCATGGCCGCGGTCATCGCTCGGTTGGTCCGGACGACGATGCTGGACGTTCTCGACGCACCCTACATCCGGACCGCCCGTTCGAAGGGGCTCCGCGAGCGGATCGTCGTCTACAAACACGCCCTGCGGAACGCGCTCGTTCCCGTCGTGACGATCGCCGGGCTCCAGTTCAGCTACGTCCTGAACGGGGCGGTCATCGTCGAAGCCGTCTTCCAGCGACCGGGGCTGGGGACGCTGCTCGTCGACGCGATTTTCGCGCGGGACTACCCCGTTATCCAGGGCGCGACGCTGCTGGTCGGCGTCATCTTCGTGCTGACCAACCTCGGGGTCGACCTGACCTACCGGTATCTCGACCCGCGGATCGACCGCCGGGGTGAGCCGGCGTGAGCGCCGATACCGTGACCGGCACGTCCCGACGGCCGACCGACAGCCGATGGCGGCGGTGGTACGCGGCGCTGATGGCGACGAGACTCACGCAGCTCGGTGCCGGTATCGTGGTCGGCCTCGTCGCGCTCGCGACGTTCGGGCCGGTCCTCTCGCCGTACGACCCGACCGCGCAGGCGCTCTTGCACCGCCTGGAGGCTCCATCGCTCGCCCACCCGCTCGGAACCGACCAGCTCGGGCGCGACGTGTTCACGCGATTGCTCTACGGCGCGCGCCTCTCGCTGGGCATCGCGCTCGTCGTGACGACCGTGCGCCTCGTGCTGGGGACGATCGTCGGGCTGGTCGCGGGCTACGTCGGCGGCTGGGTCGACGAGGCGCTGATGCGGCTCGTCGACACGCTCCTGGCGTTTCCGGGTATCGTCCTCGCGCTCGTGATCGCCGGCATTCTCGGCCCGAGCCTCACGAACGTGATGGTCGCGCTCGCGGTCGTCGGCTGGGCCTCGTACGCCCGCCTCGTCAGAAGCAGCGTGCTCTCGGTTCGCGAGCGGGAGTTCGTGACCGCCTCGCGACTGCTCGGCCGCTCGCGTGCCCACGTGCTCGGTCGTCACCTGGTCCCGAACGTCGTCGCGCCGGTCGTCGTGCTGGCGACGCTCGACGTCGGGAGCGTCATCCTTGGCACGGCGGGCCTCTCCTTTTTAGGGCTGGGCGCACAGCCGCCGACGCCTGAGTGGGGGACGATGCTCGCGGCGGGCCGGGACTACCTCCGGACCGCGTGGTGGCTGGTGAACGCCCCTGGGGTGCTGATCATGCTCACCGTCTTCGGCTTCAACCTCCTCGGTGACGGGCTTAGAGATGCTCTTTCGCCGACACAGTCGGCCCAAATCGAACAGCTATGACCGACGCACTTCTTCGCGTCGACGACCTGCACACGCGGTTCGATTCGGACCGAGGTACTGTCCACGCCGTCGACGGCGTCTCCTTCGGCGTGAACCGCGGCGAGATCGTCGGGGTCGTCGGCGAGAGCGGGAGCGGGAAGTCGGTCACCGCCCGGTCTCTCCTCCGACTCGAAGACCCCGGGAAGATCGTCTCGGGACGGATCGACTTCGACGGACAGGACCTGACCCAGGCCGACGAAGCGACACTTCGTCGCGTCCGGGGCGACGATATCTCCATCGTGTTTCAGGACCCCCACGAGACGCTAAACCCGGTGTTCACCGTCGGCGAGCAGGTCGCCGAGGCGGTCCGGATCCACGACGACCCCTCACAGGGACTCCTCGACTTCCTGGGCGTGCCGCCCTGCAGAAAGCGCGGCGCGTGGAAGCGAGCCGAGGAGCGTGCCGTCGAGCTGCTGGATCAGGTCGCGATGCCCGACCCAGCGCGGAGCGCGGACGCGTACCCCCACGAACTCTCCGGCGGGATGCGCCAGCGCGCGATGCTCGCCGTGGCGCTGGCGAGCGATCCCGACCTCCTGATCGCCGACGAGCCGACGACGGCGCTGGACACGACGACGCAAGCCGGCATCCTCCAACGGATACGGACGCTTCGCGACCGACGGGATCTGGGGGTTCTGCTGATATCCCACGACATCGGCGTCGTCGCTCAGACCTGTGACCGCGTTGTCGTCATGTACGGCGGACGGGTGATGGAATCCGGGCCGGTCGACGAGGTGCTGACAGCACCGGAGCATCCCTACACCCGAGCGCTCCTCGAGTGCTCGCCCCGGAATCTGGCTGCCGGCGAGCGGGTCGGGACGCTCGACGGCGACCCACCGGACGCCGTCGGCGGTCACGACGGCTGCCCGTTCGCCGAGCGCTGTCGGCACGCGACGCTCGACTGTCGTGACGGAGCGATCCCCGTCACCGAACCCGAACCCGGCCATCGCGTAGCGTGTATCGAG
This sequence comes from Halococcus sp. IIIV-5B, assembly GCF_003602035.1. Lineage (NCBI taxonomy): Archaea > Methanobacteriati > Methanobacteriota > Halobacteria > Halobacteriales > Halococcaceae > Halococcus > Halococcus sp. IIIV-5B. Next base: position 84,146 of record NZ_QZWE01000001.1, on the reverse strand, counting down.
GCTCCCCTTGAGCCTCACGAGAGACCGACGGTTTCCGGGGGGACGCGAACTCCGAACCCGAAACAGGTCGCCCTCGACGGCGGTGACGAGGAGTGAAAACCCAGACCGCGAACGACCTCGATCGACGACGTGACGCGCCAGTCGTCGAGCTCCGGAACGTCGAGAAGGCGTTCGAGACGACGCGCTCGTTTCTCGATCGGCTGTTGGACGACCCCTCGCCCGCGAAAGCGGTGTGTGACGTCTCGATCTCGGTGAGAGCGGGTGAGACCGTCGGGCTCGTTGGCGAGAGCGGTTGTGGAAAGTCGACGCTGGCGAAGCTCGTCACCGGGCAGCTAACGCCGGAGAGCGGGACCGTCCTGCTCGATGGCGATCCAGTCGCGGGATACGCCACCCGCACCGACGACCAGCTCCGTCGCATCGGCGTCGTGTTTCAGAACGTCAGCGAGAGCTTCGACTCCCGCTGGTCGGTTCGGCGAGCGATCGCGGAGTCGTTCGACCGGGAACGCAGGTCGGCGACGGCCGACCACGTCGCGGAGCTGCTGGAGCGGGTGAATCTCGATCCGGTGGTCGGCGAGCGGTACCCGAGCGAGCTCTCGGGCGGGCAGCTCCAGCGGGTCGGAATCGCACGGGCGCTGGCACACGACCCGGACCTCGTCGTGCTCGACGAACCTGTCTCCGGCCTCGACGTGGCGACGCAGGCCACGATCCTCGACTTGCTCGCGGCGCTCCAGCGTCAGTCAGGGGTCGGCTATCTGTTCATCTCACACGACCTCGACGTCGTCCGGTATCTCGCCGACCGGCTGGCGGTGATGTACGCCGGGGAGGTCGTCGAACGTGGCCCGGCGGCGACCGTCTTCGAGCGCCCGAGTCATCCCTACACGGACGCGTTGGTGCGCGCGGTCCCGAGCGACGATCCGGCCGACCCGTCACCGGAGCCGTTGCCGGGTGCCCCGCCGGACCCCTCGAACCGACCGCCCGGCTGTCCGTTCCATCCCCGGTGTTCGCACGCCGACGAACGGTGTGAACGCCACCAGCCGGGATTCGAGCGGGTCGGTGACGCCCGGTCACGATGTCACTACGCCGCGGCGATAGCCGAAGAGTCGGGAGCGAACGAGCCCGAAACGACCGACCGACCGCAGCACGTCCCCCGATCCAATCCATGAACACAGACTCACCGACCGAGACGGACCGATTCGTCACGACCGACGACGCCGCCGAAACGTACGACGTGATCGTCATTGGCGGTGGACCCGCCGGATCGTCGGCCGGCGTGTTCACCGCTCGGGCCGAACTCGACACGCTGATCCTCGAAGACGGGCGCTCGACGTTACAGAAGTGCGCCCACCTCGAGAACTATCTCGGCTTCCCCGCGGGGGTCAGACCGAAACTCTTCGTGGCGCTGATGCGCGACCACACCGCGACGAGCGGCTGCGACCGACTGCGGGAGTCCGCGACGACCGTTCGTCCGGACGAGCGAGCCCGGTTCGCGGTCGACGTCGCGGACCGAACCATCCGCGCCGACGCCGTGCTGGTCGCCTCGTGGTCGCACATCGAGTATCTCGACGGCTTCGAGGTCGAAACCGTCGTCGAGGAGCACGGCGACATCGAGGTGTTGCCCGCCGACGAGGCCGGGCGAACGGCCGTCGACGGGCTCTATGCGGCCGGACGCATCGCACAGGAGCCTCACCAGGCGATCGTCAACGCGGGAGCCGGAGCCCGGACCGCACGGGCGATAATCGACGACCAGCGTCCCGAGTTCTACAACGACTGGGTCGTTCCCGAGGGCTACTACGACTACTGGGACCGGGAGGTTCCGGCGGGTGTCGAGGAGATATCCCACGAGAAGCGACAGGAACGGGTCGAACGCTCCGCTGCGGTGATGGAGTCGTACTTCGCGCGCGACAAGGACGTGGACGGTCGTTGAGACGAGCTCCATGTACGAACCGTCTCGTGCAGCCGCTCCGGAACGTCAGCCGACGAGCGACCCGGACGACGGCCGCACCGCTCGGCAGGAATTTCGCTCGGAAAGAAGGGACGGCTCAGGCGCCGACGCCGAGCGTCTCCAGTTCCTCGGCCGAGTACTCCGCGCGGAGCTGTTCGGTCGAGTGTTCTTCGAGCACCGCGGATCGCTCGGTCTCGCTCATCTCGCTCAGGTCACTGAAGCAGTGGCACATTGCAGTTCGATAGTGAGGGCGACGAGACCAAAAACCCTGTTAGCACGCATTTATGCCTTGTGTAATACGGTATTCGGAATAACAATTCTTGGCAACTGTGGTCTCAGCGTTGCGATTCGACGGTCGTGCCGGTCGAAGTAGTGGACGCGGACCCGGTACTGAGACGTCTTAGGGGACGTCCCCAGCGATGACGTACTGTTCGTACTCCGGCGTCTCGCCCCAGAGAACTTCCGCCATCAACGGTTCGTGGCTGACGTTTTCGAGCCCTTCCGCCCGCAGGAACTCAGAGAGCTCCTCGGGGGAGCGGCCGTCGTAGAGCGGCAGGTCGTCGTGGACCCTCTCGTAGCCGGCGAACGGACCGGAAAAGTCCCAGTGGCCCTCGATGAGGACGATCCGGCCACCGGGCCGAACGACGCGACGCCACTCTCCTATCGCCGCGGCTGGGTCCGGCAGCGTCCAGATGAGATGGCGGGCCGTCACCGTGTCGTACGCGTCGTCGAGGTCATCCAGCGCTTCGGCGTCACCGACATCGAAGTCGATGGAGTGCCCCTTTTCTCGAGCCTTCTCACGGGCCCGGTCGAGCATCTCCGTCGAGTAATCGACCCCGCTGACGTCGTGACCGAGGTCCGCCAACAACGACGAGATGACGCCGGTTCCACAGCCGACATCGAGGATTCGCTGTGGCGCGTCACCCGTCCACGTGTGCAGTACCGACAGCCACGCGTCGTGTTGGGCTTCGTTCTTCAGTGCGTGCTGACTGTCGTCGTCGTACGTTTCGGCCCGGTCGTTCCAGTAGGCGCGGACCTCGCCCTTGATCTCCGTCGGCGACCGGTTCGGTTCCGTCACGACGGGTCACCGCTCCGTGTACCCTCGACGTATCGGTGTCGGGATCGGCGAGGATACCCCTCGACGATACTGCTCGTCGCCGTCAACGTTCGGTTACTATCGGACATTGCCATCGATCGTGTTTGCTGTGTTGTTTCCATCCACTTGCTTTCCGGGATGTCGTTGTTTCGGTCCACGAGGAACTGAGGGCTAGTCGTTCGGGCTGGCTCCTCGCGAGCGGGCGATGACGTGGCCGTCGTGACACCGGCAGTTACATCGGAAGAAATCCGCCGCGTAACCGCCGTCTCGGAATCGGCGAACGACAGCGAGCGCCGCCGCTTCATCCTCGACTTCGACGTTGACGACTGACCGGTGACCACCGTCGAGCGCGGCCATCGCTTCGAAACCGTCCATCCGCTCGGGCTGGAGCGATTCGAGGAGGAGCGCCTCGGTCGTCCACCCCGCGAACTCGGGCACCGTCCCGGCCAACGTGGTCTCGTCTTCGTAGAAGTACTCCGCGAGGTCGGGGCCGTCGAAGGCTCCGAGTTCCTCACGGTGGCATTCCTCGAACCGATTGACCACGAGGAAGACGTCGAGATCGATCCGGTCGGCGACGCGTTCGTACCGAGCCACGCGGTCCAGTGTTCCGGGCGTCGCGACGACGAAGGCGGTATCGAGCGTCTCGCTCGCGCGTTCGAGGGCGGCCGTCCCGGCGGGAGCGTCGACGACCGTCCAGTGGATGCCGAGCGGACCGAGCTCCGCCGGTGCCGATGGCGACCGCTCGATCCTCGTCGTCGCCTCGCCGACGACGTCGAGAGCGGTTCGCTCGCCGAGGCGGTTCGCGACGACCGTCGCGATGGTCGTCTTCCCGACGCCCGCGGGTCCGACGAACCCGATTCGTCGATGATTCTCGGGGGGCTCTCGCTGCCCGTTCGGGTCCTCCGTTGGTGAGGACCGAGAATCGATACTCATTGTCGGGCTTGCTTTCTGATCGCGGTATCGACCGTCCGGTCGGCGGCAATCGATTCGAGCGCCGCCGTCGCGCCAATTCCTCTCAGCTCCGACACTGCCTCCCGTCGGAGGCTACCGTGGATCCCGTTCGTCCGCGTGATCGTCGCCAGCTGTGAGACGGCGTCGAGCTGTCCGAGTTCGTGAATCGCCTCGTGGCGTATCTCACGCGATGCGGATTTTGCGACGACCTGCTGAAACAGGCTGCGTTCGCTCGACATTGTCAGTCCGCTAGCCCCACTTCTTCGGCGCTGGTCTCGTTTTCGACCGGTTCGTCCTCGGGTTCGAGTTCGAACCGTGGGAAGCGATCCTCGAAGGCCGTCCAGTCGGCAGCCATCTCGTCGTCGGTCAGGGTCGCCGCGTCGAGCGCCTCATGGATCTCCTCGTGGTCCATCTCGGTCCCGATGAGGACCAGTCGAGTCCCTCTATCGCCCCACTGCTCGTCCCAGACCTCCGCTAACTCCGGATTGGCCTCGAGGGTGGCCTCGCGCTCGTCCGCCGGAAGCGCCGCGATCCACTCGCCGGCGGGGGCGATCCGAATGGACTGGCCGGCGACGTCCACCCCGAGCGCTGTCTCCTCGCGCCCCGCCAGCCAGAAGTGGCCCTTCGACCGGACGACGCTCGTCGGGAACTCGTCCAGTAGGTCCGCGAACCGCTCCGGATGGAACGGCCACCGGGACTCGAAGACGAACGAGGTGACACCGTGTTCCTCCTCGGCGGACGCGTGTGGCTCACGGAGCTCCTGGAGCCAGCCGGCGGATTGGCTCGCCGCCTCGAAGTCGAATCGGCCGGTACCCAGGATCTCGTCGGGATCGACCGCGCCGTGCTCCGTCCGGATGATCTCCGCACGTGGTTGGAGCACACCGATCATCTCCTCGATCTCGTCGAGGGTCGCCTCGTCCACGAGGTCGCACTTGTTCAGGAGGAGGACGTCACAGAACTCGATCTGTTCGACGAGGAGAGTCCCGAGCTCCTTCTTGGTGTCGCCGTCCATCAACGACTCCGTCGAGTCGAAGGCCGTCCAGAACTGATGAGCGTCGACGACGGTGACGGTCGTATCGAGTTCGTAGTAGTCCATCACCTCGACACCGGTCTCCTCGTAGAACTCCGTGGGGTCGAGGTCGGACTGGTCGAACCCCATCGTGAGCGTCTGGGCGACCGGTAGCGGCTCGGCGACACCCGTCGACTCGATGACCAGCTGGTCGAACTCCCGGGTCCGTGCGAGCTTCGCGAGCGCGTCGAGGAGGTCGCCGCGGAGCTCACAACAGATACAGCCGTTCGAGAGCTCGATCAGGTCCTCGTCCTCGCCCGAGATGTCCGAGTGTTCGGCGACGCGCTCGGCGTCGACGTTGACCTCACCCATGTCGTTGACGAGCACCGCGATGTCGAGGTCCGTTCGCGCCTGCAGAAGGCTGTTCAGCACGGTCGTTTTCCCCGCACCGAGGTTGCCGCTCAGTACGGTGACGGGGATCGTCTCTCGACTCATCGTTATTAATGATATAGGCGATGTTATTTATGTTTGGCTATTTAGGCCGATCTCTTGCTAATGATGGCCGGGACGAACCGGAGACACGAGTCCTCGACGCGAGATCCATTGACACACGGGTTACGACCGACAGTAAAATGGCTCTCGAAATGTAACCGGGGTTACGTACTGGACGGCACCGAAACATCCGCAAGTCGATACTGGTTGCCGACCGGATGGGTAGGGTCGAACCCTTTGACCGACGAACGGGTACCGTGTACCACGGTCATGTAGCTCTGATAGCTGACCGGGAGGTCCTCCATTACGATGGCCTGAACACGGTCGTAGTGTCGTTTTCGCTTCTTTCTGTCCGGCGTGGTTCGGCCCGCCTCCAGGAGTTCGTCGACGGTCTCGTTCTCGTAGCCGGTGTCCATGTACGAGTCCTCGGAGTGATAGAGCGAGGCGAGGTTCTCCGGGTCGGACGGGTAGGCGAAGGTCGTCCGTGCCTCCATCGTGGTATCGAAGTTGCCCTGTTTCTTGGCTTCGAGCATCGTCGACCAGTCCGTGAGTTCGAGGTCGACTGCGAAGCCGACCCGTTGCAGCTGTGCCTGCATCGCCTCCGCAAGCGTCCGGAAGTTCGCGCGCGTCGGGTAGGTGTGGAGCGTGATCTCCAACGGCTCGCCGTCGCGATATCGGACGCCGTCACGCATCGTCCAGCCCGCTTCGTCGAGCAGCGTCCCGGCCTTCTTCGGGTTGTGTGCGTACGGCGTGAGGTCGTCGTTCGCCCAGTAGATGTCCGGCGGCCAGGGACCGACGCCGACTTTGCCGACGCCTTCGAGGACGTTCTTCACGTTGGCTGCCTCGTTGAATGCGTAGTTCGCGGCCTGACGGACGCGCTTCTCGGCGAAGGGACCCGAGTCGGTGTTGAACGCCAGGCACCGCGTCTGGGTCTTCGGCTGGAGGGAGACCTCCGTGTTCGGATCGTTCTCGAACGCATTCACCGATGTTATCGGCTGGTTCCAGACCATATCCAACTCGTCGTTGAGCAGTTTTAACTCACGAGTCTTCCCCTCGACGACCACCTCGAACTCGATCCGATCGAGCCCCGGCCGTGGCCCGTAGTACTCCTCGTTGCGGACCGCGACGAGCCGTTTGTCGGGGGTCCAGGATTCGACCTCGAACGGTCCCGTAAACACCGGATCGAACGTCGCATTTTTGCCGGTCGCTTGGGGGCGGGCGATGGCTGCATCGTTTAATCCGAAGAACGCTGGAAGAGGTGTGAAGGGTTCATCGAGATCGATCCGAAGCCGGTGTCGGTTCTCGGTGGTGATCGACGTGATCGGAACGGAGGCAGTGACCGACTCCTCGCTCGACTCGCCGACCGAGAACGCCCGTTTCAACGACCATCTGGCGGCGTCAGCGGTGAGCTCGGTGTCGTCGTGAAACGTCACGTCCTTTCGGAGGTCGAACCGCCACGAACTCGCGTCGTCGTTCGGTTTCCACGAAGTCGCGAGGGATGGAACGAGCTTGAGATCGTGGTCGACCCGAACGAGACATTCGTGTAAGCCGCTCCAGCGCGGGAACCAGGAGGACAGGATCGGGTCTAAGGAGTCTTGATCGAACGATGTACTCAACCGGAGAGTACGCGTTCCCTCGGGTTGCGCTCCGTTGGTTGTCGAAGCCGTTCCGTTTCCTGCTCCGGACGGGTTGTTACTACTACATCCGGCGACGACGCCTGCGGCTCCGACGGCAAGCCCGCCGAGCATGTGTCGGCGCGAGTACCGTCGGCTCATCGATGCGGGCACCGCCGAAGCTCGCGGCCATGGCGTTTGGTTAAGCGGTCCGAGGTCTTTCTGTCCCGCGTACACGGGCGGTCGGCCAGCACCGTGACGGGATTCGTGTTTCCATCCATGCGTTATTAACGACAGCCTATTTTTTATTTAAGCTTACCTATTTAGTGCTACCAGTTGTTAATATTGGTGCCGAAGTCAGCGATGGATCGCTACCCGCTTCTCTCGCACACATTTGTTAACGAGACTATATCGAATCACAACTGTTATTATGTCAAAGCTCTAGATTAGCAATCGAGATGACGAAAGGCTACACACGGCGGCGGGTTCTGGTCGGTGCTGGGGCGGCGGGAATCGGTGGCGTCGCCGGCTGTCTCGGCGGGAACGGAACCGGAAACAGCAACGGAAGCGACAACGGGAGCGGATCCGGTGGCGGTAGCAACGGCTCGAACAGTAGTGTCGAGACGTCGAACGCGTCCGGCGAGCAGAAGACGGCGCAGGCGTCGTTCTTCGTCTTCGGCGACTTCGCTTCGCATGTCGCCGGCGACGCCGCGACGGCGAACACGCTCGTTCCGGTCGGCCAGCACGGTCACGGCTGGGAGCCCGGACCACAGATACAGGGCACGGTGCTCGATTCCGACCTGTTCGTCCGTGGGATGGAGGGGTTCCAACCGTGGGCGGACGACCTCGTATCAAGTCTTCAGGGAGACAACGCGGACGTGACGGTCGTCACGGTGGGCTCGAACGTCGAGCTGCTCGAAGCCGGCGGGGATCATCACCACCACGACGAGGAGGAAGGTCACCACGAGAACGAGAGCGCTGGCAACGAGTCAGACCACCACGAGCATCACGAAAACGAAAGCGAGGGCGAGCATCACGACCACGAGGGTGAACACCACGACAACGAGAGCGAGCACGAGCATCACGAAAACGAGAGTGAGGACGAGCACCACGAGCACGAAGGCGAGGAGGGTGGACACCACGACCACGAACACAACCTTCCGGGTGGGATGGACCCCCACTTCTGGCTCGATCCTATCCGCGCGAAGACGGCCGTCGGCACCATCGAACAGGGATTCACGGAGATCGGTGGTGGAAACGGGGACGCGTTCGCAACGAATGCCAACGAGTACCGGTCGCGGCTCGACGACCTCCACGGCAGCTTCCAGTCCAAGCTGAAGAACGCCTCGAAGGGAGTCGTCTTCATCGCGGGCCACAACGCCTACCAATACCTCGCCGAGCGGTACGATTTCGAGGCGGAGACGCTGACCGAGCTCTCGCCGGACGACCAGCCGACGCCGCGGGACATCGAACGCGCCCAGGAGATCATCGGCGAACACGACCTCGAATACGTTCTCGCGGATCCCCTCGAATCCCAGAAGGCGGCGAACCAGCTCGTCGCCGAGACCGACGCGAAGGAGGTCCTCCCGCTCACCCCGATCCCGGGCCAGACCCAGGAGTGGGCCGACAAGGAGTGGGGCTACGTCGACATCATGGAGCAGGTCAACCTGCCGACGCTGGTGAAGGCGCTCGACGCGCGATGACGAGGATGGCCCGAACGATGCCCGACGACCGACCCGGCCCGCTTTCGGCTCCCGAGAGACAGTCGGAGCTACGTGCCGTCGTCGAGACCGCCGAGGACGGGCGGCGGAGCTGCACGGTCTACCCGCCGGACGCGACTGGGGTCGACCTCATGTCGCAGTGGATCACGGCGAGCGAGAATTCGTTCGTCGAAGCCGGGGCGGTCGAGTGACGCCGTCCGACCCGACATCCCGAGATGACGATGACGGACCAGTCGCTAGCGTCGAGGACGTCACCTTCGCGTACGCCGAGCGGCCCGTGCTCGACGGAGTGACGCTCGATATCGAGGCCGGGACGTTTCTCGGGCTCGTGGGCCCGAACGGCTCGGGGAAGACGACGCTCCTCGAACTCGTCCTCGGGCTCCGCCGTCCCGACCGGGGCTCGGTGCAGCTGTTCGGTGAGCCCGCTCACGCCTTCGACGACGGCGAGCGCATCGGCTACGTCCCCCAGCAGTCGGCGGCGACCGAGCGGATGCCGGTGACGGTTCGGGAGGCGGTCACGATGGGGCGGTATCCACACCGACCCCTGGGACGGTTCTCGGCGACCGACCGGGACGCCATCGACGATGCGCTCGACCGAGCCGGGATCGCCGAGCTGAGTGACCGGCGCGTCGGGAAACTCTCAGGCGGCCAGCGCCAGCGCGTGTTTCTCGCCCGCGCGCTCGCCGCCGAGGCCGACCTCCTCGCGCTCGACGAGCCGACCATCGGCGTCGATGCCGAGTCACGCGAGCGGTTCTACGGACTCCTCGGCGACCTGAACGCCCGCGGGTTGACGATCGTCCTCATCGAACACGACATCGGGGTCGTCACCGAGCACGCGACCCAGGTCGCCTGTCTGAACCGCCACCTCTACTTCGACGGGAAGCCGGAGGAGTTCGTCGCGACCGACGCGCTCGCGAACGCCTACGGGACCGAACAACACGTGCTCCAGCACGGCCACTGACCATGTTTGGTCCCGCTCACCACCTCGTATTCACGGTCGTCGGCACGCTCGCCGCCGGTATCCACCCATCGGGGATGGCTATCGAGCCGCCAGTAGGATTTCTCTCGGGTGCGACGAACGCATTGGATTGGTTTCTCACGGCGGTCTACGGTACGGCAATGAACTGGCTGAGCGAGCTCCTCGGCGTGCGGATGCTCGGCTATCCCTACATGCAGCGGGCGTATCTCGCGGCGGTCTGCATCGCCGTCATCGGCCCGCTCGTCGGGACCTTCCTGGTTCACCGAGAGATGTCGATGATCGGTGATACGCTCGCGCACACGGCCTTCGCGGGCGTGGCGGTCGGTCTGTTCGTGAACACGACCCTCTCGCTGGCCCTCCCGCCGCTGCTGACCGCGCTCGTCGTCGCCGTCGTCGCCGCGTTGCTCGTCGAGGTGTTGGTCGAGTACGCCGACGCCTACACCGACATGTCCCTCGCGATAGTGCTGACGGGCGGGTTCGCGCTCGGGAGCGTGCTCATCAGCGCGACGGGTGGCGACATCGCCGTCGGGATCGACGCGTACCTCTTCGGGACGTTGGCGACCGTCTCGACCGGGAGCGTCGGGCTCCTGTTGGCGATGACCGGGCTCGTGACCGGCGTCGTCGTGTTGGCGTACCGCCCGCTGCTCTACGTGACCTTCGATGAAACCGCTGCTCGGGCCGCCCGGGTCGACGTCCCGCTGTTCAATCGGTTACTGGTCGTCCTCACCGCGTTCGTCGTGGTGAGCGCGATACAGATCATGGGCGTCATCCTCGTCGCCGCGATGTTGGTCGTCCCGGTCGCAACGGCCACCGGAGCCCGGAGCTTCAAACGCTCGCTCGTGTTCGGTGTCCTCGCGGCCGAGGTCGCCGTCGTCGCCGGTGTGAGCCTCTCGTACGTCTACGGGCTCGCCGCCGGTGGCTCGGTCGTGCTCGCCGCGATAGCGGTCTACGTTCTCGTACTGATCGGGCGACGCGTTCGCTCGAACGTCGGAGGTGCGGGGCTCGGGTGGCGTCGGAGGCTGGGGACGATGCGCTCCACGAACTCGGCACGAAGCGCCGAACCGGACGGCGGTCGGGAGGACGAGTGAGATGACTGCGATACGTTCGCACGCGGAGTGTGTGCTCGTGTCACACCTGCTTTCGAGGTGTGGTCACGGATCGTCGAACGTCGGTCAGAGATCCAGTGACACGAACGACGCATAACTCGAATCATGTATGACTACGTGATAATCGGTGGCGGCATCCACGGGACGTACGTGGCGAACTGCCTCCTCAGCGATGCTGGATACAGCCATTCGGACATCAGGATCGTCGAACCCCGAGCGGAGCTACTCGACTCGTTCGCGAGCAAGGCTCGCCGATGTGGGATGGAGAGCCTCCGATCGCCGTTTGTCCACCACATCGACACGGAGCCGTTCTCGCTTCGGTCGTTCGTCGAGGGGGCCGAGCGCGATGGCGAACTCGTCCCGACGACGAGCCACCCGAACCGGCCGACGCTCGACGTCTTCCTCGACCACGCCCGGGACACCATCGAACGCGGCCACATCGAGCGGTGCCACGTCCGGGCGCGGGCGAACGGTATCACCGAACGACACGGTGCGTTGGAAGTAGAGACCGGCGAGGGCGAGTTCGCGACTCGAAACGTGGTGCTCGCCATCGGTCCCGGTGGCGGGCGAACCCGCCCGGAGTGGACTGAGTCACTGCCCGACGGGGCGCCAGTCGTCCACGTCTGGGACGACGCGTTCGATTCGGCGGAAACGGCAGTCGATGGCCGGACGGTCGTCGTCGGCGGCGGGATCACCGCTGCACAGGTCTGCTGTCGGCTTGCAGGGAGCGCCGACGTGATGCTTCTATCCCGTCATCCCCTGGAGAACACGTTGACGGAAGCGGACCCGCGCTGGATGAACTGGGACCACATCGAGAAGGAGATACATCCGCTCCCGGCGGGTTCGCAAGCCCGCTACAACCGGATTCGGGCGGCGCGCAACGACGCGACGATACCGCCGTACGTCGGAGAGCGGCTGGTCGCGGGGCGTGAACGGGGGGAAATAGACGTTCTCATTGGGGAGATAGCGTGTACCTCTCCGACGGACGACGGCCTCCTCGTTCGGCTCCGGGACGGCACGGCGATGACCGTCGGGCAGGTCGTCCTCGCGACCAGGTTCGACCCAGCCCCGGAGCATCCGCTGGTGAGCGCCGTCGCCCAGTCGCTCTCGCTCGAACGCGGCACGAACAGGTTCCCCGTCCTCGACGACCACACGCTCGCGTGGCGACGACGCGATAGCACGAATTCGAACGTCTACATCTCGGGGGCGCTCGCCGAGCCGACCGTCGGCCCATTCGCTCGGAACATCATTGGCGCACGTCGAGCTGCCGAACGGCTCCTCGCGTGAGTACGCAATCACGATTCACGCGTTATTAAAATAGAATCATAGATTATTTATTCTTGGCTAGCAAGACTATCTAGTTGTTAACAGTGAATTCGAACGAAGTCCGCAAATACGAGTCACTCGACGTGGTGGTCGTCGGAGCGGGTGCTGCAGGGGTCGGTATTGGAACTGTGCTCGCCGACCTCGACTTCGACTCCTACACGATCCTCGAACGGGACGTGGTCGGCGCGTCGTTCCAGGAGTGGCCCGAGGAGATGCGGTTCATCACCCCGTCGTTCCCGAGCAACAACTTCGGCTGCCGGGACCTGAACGCCGTCACCGTCGACACCTCACCCGCGTTCGCCCTCGACCGCGAACACCCGAGCGGCGAGGAGTACGCCGAGTATCTCCGGGCAGTCGTGGAGTTTCACGACCTACCCGTTCGGACCGGCGTGGCGGTCGAGTCGATACAGCGAGCCGACCCCGATATCGAAACATCGGGTGAACGTACCGATGGATTCGTGCTGCATACCTCCGCCGGCGTCATCCGAAGCCGGTTCGTCGTCTGGGCGGCCGGCCAGTTCGGACAGCCGAACGATGACCCGTTTCCCGGTGCGGAGTACTGCGTCCACAACTCGCGAGTCGACTCCTGGCGCAGTTTCGCGAACGACTGCGCGGACGACCCGATAGTCGTCGTCGGTGGCTACGAGAGCGGTATCGACGCGGCGCTCACGCTTGCGGATTTAGATAGAGAAGTCCTCGTGGTCGACGAAACGGGGCCGTGGCAGTTCCGGGGACCGGACCCGAGCGAAGTGCTCTCACCCTATACGAGCCAGCGGATGCAGCGGGCGTCCGATACCGACGCGCCGGTCGCCCTCGAAGACGGGATCCGCGTCGAGCGTGTCGATATCGAGGACGGGACGTTCGTCGTGCGCGGCACCGATGGAGAAGCATTTCGGACGCGCAATCCACCGGTGCTCGCGACGGGGTTCGAGAGCACGCTCGGGCCCGCCGACGGGCTTTTCGAGGTCGAGAGCGGCCATCCTCGACTCACGGACCGGGACGAGTCGACCGTCGCTCCCGGCCTGTTCCTCGTCGGCCCGCAGGTCGCACACGACGACCAGGATTTCTGTTTCATCTACAAGTTCAGACAGCGCTTCGCCGTCGTCGCCGACGAGGTCGCCGCCGGACTCGACGTCGATCGCGATCCGCTCGAAGCGTACCGCGAGGAGGACATGTTCTTGGAGGACCTGGCCTGCTGCGAACCGGACATCTGTGATTGCTAACCGTGACACGAGAAACTCCCGAGAGAGACGACGGCACCGAGCGCTCGAGCGGCACGGACGACCGACACGTCTGCTGGATGACCGGGCGCGAACAGGGGCTCGTCGGGAAGTACGACATCTGGCTCTGTCGGCAGTCGTTCCGCGAACTCGCCCCGAAGATGGGCTTCGAGAAGTATGAGTGAGGCACGGCCGCGGTCCGTGGATGACCGATCGACGGCAAACGGTGAGAAGGAGACCGTCGTGGTCGTCGGCAAGGAGAGCGTCGGGAAGTCGGAACTCGTCGCGGGGCTCTCCGGCACGACGCCGACGACCGGGAACTTCAGAGGCACGACCGTCGACATCGAACGGTACGAATCGGACGAATTCGTCTTCGTCGACACGCCCGGTATCCTGATCGGGGCGGACACCGAGACCACCCGAACGGCGATCAAGGCCGTCGAGGACACCGAGACGGTGTTGCTCGTCGTTCGCGCGACGACCATCGACGACGACCTCGAGGACCTGCTGCCGCTGGTCCAGGGAAAGGTCGGCGCAATCGCAGTGACGTTCTGGGACAAGGTGGAGAACCGGGCCGAGGCGCGCGCCGAGATCGACGCGCTCGCCGACGACCTCGGGGTTCCGGTCACCCCGGTGGACGCGCGGGACGTTTCCCGCATCGCGACCGACGGCGGCGCTGGGGCGGTCGACGGAACCGACCGGGACCGGCTCGTCGGCGCGCTTCGGAGCCCCGACGAGTTTCCGGGGCGCGTTCACCGGCGGACGGGGATCCACCTCGATCCGCCAAAGACGGTCATCGAGCACCCGGTCGCCGGTCCGCTCGTCAGCGTCGCCCTGCTCCTGTTGCCGGCCGCGGCCGCGGTCCACTTCGCGAACGCCGTGGCCGCCGAGCTCTCCCCGCGGGTCGAGACGCTGCTGGAACCCGCAGTCGAGTGGGCGAACGGGCTCCCGGGGCCGCTCGCGGCGGTGCTGGGCGGGGACTACGGGCTGCTCTCGATGGGACCGTTCCTGTTCGTCTGGGCCGGCCCGACGATCCTCATCTTCGCGGTCTTCATGGCGGTCTACAAGAAGAGCGGGCTCATCACGCGGATCACCACGTCGCTCCACCCCTACCTCCGGCGGGTGGGTCTCACCGGCCGCGACCTCGTTCGCGTGGTCATGGGATTCGGCTGTAACGTTCCCGCAGTCACCAGTACCCGTGGCTGCTCGGACTGCACGCGCGGGACGGCCGTCTCGGCGATCGGCTTCGGGTCTGCTTGCTCGTACCAGTTCCCGGCCACGCTCGCCGTCTTCGCGGCGGTCGACATGCCGTGGCTCGTCTTCCCCTATCTCGCCGTCCTCACGACCACGACGCTGATCTACGCCCGCCTGATCGCCCCCGAACGGGCGCGAACCGCGTCGCTCGCCACCGACAACCGCGCGTTCCTCCAGTGGCCGACCTGGCGGGCCGTGTGGCGCGAGACCAGAACCGTGATCCGGAGTTTCTTCGTGAAGGCGCTTCCCGTCTTCGCCGGTATCGTCTTCGTCGCGTCGATCCTTGACTACGTCGGGATCCTCGACGCGATGGGCGAGGCCCTCTCACCAGTGATGGGACTGTTCAACCTCCCCGGCGAGACGGCGCTCGTCGTCGTGATGGGCTCGATCCGCAAGGACGGGCTACTCCTGCTCCAGTCGGACGGACTCAGCGGCACGCTGTCAGCGATGACGCCCGTCCAGGTGCTGACGGCCGTCTACCTCGCGGGCGTGTTGCTCCCCTGCCTGGTGACGGCGATCACGGTTGCAAAGGAACTCTCTCCGAAATATGCAGGACGGATGCTGTTCCGACAGGCGGCGGCGGCCGCCGGTTTCTCGTTCCTCATCGCGTGGGGTGGCGCGCTTCTCCTGTAGCCGATGGCTGACAACAGCATGACGCTCGCGTTCGAGCTCGCCGCGCTCCGGCGGACCCGTGATCCACAGGCGGTGGTCGTAGATGCGCGGCGATGGGCGCGGACCGTGGGGCTTCTCTCGGCGGATCCCGTGGCTGCTCATGGCTTCTGTGCCGAGCACCTCGTCCGTCGTGACTTCCGAGCGAGGCCGACCGCCTGGGACCTCCGGGATCTCAGTACACAGTTCGAAACCGAGCGATACGTTCTGGTTGGAACGACGCCCGATAGACCGATGTATCTTCCCCGACAGCGATGGGAGTACCTGCCGCTTGTGGACGCCGCCACCGCTGCTGGCTGGGACATCGAGCAGCCGGAGCGAGGACGGGCGAGTCGATTGACTGCGTGGTTGAATCGCGCGCTAGGAGATCGGGACTAAACGAACTCGATACGGCAGCCCCGCTATCTCGCGCCAATGGTGTGATATACCGGTCGAATACGAGTGTTATTGGGTTCAAAACGTCTGGCCTTCGGATCCAGTTCTACGGTTCTTCTATTCCGCGTTCGCGTGCCTGCCGGTCTCGACCTGGCGATCAGTCGTCGTTGGGGAGGGCCCTAGTGGAGACGGAGGCGTTTTCACCGAACAATGTCGCGGCGACGAGTACGCCGGCGAGAACCACGAAGCCGACGCAGGCGAGATACTCGATCGTGAACCCTACCACCTCCGCGAGTGGCAGCGCGACCAGTGGGCCGACACTGGACCCGAGATCACCGAAGACGTTGTAGACACCACCAAGCTTTCCGGTGTCATCGGCGGGGCTGATATCCCCTAGATATGCGAGCAGTGGTGGGTTCGATCCCCCAACACCGACGCCGATGAGCGCGATGCCGGCGAGTGTACTCGTCAGAGTGGGTACGAGCGCGAGCAGCGCGAACCCGCATCCGAAGACGGCGAGCGCGGGCAGCGTCAAGAGTGCACGATTCGAGAGTCGATCCGAAATCGAACCCGCGATTACCGTCGTTAGACTCGCACAGAGTACGCCGAGAGCCATCACGACCCCACTCGCGCCAACACCGGAGAGAAAGGCGATCTCGATACTGTTCTGCTGGGCGTAGAGTACGACTGTCGAGAGGAGAACACCCGCGAACAGGAATCGCACGGTGAAGTTCACCGCGCCGACGGTGAAGATGCGGATATCGGCACGGACCATCCGCGGGAGATCGGTCAGCCCGCTCCGAGAACCAGTGGTGGGCTGGATGTTCGGAAGCACGGCGAACGCGACGAGAAAGGCGAACAGGCCCGCACCACCGGCGGTGAGGAAGGCTGGCGTGTAACCGAACGTGTCGGCGATAAGGGCGCCCACGATCAGGCCCGTCGGGAAACCGAGGCTCTGGCCACCCCGCATATAGCCAACCCACTTGCCCCGGTTTTCGGTGGTTGTCACCCGCGTGATGGTGCTGAACGCGCCCACGAACACGAAGGCGGAACCGAAGCCCCACATCGCTCGTGAGAGCAAGAACACGCCGCCAGCATCGAATACTGGAACGAGGTCCGAGTGAATGCCGAGCACGTAGCCAAACGGCGCACACCCCTGCAGGAAGAAGCCAATGAGCATCGGTCGACGGGTACCAAACCGGTCGAGGATCTGGCCTGCAGGTGTGTTCATCACGAGCCGAACGATCCGATTGGTGGAAAGGATCAACCCGACCAAAATCGGCGCGATACCCAGTACCCCACCGAGCGTGGGGAGGGTTGGGAAGGCAACCCCACCACCGATCCCGCCGAAGAACACGCCCGCAATGAGCGCTCCCGCGACGTACCGTGTCGAGCGACCCGTGTCATGGTCCGGGTCGCGGCTGGTTTCGCTCCTGTTCATTCGACACGCCTATCCGTGGCGTCACGAACCAGTACGGCGTCAAAGCACGTTACGAGGATCTCACATGTTGCGTTGTCGACCACTGAACCGTCGAACACGGTTCGGTTGGTGCGCACGCCGACCGCAGCGCGCGCAGTATCACTCATTCTCACCGGTTCGTTAGCACGACGCTAAAGCGTTTTGAGCGGGAGCGACGAACGAAAGCGAGCTGAGGCCTCTGCTAGATGGTACGGTTCCGATTTCGAACGATACCTCCCAACGGATACGGGAAACATCGAAGCGAGTGACCGACACCACGGGCGAGCTAAAGTCGAGGTGTCGATGGGACCGCCACCCATTCAGAATACTTCGATGAGGCACCGCTAGCCTTCCTCAGATCTGCCTGAGGTGATTCCGGGACGACCGGCGTTCCACTCAACCACTACTTGACAAGAGAGTCGACGAGCGTGTTCAGCTCGAAGTCGTTGATCGGATTGGGTTCGTCCTTGAGGGTCTCGACAACGAACTGAGAGCTCGTTCGTTCGACTTCTTCGATGGCTTCGTAGTCTGCGATGAGCCGTTGGACCATTTCGCGCTCAGAGAGGTGCGCGATGACGACGAAGTCGGTATCACCCATCGTGAAGTAGACTTGGTTCACGCCTTCGATATCGGTAAGCGCTTGGCCGACTTCCTCGTGATACTGCGGACCATAGTCCGCGATAACTTCTGTGACAATGGTGATGTCGAGGCCGAGTTCGGTTAGATCCAGACTAAGGAGATCGTCATTCACGACACCGCTTTCTTTGAGCTTGTTGAGTCGATAGTGGACGGTCGACTTTGGGATATCCGTCTGCGTCGCGATTTCATCCGGACTCCCGGTTCCGAGGTCGACCGCCGCTTGGAGGATTACGAGGTCACGTTCGTCCATGCCCCCTCATGGATGAGCTCACAGAAACCATGTTCGGAAGTAATGACTCTCATTGGACCTCGTTCAGCGACGTACCAGCTGGTTCAGACACCCACCTCAGGAACTTCGTTCCATCCCTCGTGTTTTATTAGGACTTGGTGCGCATATATCCCCAATGTCGGAATCAGATTCGAACGAGGCTGTCACAGCGGCGTACGACGAGTACCTCATGCCGATTTGGAAGGAGCTTGACGTCCCCATCGAGCGCGCTGACGGGTGTACCCTCGTGGACTTCGAGGGGAACGAGTACCTCGACGCGTTCGCTGGGATCGCCGTGACGAACGTCGGTCACCGGAACAAGGCGGTTGTCGATGCCGCCAAGGCGCAACTCGACGAATTCGTTCACGGGTGCAGCTATGTCCACCCGAACAAACCTGCCGCAGACCTCGCTGAGCGGATCGCCGAGATAACGCCCGGTGACCTTCAGAAGACGTTCTTCTGTAATTCCGGAACGGAGGCCGTCGAGGGTGCCATCAAGCTCGCACGCAAGTACACCGGATCGAAAGAGGTAGTCGCTCTCGAGATGGGGTTTCACGGCCGTACGCTCGGCTCACTTTCACTGACCGGGAATAAGTCCTACAAGAAGGAGATGGGACCGACGCTCAACGACGTTTCGCATGCCGCACCGCCGTACGGCTACCGGTGTTCGATGTGTGAGGGCACTGAGTGTGACTCCTCATGCGCGGCTGACATCGAGCGCGTCATCAATTCTCACACGAGCGGTGACATCGCAGCCGTCGTCGTCGAACCAGTGATGGGTGAAGCTGGAATCGTCGTTCCACCGAACGAGTGGCTCGCCCATGTCCAAGAGATCGCACACGACCACGGTGCCCTCCTCGTCGCCGATGAAGTGCAGGCGGGTTACGGACGGACTGGTGAAATGTTCGCGAGCGAACACTACGACGTCGTGCCGGATATCATCCCGCAGGCGAAGGGTATCGCAAATGGTCTCCCGCTCGGTGCATTCACTGCGTCAGCGGAGGTCGCAGACGCCTTCGAGGCAGGTGACCACCTCTCAACGTTCGGCGGGAACCCAGTCGCGTGTGCAGCCGCACTCGCGGCGATCGATCAACTCGAGGACGGGATCATCGAAAACGCGCGGACGGAAGGAGCGTGGCTCCGCTCCGAATTCGACTCGATCGAGGAAGAGTACGACCCCATCGGGGAAATCCGTGGCCGCGGGCTGATGTGGGGTGTCGAATTCGTCGACCAGTCCGAGACGGGCCCGCAGAACGTCGCACCCGCGCCAGACACCGCGCTCGCGACAGCCGTGAGTGACCACCTCCGAGAGGAATCCGGCGTGATTGCCGGTGTCGGTGGCTTCCACAAGAACGTCCTCCGTATTCAGCCGCCTCTAACGATCGAACGCGACCAATTGCGTCGCGTCCTGTCCGGTCTCCGTGACGCGCTCGACGCTGTCGCGTAACCACTGACCGCGTCGATCCGTGCCAGCTGTTGGTGGACGACGTTCGACAAAATCGTCCCAGGTGGCTTTATATTCTAACGGAGTGGATTTGTCGGCACCATGTTTGACAAAGTGCTAGTCGCAAACCGCGGCGAGATCGCCATCCGTATCATGAAGGCCTGTCAGGAACTCGATATCGAGACGGTCGCCGTGTATAGCGATGCTGACGAAGATGCGAAACACGTCCGATTCGCGGACGAAGCCAAACACGTTGGAGGATCGAAGGCTAAAGAGAGCTACCTCGACCAGGAAGCACTCCTCAACGCCGCGGTAGACGCTAACGCAGATGCGATTCATCCTGGGTATGGATTCCTCGCAGAGAGCGAGGAGTTCGCCGTGTACATCGAAGAGAGCGCCTGTGCATGGGTCGGTCCACCAAGCGAGGTAATGGGGGCGTTCGGCGAGAAGACGCGAGCGCGTGATATCATGGCGAACGCGGATGTTCCCGTGGTTCCCGGGACCACCAAGGCGGTCACAGACGCCGAAGCGGTGCACGCGTTCGGTGACGAGCATGGCTACCCAGTCGCGATCAAGGCGGCTGGCGGTGGCGGCGGTCGTGGGTTCCGCATTGTCGAGGAGCCCGAGGAAGCCGAGTCGCAGCTTCGGGACGCAAGTCGAGAGGCGGACGCGTACTTCGACAATCCCGACGTCTACCTCGAGCGATTTCTCGAGGATCCGAAGCATATCGAGGTCCAGATCCTCGCGGACGAACACGGGAACGTCCGCCACTTCGGCGAGCGCGACTGTAGTATCCAGCGCCGGCAACAGAAACTCGTCGAGGAGTCCCCATCGCCAGTACTCGACGAAGAGACGCGAGAAGAGATCTGTGACGCCGCTCGTCGGGGTGCAGCGGCCGCGGACTACGTGAATGCAGGAACCGTCGAATTCCTCTATGAAGATGGCGAGTTCTACTTCATCGAGACGAACGCCCGTATTCAGGTCGAACACCCCGTGACAGAACTTCGAACGGGCGTCGACCTCGTGAAGTGGCAGTTGCGCATCGCGGCGGGCGAGGAACTCGACTTCGCCCAGGAGGACGTCGACACTCACGCGGCCGCAATGGAGTTCCGAATCAACGCAGAGGATCCCGACAACGACTTTACGCCGCTCCCGGGGACACTGTCAACGTACGACCCCCCACGTGGTATCGGCATTCGAGTCGACGACGGCGTTGATGAGGCTGACACAATCGCCCCGTTCTATGACTCGATGTTCGCGAAGTTCGTCGTCTACGGTGAGGACCGAGAGGAGGTGTTAGCGCGGGCGCGCCGGGTATTTGACGAAGCGACAGTCGAGGGCATCCCAACGACGATGCCGTTCCATCGGGACCTCCTCGAAGACGATGTATTCCTCGAGAACCGCCATACGACGAAGTACGTCGATCGAATGCGTAACGACGACGAAACCTGATCAGGCGATTCGGTCGAGGGAAGCGAGGTCGAGGTCGTGTTCCTCGACGCGGTCATGGATCGCTTCAAGGAGGTCGACGGCGTGTGGATTGTCTCCATGGATGCAGATGCTGTCTGCAGGTACCTCGATCTCCTCGCCGTTTGCGGCCTCGACGACGCCCTCGGTTGCAATAGAGACAAAACGATCGGCGACGGTCTCGGGGTCTTTGTTCTCGACGGACTGTTCGACGATGAGCGAGCGGTCCGGGCGGTAGTCGAGGTCGACATAGCCCTCGAAAACGGTCCGCAGCCCCTCCATCTCCCGTGCCACCTCGTAGATGTTCATATCCGTCGCGAGGTAGACGAGGTCCTCATCGACGGCGAGAACACCTTCCATGACGGCACGAGCGAGTTCCGAGTCTTCGGAAAGCATTGAGTACATTGCCCCGTGGGGCTTGACGTGTTGGACGCTCGTCCCCTGTTGTTCGGCGAACGCGGTGAGGGCACCGAGCTGATAGGTGACGTAATCGCGAACTTCGTCGGGAGTTGCATCCATCGCACGACGGCCAAATCCCATTTTGTCGGGGAGGCCTGGGTGGACACCGATCCCGACATCGTGCTCGGCGGCGAGGGCCACCGTTTCACGCATTACGTGTGGGTCGGCCGCGTGGTAGCCGGCCGCGATGTTCGCTGAGGTGATGTAGGGCATGACGTCCGCATCGTTCCCCATCTTCCAGTTCCCGAAGCTCTCACCCATATCACAGTTTATGTCGATTTCTACCATGGTTTCATCTGTGTCTCAAACTAACATAGTACTTGCGGAGAACGTACAGCGAGAGGCCAAACAGTCGGACTGGGTCCGATACACAGGTCAGTCGTTTCGGACCACTACTCTAGCTCAGCGATCGGTTGGTCGGCCGCAATCTCCCCTTCGTTCTCCACGAGGAACGTGGCGAGGGTTCCCGCGCTGTCCGCCTGGATCTCGTGATAGTTCTTCATAACTTCTACGAGACCGATCACGTCGCCCTCGTCGACGGTGTCGCCCTCCTCGACGAACGGAGGATCATCTGGGTCCGACTGTCGGTAGAATATTCCCGGCATCGGCGCGTTTATGGTGATTTCGTTCGACATTCTAATCGCTATCCCTTGGACGACGTCCTGGAGACATAGTAGTTGTGGTAATTTCGTTCGAGACTACACGTCAGTCTTGGATCGCATCTGTCGTTTCCTCAAGATACGTGGCCGCGGTATCCCGCGCGTTGAGTGCTTCCTCGATATCAACGGATTCGAAATAGACTGCGTCGTGCGTCTGCCGTTGTGCGAGCACGCCACGATCCGGGCTAATCACGGTCCCGACCGTTGCATATCCCCCGCCTGTGACCGCGTCCTGCATGAGTACGATCGGTTTCTGTGGGATCTGTATCGATCCGACCGGGTAGCCAAGGTCGACGACGTTTGATGGATCCGGGCCCGCCCCGAATGGTTGCTCGCGCTCCACGAATTCGATGTCCGGGCCGTCAAGTCGATAGCCGACGCGGTCGGCCTCCGGGGTGACCGTCCACTCCTCCGTACAAAGCGCCTCACGGCTCTCATCTGTCAATCGGTAGTCCGTCAACCCGAGGATGATTCGGACCGTCTCCTCATCAGCGTACTCGGGCACCATCTCGTGTGGGAGCGTACGGTTCTCGAGATCTACTAGATCTTCAGATGGCGTCCCGACAGGAAGTTCGTCACCCGACTCCAACATACGCCCCTCGTGGCCACCAATGCCGACGAGCGTGTAAGTCGACTGGCTGCCCATGATCTCTGGAACGTCGATACCGCCTGCAACTGCGAGGTAGGCCCGCGCACCGCTCGTGGCAAACCCCATATCGAGTTCGTCGCCAGCCTCGACGGCGACTGCCTCCCACATACCGACCGGATCACCGTCGACCGTCGGGGAGACGTCTGCCCCAGTAATGGCCACGACCGTGTCCTCGTTGAATACGGCTGTGATGCCCTGATAGGTCATCTCGACGGTTGCTGCGTCCTTCTCATTGCCCACGAGGGCGTTCGCGACCGCATGCGCATAGGGGTCCATTGCGCCGGATGGCGGCATTCCGATGTGGTAGTGGCCGCTGCGTCCTGTGTCCTGTATCGTGCTCGCTACACCGCCGTTTCGGATCTCGATCATTCTAACTCCTCCACTAATCGTGCGTTGTAATCAGCTGGTGCTTCGAAGAACTCCTCCGGTGAGAACGTCACGTCGGCCATCTCGAACTCATACGTCCCGTCCTCGATGGCGGTTCGGATCTCGTCGTACTCCTCACGGTTGATCCGTCGATACCGAACGATGTCACCGGGGTTTGGAAGCACCATCGACTCCTCGAAGTTCGGGAGTTCTTGGTCAACATCGAGCACCTCGACTGGTGTCCGACCGTATAGCTGGTACCCACCTGCGCCCTCTACAGGGTAGACGACGGAGAACGCACCGCCAAAGCCGACGGCGCGGCTTGGGGTCTGCGTCCGTGGTTCGACGTACTTCGGAACCTCCAGTTGCTGTTCTTGTGGAACCATCTGGAAACACCACGGGAGGCCCGGAACGAACCCGACCATCGTTACCATGTGTGGTGCCCCGACGAGTGCATCAATGAACGAGTCGACATCGTTGTAGCCATTGAGTTCCGCGGAGTACTCAAGGTCGGTTGCGTCCGGGTCTTGATGACGCTCGCGGAAGTTCATAACCGTCTCGTGTGTCCAGGGGTCCTCGAAGAGGACGGGGACATCGATGATGCGTGACTCCCAGCTATAGTCTTCGACGTGGACATCCGTTTCGATGGATTTGAGCTCCGCAATAACGTCGTCTGGATGGATAACATCCGGGTCGATTCGGAGCATGTACGATGCGTTCGATGGGCAGTTCTCGACGATGCCATCGATGTCGCGTTCGGCAACCTGCTGTGTGATCGCCATCGCCTTGAAATTCGCTGTGAAGCTCATCTCCTCGGCGAGTTCCACGAATACGTGGTCGTCGCCACCGTACTCGTACCGCGGCTCTGGTAACTCGACAGGCGTTATCTGATCAACCGACATGCTACCGTCTCACAACGGGAGTTCCATATGTATAGGTACTGGTTGTCTCTCTGATTGCGACCGGATTTAGCAAGCGAGCATCGAGCACGCTGCTATGTAACTTAAAGATATACTATAAATCGCTTATATCTTCGGCGGTTTCACGTGATTCGCCAGTCGAGACAGCGTACAGAACAACTCCTAACACTCCCCACATAAACACGATTGCCCACTCATACGGCCACACCAATGCTGAAGCGCCGGTTGGTAGATAGAGATAAACGAAGAATGCACTGAGGACGAGCGCGAAGACTCCAACAGCTTTCCCAGCAGGCACTTTGTACGGGCGCTCCATCGCTGGCTCTCGATACCGAAGAAGGAGGAAGGAGACAGTAACTAGGAACCATGCGACGACAATACCGAGTCCACCTGCATTCACCGCCCAATTGAGCATTCCCTCGCCGAAAAAGGGTGCCAGACCTGAAATCCCACCGACGAGCAGGATCGCCTTTGTCGGTGTGTTGTACTCAGGATGAAGCGAAGAGAGGGATTGGGGTAGCATTCCGGAATCAGCGAGGGCAAACATCGCTCGGCTTGCACCAATAACCATCGCATTCCAACTCGTCAAGATGCCAGCGATGCCGGCTAAAGCCATGATCCGCCCAACGAGAGCACTGTCGTAAAGTGCCGAGAGTGCTGCTGCTGCTGGAAGTGGGCTCTCTGCAAGTGCTGCTCCCGGCAGTGCTCTGCCGGCCCCCCAAATAACCGCGATGTAAAATACCGCAGCTAGTAGCACTGCGACCGTAATAATTCGGCCAACCATACGTGACGACATATCTGCTTCCTCGGCGAGCTGTGGAATCACATCAAATCCAACAAACATGAACGGTA
Source organism: Halococcus sp. IIIV-5B (assembly GCF_003602035.1). Taxonomy (NCBI): domain Archaea; kingdom Methanobacteriati; phylum Methanobacteriota; class Halobacteria; order Halobacteriales; family Halococcaceae; genus Halococcus; species Halococcus sp. IIIV-5B. The sequence goes on along the minus strand of NZ_QZWE01000001.1, from coordinate 59,211 downwards.
TCGCAAGCACGACCGAGAACACGCCCGCTGCCCCTCCAATGAAAGCTGGATCCGGTGACGGTTCCCCGTTAGTGACCCCGCCAACAAGAAGCACAATGCCAGCGAGTGCAATCACGACTGTCAGCACTATCTGGAATTGCGCTGCAAAGCGGATGCCGCGATAATTCAGATACGTAACCAGCAGCATCCCCAGTAGGCCGACAAGAACCCAACTCCCGTAGACTGTCTCACCTGCAACGGTCCAAAGTGGTAGCGTGTTGAAGCCAGGAATGAGATAGGAGAATGCCGAAGGGAGGGCAACTGCCTCAAAAGCCACTACAGTTACGTAACCGAATATGATCGCCCACGTACAGACGAACGAACCGACTGGACCGAGGGCCCGAAGACTGTACGCGTGTTCTCCACCAACGAATGGCATCGCTGAGGCTAATTCCCCGTATACGACTGCGATCACACTGACAAGCACTGTTCCGAGGACGAACGCAGTGATTGCACCCATCGCTCCAGCGTCGTTGACCCATGTCCCAGTCAGAATGATCCACCCCCATCCGATCATCGCCCCCAGCCCCAGTATTAGCATCTCCGGAGTTGACAACGCCTTGCTGAGACCGCTCTTGCTTGTCTTAGACATTCTGTCTCATACCAGCCAACACCAGGGTAATAAAACTTCCCGCAACATCACCTCTATTCCCTGAAATATGTCCTATAATTAGCGTGAAAACGGGACCAAGTTCTATCTGAAACGTCCTCCTCGGATTATTAATAAGGACTAAACCGTGAGTAGACAATGGATCTACCGATGGAGTACTTGAAACAGGCTCAAGAAGACCCCCTGGAGACGCCAACCGTTCCGGCTGATATCAGAGAAACCGTAGAAGAAATCATCGAAGCAGTGCGTTCAGACGGTGACAACGCTGTCTTGGATTTCACGAGTAGGTTCGACGACATCTCTCGCGAGCAAAACAAACTGACTGAAGAAGAACGTTCAGAGGCGCTCGACCGAGTCAGTGAAGAAGAGAGACGGATCATCGATCACAGTTTGGATCGAATACAAACGTTTGCTGAAGCACAGCTTGAGAGCATCAACGAATTCGAGATGTCTCTCGGGAACGGTGTCGTCGTAGGACAGAAAATCGTGCCTATCGAGCGGGTCGGTTCATACGTTCCTGGTGGTGAGTATCCACTTCTCTCATCAGCGCTTATGACGGTCGTGCCACCGGCAGTAGCCGGTGTTGAACATATTGTGGTATCAACTCCGCCACAGGACGATGGACTTCCTCATCCGGCAGTCGTGTATGGTGCCATAGTAGCTGGAGCGGACGAAATCTTTGTCATGGGCGGCGCACAGGCGATCGCCGCGATGGCTCATGGTACAGATGAAGTGACCGCTGTAGACAAGCTCCTCGGCCCAGGTAATGCATTTGTTACCGAAGCAAAACGTCAGTCATTTGGAAGCGTTGGTATCGATCTTCTCGCTGGTCCAAGCGAAATTCTCGTCCTTGCCGATGACACCGCAGATGCTGAACTCGTTGCAGCAGATTTGTTAGCTCAGGCTGAACATGATACGTCTGCTCGTCCGCTGTTAGTCACAACATCCACTGCTCTCGGGGAAACAGTCATCAACGAGATAGAAGACCAACTCGAGGACCTTGAAACCGCTGAGATCGCTCGTGATGCATGGGAGCAGATGGGTATCGTGGCGGTTGCAGAGAACATCGATGAAGCCGTTACGATCACGAACGAACTGGCAGTAGAACACGTCGAAGTCCATACTGAAGCACCTCGAGAACTGCTAGATGACCTCCGGAACTTTGGAACACTATTTCTCGGGGAAAATGCAGCGAACGTGTTCTCGGATAAGCTCATTGGGACAAATCACACCTTACCAACGCAACGCAGCGCAAGACATACGAACGGGCTATCAGTTCATGCGGTGGTGAAAAAGCAAACGTACCAAGAGGTCTCGGATGAGGGAGTTGCCGAACTTGAACCATGGGCGACACGACAATCTACTATTGAGCGACTTGATGGTCACGCGAAATCCTCATTTATTCGCTCCCAATCGAACACGCTTGCTGGCTATGAGCCTTCAGAGACGGAATCACCGAACGAATAATGGGTTCTGGTCACGTTCGGAACACGTCCGTCGCCAAACGATGCCAGGTGGACCTCACGGAGTGTTCGTGTTCATCGACCACCCTGGCGCTCGGAGCGGGAACAGCCGTTCTCGCTGGACTCCTCTCCGATTACCGGGTGTCCCGAACGACCGACTCGATGCGGTCGGCCGGCGTGGCGAGCGAGACGTCACGGAGACCGGCGACGGCATCGAGGAAACACGTCCGGTAGCTCGCAGGGCCGGCGTACTCCCCGAACACACCGTCGGCAGCGGCTTCGCCGGCCAGTCCGAACGCGAGCGTGCCCAAGAGCGCCGCGCGCTCGTCGTCCATTGCGGCCGCGAACACCGCGAGCGTCATCCCGAGCATACAGCCGGTCCCGACGACCCGCCCGAGCATCCCGTCGCCGCTGTGTACCTCGAACGCCATCCCTTCGGTCGCGACGATGTCGACCTCGCCGGAGGCGACGACGATGCTCTCGGTCTCACGGGCGCAGGTGATGGCCGTCTCGGCGATCTCCCCGTACTCACCGACGGATTCGACACCGCGAACGGTCGCGTCAGCTCCGGCGAGCGCCGACACTTCACCGTAATTGCCGCTGACGATGCTCACGTCAATCTCGCCAGTCAAGCGCTCGGCGACGCGATTGCGTGTCGACGTCGATCCGACGCCGACCGGGTCCACGACGAGGGGAACGCCTGCGTCGTTCGCAGCGTTGCCGGCGGCCATCATCGCGCTCTCGCCCCGCTCGCTCACCGTCCCCATGTTGAGGAGGCACGCGTCCGCGCTCGCGACCATCTCGCCGACCTCGCGCTCGTCGTCGGACATCACGGGCAACCCACCCCAGTGGAGGGCGACGTTCGCCACGTCGTTGACCGTCACGTCGTTGGTGAGCGCGTTGACGAGCGGTTGGGTGTCGGCGACCGCAGTCAGTGCGTCGGCGAGGTCACGTTCGTCGAGCGCGTTCATCGAGCCGCCTCCTCGACGCTCGCGGCGAGCCGCCGCGTCGCGGCCACGGGGTCCTCGGCAGCGGTGATGGCGGAGATGACGGCGACGCCGTCCGCCCCGGCGGCGACGACCTCGCCAGCGTTCTCGGGCGTCACACCGCCGATCCCGACGATCGGGACGTCGACGGCGTCGGCGATGTCGGCGACGGTTTCGAGTCCGATCTCGGCGTCCGCGGCCGATACGTCCTTCGAGGCGGTAGCGAAGACCGCACCGACACCCAAGTAGTCCGCGCCGGCGCGCTCGGCGGCCGTCGCAGCCGCGACCGTGGAGACGGAGCGACCGATGTAGCCGTCCGGACCGAGCACCTCGCGGGCGGCGGCGATGGGTAGGTCGTCGTCGCCGAGGTGAACCCCATCGGCGTCGACGGCGACCGCGAGGTCGGCTCGGTCGTTCACGATGAAGGTGACCCCGGCGGCTCGCGTCCGCTCGCGGAGGGCCTTCCCGACCGAGTAGCGCTCGCGGGCGGTCATGTGCTTTTCGCGCAGCTGAACGGCCGTCACCCCGCCCTCGATGGCGGCCGCCACGATCCGCTCGGTCGACCGGTCACGCGAGTGGCTCGCCTGGGTCACGAGATACGTGCCAGAGATATTCATGGGTTGTACGTCGAAGTGATGGACGCTGAGTCAAATGGGTATCGGCCGAACCCCGCTGGTCCAGACTCGGTCACGAACCTATCCGTCCGAGCGCTCGCTTGAGCGATACCACGCCGGGCCCACTGAGCGCGAGACCGAGCGCACTGAGCGTGAGGACGAACGTGTACTCGTACCCGCCGTCCGACACCACGAAGCCGTTCGGGAGGTGGACTAACACCGTCGCCACAGCCATGTCGACGGCGAGCAAGGCCGCGACGGTGCGAGTAAGCAATCCGATTAGAAGGAGTATCCCACCGACCAGTTCGAGGAGGCCGACACCCCACGCGGCCAGGGTGGGAAACGGAATTCCGAGCTGGGCGAGCGTGTCAGCGAATCCTGTAATACTCGACGCTTTCGGTCCGGTAGCGAACACCTTGCCGACGCCGGACACGACGAAGATGATCCCCAACGCAAGGCGGCTGAACGCCAACCCCACCGATTCACTGGTCCACCCTCGACCGCTTTGCGTTGCCATGTACTCGTTCGATAGCGCAGCCACTACAGCGTTCGCTCTCGTCGCGAGTTCTCAGTGACTACGATAGCGAGGCCTTGTCGACGGAGTACGCCTCCAGCAGGGTTTGCTGGGCCGATCTCGGTTCTCTCTCTCTGAGAGTAACGATCCTCGTTCGTAGAACCGTCGGTTCCGATCCAACCGCAAAAACGCTGGTCTCAGGGGGAGCAGTTCAGCCGATCGCATACGAGGAGGGTGGGAGGGGTTCGTGTCGCCGCAATGGGACTCCAGTGGGTCAATCCCAGGAGATCCACACGACCAGGGCGATACCGGCGAGTTCCAGGACCTGTGCCGAGGACATCACCATCAGGGGAAGCGGATGGACCAGTTCCGGGTTCGCTATCCACCCGGAGACCACCGGATGGAAGGCGTAGAAGTACGTCGTCAGCCCGGTCTGGAGCAGCAGAAGGCCCGCGAAGATGAGCAGTCCGGCTGCGTACTTCGAGCGGAAGACGAGGTAGTTCCGGCCCCAGATGTAGATCAGACCCACCAAGAGCACCACGCTGAGTCCCGCCGAAAGGCGCAGGAGGGTCACTAACACGTCCATCTACTCACCGAAGTTCGGTTCTTCGTTCGTTTATCGGTTGGCCTGATTTCCACCATACTTACTCCACCTGCTCGATGATTCGTTCGACCGTCTCCCAGTTCGCTCGCGCTCGGTCCGTCGGTAGGTAAATCGCGCCGTACTCGTCGCCGCTGTTTCTGAGAACGTCGTTCTCCACGAGCACGTCCAAGTGATGTCTGATCGTCGTGTAATCGAGGTCCAAGTCGTCGGCCAACTGGTTCGGGTTCCGTGGCCGGTCGGCGAGCGCTCGCAGGAGGCGGGCCCTGTTCTCACCGCCGCGGGTACCCATGAACACGTACCACAGAACCGCCTCCATTGTCGCATATCACTCGCTACATGTATGGTAAGTATACCGATCAGAACCGACATCCGTGGCTTGGATCCCTACTTCCAGGGCTGGTTTCTCGTTTGCTGTGTCTCCGTCGCTGATCTCACGTTGCACGAGACAACGGGATATTTCGCCGAATACGACCCGTGAGCTACTGATATGGGATGAAGTTGGGTGAACGTTCGGTGTGATATTGGACGGTCTTCGGAATAGACATTAAAGGCGGTCGTTCGATTGGATTCTTGGTGGCATCACCAATGGATTCAGAAGAGACCATCCCGGAACGTATCGAAGCGGGCGAGAGCTTCGCCGACCTCGGCGAGTTCCAGTTCGACGACGCGGCTCACGAAGGGGACGACGTCGACCGCGAGAACGAGACGACGACGGACCTCCTCACTCGCGTCGGCGGCGCCCTCGACCGGCGCTCGTTCATGAGCAACACCGCGAAAGTCGGTGTCGGGGCGATCGCCCTCGGTTCGCTCGGGGCCGGAACGGCTGCCGCGGACCACGAACCCCCCGTCTACGGCTTCACGCTCGTCCCCGCCGAAGGAGACGGCAACGGCGATGCGAACATGGAGCACGCGGTCGCGCTGGTCGCCCAGGACGACGGCACCGCGAACGCGCTCGTTCCCGTCGACCTCGAATCGGGCGAGATCTGGACGGACAAGGCCAGCCGAATCGACGGCGTCAGCGGCGAGAGCCTGCTCGTCGGTATCGACTACCGGCCTTCGGACGAGATGCTCTACGCGCTGGACGAGAACGGCACGCTCTACACCATCGAGATGCCGAGCAAGGCCGGCAAGTCCGTCTCGGCCTCCAGCGTCGGATCGGCGGACTACCCGGACACGGACCTCATCGACGGCGTCGGGTTCGACTTCAATCCGGTCGCGGACGCGATCCGGGTCGTCACCACCGACGGCGACAGCTTCGTCACGAGTGCCGACGACGGCTCCATCGTTCGTCAGGACCCCGACGCCTTCTACATGGACGGCGACGACAACGAAGGCACGACGCCACAGCTCAGTGCTGCCGGCTACACCAACAGCGTCCCCGACCCGAGCGCGACGATGCTGTACGACATCGACAGCGACCTCGACGTGCTCGTCCAGCAGGACGCCGACCCCGACTCCGATACGACCAGCGGGCTGACCACCATCGGTGGCCTCGGTATCGACGCCAACGCCGTCAACGGCTTCGATATCTCCGGTACCGATGGGGCGGCCTACGCGCTGCTCGCGGTCGACGGGGAGACGAAACTCTACCGCATCGACCTCGAAGTCGGCTCGGCCATGCCGGTCGCCGAGGAGGATATGGGTGATGGTGGTATGGGTGGAATGGGTGGCGGGAACGTCACCGACGTCGACATCCTGAACTTCGCGCTCGCGCTCGAACACCTCGAGGCCGCCTACTACAACGAGTTCCTCAGCAACCACTCCGAAAGCGACGTCGAGCGTGCCGACGCCATCGGCAAGCAGTTCGCGGACCCGCAGCTCCGCTTTGCGACCTACCAGGAGATCAGCTCGATCCGGGACCACGAGGAGGCCCACGTCGAGGCACTCACGCAGACGATCCAGGACCTCGGCGGGACGCCGGTCGAACCCGCCGAGTACGCGTTCCCCTACGATTCGATGGAGGAGTTCGTGAAGCTCTCGGCGCGCGTCGAAGCGGTCGGAACCTCGGCGTACGCGGGTGCCGGCCCGCTCATCGAGAACGACGACGTGGTCGCTGCCGCGCTGTCGATCCACTCGGTCGAAGCGCGCCACACGAGCTGGTTCCGGGCGCTCATTCCCGGGAGCTCGATGCCGAACGCCTTCGACATGGCACGGAACATGGACCAGGTCCTCGGTATCGTCAACCCGCTGATCGTCTCCGAATAACCGACCCGCTCGACTATTTTTGCTGGTCAAAGTGCTGTCGTTCGCTCGGACGGTCGCATAGCCTGCATTTCTCACAGCGATCGAACGTTACGGGTTTCGGTCGATCAGCACCACGAGCAGTGCAACGAACACGACCTGTGCGAGTTTGACGATTCCACTGAGGCCCACGAGTTCTGAAACCTCGATCCCGTTCAGCAGGAAATACAGCACGAACAGCAGGACGTTGTAGACTATCCCCACGCTGTAGACGAGACGTCGGCGATAATCGACGAGCACGAGAACGACTGCCCCGAAGTACCCCAGTCCCGCGAGACAGAACGCGATACCGAAAGCGCCGGGTAATCCTCCGAGACCCAAGGCGAGGTAGACGACTCCCAAGAGGACCGCCAGGGCGCTTCCGACCCAGTCCAGCGTCCCCATTGAGCCCCGCTGGAATCGTGGTCCGGACTCCGGTGACATGCGTCAACTTCCGTCCCCTCCGTAATAGCGCTTCGTTTCATCCCGCTTTTGATAAATGGCGCCCCGATATCCCCGGAACGAGTTATTTTATGGTTGGCACTCCTGATTCTGCCAACCGGTCTCTCTCGGTTGTCGCATGAGCGATGGATACGACAGGATAGCGCGGGGACGACTCCGTCGACAGTGGGCACTCGTTGCCGTCGTTGCGATCATCGGAACGGCGACCGGTTGCACGGTTCTCGGCGGCTGGTGGACGCCGGCCTACGGCATACGATGGGGCCTGATGACGGCCGGGGTGGTAACGTACGAGCTGTGGCTTCTCCGACGATACCTAGTCGAGAACCGACGAACGGACGACGGGCAGTTGCGGGACACGCTCGGTGTCGCTACAGCCGCGACGTTGACACGGGGTGGCGCGCTCGCCGCGCTCGCCGGTTTCCTCGTCGTTCCCGAACCGACGGGTTACGCGCTGTGGCTTCCGTGGGGTCTCTATACGGTCGCAGTGGCGCTCGATTGGATCGATGGCCGGCTCGCACGTCGGGTCGGAACGGAGAGCCTCCTCGGGGCGAAGCTCGACACCGAATTCGACGCCCTCGGTCTGCTCGTCGCTGGAGTGCTCGGTCTCTCGTACGGTGTGCTGCCACCGTGGTATCTCGTCGTCGGCTTCGCCCGACCCGCCTATCTCGGCGGGTTGTGGCTGCATCGTCGGCGAGGCGGTGCGGTGGGAACGCTGCCGGAGAGCGGTCGTCGACGACAGCTCGCTGGCTTGCAGATGGGTGTATGTAGCGTGGCACTTCTCCCCCTAGCTACTCCATCGACTTCGATCGTCCTGTCGACGGTCGTGATGGTGCCGTTCGTCGCCTTGTTCGCCCGCGATTTCCTCGCCGTTCTGGAGTGATGCCGCAGCATTCGAGTGTGATGCTGTGAGGACACCACCGAAGAGAAAAGCACCTCCTTCACACCGGTTTGGGGGCTCTCACTAACGCAATCCGACCCACTCCAGCCGCTCGGGGTCGTCACCAGTGGCGTTACAGACCAATACGGACCGCGACTTCTCTCCGTCACGAGCATCGATGTGAACGTGGAATTGAAGATCGCCCGCTATGATCTCGTCGAGGAACGCCGTTGCCCGATCGGACTCGCTGACGAGTTCACCCCGAACGTCCATTCCGACCCGCACGGAACCCGGTTCGAGACGAACGGTGATGGCATCGTGAAGAACGATATCGCCGTCCGGTCGGTCCATGGTCCGAAGGACGATACGGTCGCCGGTTCGTGAACTGTAGGTCTTCATCGAACGCCTTCCGTACCTGCTTCGACTTCGGTGACCGGATCCTCGCCGGAACGGTTGGCCGTCGCCGAGACGAGAGACGCTTGCATTTCGTCGGTAAGTAGGGCGAGTAGTCCCTTCACTCGTTCGAAGTGGCGTACTCAGATCCGTTTTTAGCTCTTCAGTAGGGTACCGCTCCCTCGATTCGAGTTTCGACAGTAGATATGTCCGTAGGCTGTACAGTGTGGTACCGAAGGATTCGATTCGCCGAACCAGCACGTTGGGGACGAGGAAGGGATAAACGGGCGTGCTATTCCATCCAAAGAGTAATACCTCGATGAGAGAACCCCTCGATATGAGCGGTACCGACGGAAAATACGATGCCATCGTCGTCGGCGTCGGTGGAATGGGAAGTGCGGCCGCGTACCACCTCGCACATCGAGGGCAGGACGTCCTGGGATTGGAGCGGTACGATATTCCCCACACGAACGGCTCCTCGCACGGGATCACACGTATCATCCGGCGAGCGTACTACGAGCATCCCTCCTACGTCCCCCTCATCGAGCGTGCCTACGACCTCTGGGATGGCCTCGAAGAGGAGTCGGGTCGGTCCATCATTCATCGGACGGGCTCTATCGACGCCGGGCCGCCCGACGACCCGGTGTTCGAGGGCTCGTTGCGGTCGTGCAAGGAACACGATATCCCACACGAGGTCCTCACGAGCGCGGAGCTCACGGACCGATTCCCCGGCTATCGGCTTCCGGAGGGACACAAAGCACTCTATCAGGAGGATGGGGGATTCGTCGTTCCGGAGCAAGCGATCGTCGCCCACACCCAGGCTGCACAGGCGGCCGGTGCCGAGATTCACGCTCGCACACGGGTCCACGGCTGGACCGAGACACCCGACGGCGGTGTCCGGGTCGAAACCGACCGTGGGAGCTACGAGGCGAACGACTTGGTTCTCGCCGCGGGCGCGTGGAACTACAAGCTCGCCGACGCTCTCGACGGGCTCGCCGTTCCGGAACGACAGGTGCTCTCCTGGTTCCAGCCGACGTCCCCGGCGCTGTTTCAGCCGGATACCTTCCCCGTGTGGAACCTGTCCGTCCCCGAAGGCCGGTTCTACGGGTTCCCGGTCCACGACGTTCCGGGCATGAAGCTGGGGAGGTATCATCACCGGGACGAGCAGATCGATCCGGACGAGTGGGAGCGCGACCCCAACGCCGAGGACGAACGTGTCCTCCGGGAGTTCGCCGAACGGTACTTCCCGGAAGGAACCGGATCGACGATGGGGCTCGCGACCTGTATGTTCACCAATTCGCCGGACGAACACTTCATCATCGACTCGCTCCCGAACCACCCACAGGTAACCGTCGCGGCCGGGTTTTCCGGTCACGGGTTCAAGTTCGCGAGCGTCATCGGCGAGATACTCGCCGACCTCACGGTCGACGACGAGACGGACCACCCGATCGATATGTTCCGCTTGAGCAGATTCGACTAGAGAGACGGCGGTCGGCCCAACAGCAGGACCTCCCTTCTCGCGCTCTACGAACGCGTTCGGGTCCGTATCCGAATCCACAGCTGCGAACGCTGGAAACGGCGAATATCGCGAGCGATTCGTTCGTATTTTCACTTAACGACCTGCGTATCGACAGACCGAGATTTAAGCCATCACTCCAGCAGTCAACGGAGTGTGAAGCGCACCGTCAACACCGACGACGCACCGGCGGCCGTCGGCGCTTACAGCCAGGCGACCGTCGCCAACGGACTCGTGTTCGTCTCCGGTCAACTCCCGTTGACGACCGATGGAGAACTCATGGCGGACGAACCGGTCGGCGAACAGACCCGTCGAAGCCTCGAGAACGTGCGGGCGGTCCTCGCCGCCGAGAACCTCGGTATGGAGGATATCGTCAAAACGACGATCTTCCTCGACGACATCGACGAGTTCGAGGCGATGAACGGCGTGTACAGTGACTTCTTCACCGAGGCCCCTCCCGCTCGAAGCGCCGTCGAGGCGGGTAACGTGCCGAAGGGTGCAGGAGTGGAGATCGAAGCGATCGCGGCGAGCGACGCTTCCGGATCGGACGATGCCTCAAATCGGATGGAGTGAGCGTGTCCTCTCCTCACACTCGACCGTTTCGAGAGACGGTTCACAGTCGAATACGTCCCGAAAGCAGCTGGGAGTACTCACGCCATTCAGAGATACCCAGGGAGCGGCAGAGATGAATCCCGGAAAGAACGGACGAGACCTTGCGACACCCCGACGAACCGATGCAGGGAGACGACGACCAGCCTCAACTCGACCATGAACTACGAAATCGTCCGCGAGACGAACCCCGCGATCGCGGACACACTGCAGGAAGAACGGAAGCGACAGAACGACTCCCTCTCGATGATCGCCTCCGAGAATCACGTCTCGGAGGCCGTCATGGAGGCACAGAGCTCCGAGCTCACGAACAAGTACGCCGAGGGATACCCGGGTGCGCGCTACTACGGTGGCTGTGAGTTCGCCGACGAGGTCGAAACGCGGGCCATCGAGTACGCGGAAGAACTCTGGGGGGCCGACCACGTCAACGTCCAGCCCCATTCGGGGTCGCAGGCGAACATGAGCGTGTATCTCGCGGTGTTGGAGCCGGGGGACACGATCCTCTCGCTCGACCTGAACCACGGTGGGCACCTCTCGCACGGCCACCCGGCGAACTTCGCGGGGCAGATATACGACGTCGAGCAGTACGAGGTGAACCCGGAAACCGGCTACATCGACTACGACGAACTACACGAGACCGCGGAACGCGTCGAGCCGGACATCGTCGTCTCGGGGTACTCCGCATATCCTCGCGAGGTCGAATTCGAACGGGTTCAGGCGGCGGCGAACGCCGTCGGGGCGTACCACCTCGCCGACATCGCCCACATCACCGGCTTGGTCGCCGCCGGCGTCCACTCCTCTCCCGTGGGCATCGCCGATTTCGTCACCGGCTCGACGCACAAGACGATCCGCGCCGGCCGTGGTGGGATCGTCATGTGTGGCGAAGAACACGCCGACGCCATCGATAGCGCGGTGTTCCCCGGGACGCAGGGTGGGCCGGCGATGCACAACATCGCCGGAAAGGCCGTCGGTTTCGGCGAGGCACTGGAGCCGGCGTTCGAGGCGTACGCCGAACAAACCGTCTCCAACGCGAAAGCGCTCGGCGACCGGTTACAGGAACACGGCCTCTCGCTCGTCTCGGGTGGGACCGACAACCACCTCGTCCTAGTGGATCTGCGTCCTTCCCATCCGAACACGACGGGCAAGGATGTGGAGGCGGCGCTCGAAGCGGCCGGTATCGTTCTCAACGCGAACACCGTTCCCGGGGAAACCCGCTCCCCGTTCGATCCGTCGGGTATTCGAGCCGGGACACCGGGGCTCACCACCCGGGGCTTCGAGGAGGAAGACTGCCGTGAGGTGGCGGACCTCATCAGCGAGGTCGTCGACGCTCCCGACGACGAAGCCGTGGTCAGCGCGACTCGCGACCGAGTCGACGACCTGACCGACTCACATCCCCTCTACACCTGAGAGCGACCCGAACGAAAGACAGATCGGCGTACGACCGCTGCGTTGCGGACGATCTAGCTGTCCGCGCTCGCTTTCTTCTCGACGTGCCCCTCGACGTACCGGTCGTGACCGTCCACCGGCCCGTCGGGGTTGAGACGTTCAACGCGCTCGGGAATGCCGAGCTGTGTCGTGGTCTCCTCCGGGTTCCGCAGTTCCGTTCGACCACGGTGGACGGAGACCCCTTGGTCGAGGTGCAGCTCGATGGCGTCGGTCAGCGCCTCGGCTTCGAGGGGTTGGCCGCGTTCTTCGAGTTCCCTCTCCGTGGGGTCGTGCGGCACGTTGAACGCTCGCTGGGTGAGTATCGGTCCCTGGTCGAGGTCGGTCGTGACGTAGTGCGCCGTCACACCCGCGATACGAACGCCCTTCTCGATCGCCTGGGAGTACGCCGAAGCGCCGGGGAAGGCGGGCAGCAGGCTCGGGTGGACGTTGATGATGCGGTTTCGGTAGCGGAAGACGACCTTGGGCGAGAGGATCCGAATGTAGCGGGCGAGAGCGAGGAGGTCGATGTCGTAGTTGTCGAGGTGGTGCAGTAACTCGTCCTCGTCCGGAACCCCCTTCTCGTCGCCGATGTCGTGGAACGGGACACCGTGTTCGGTGGCGAGGGGTTCGAGGTCGCTGTGGTTTCCGATGACGACCCCGATCTCCGCACCGAGGTCGTCGTTTCCCGCCTTCTCCAAGAGCGCTTCGAGACAGTGACTCTCCTTTGTCACGAGAATCGCAATCGATCGGGTTTCGGTACGGTTCGGGAACCAGACCTGGACATCCACGTCGAGGTCGTCTCCGAGACCGTCGAGGTCGTCGCGTAAGCGTGCTTGCGAGACCGTCATCTCGGACGTGTCCGCGTACAAGCTCATCCGAAAGATCCCGTCCTGAACCGCCTGGTCCAGCTCTTCGACGTTGACCGCCTGCTCGGAGAGGTATGCCGTTACCTCCGTGATGATCCCCGTATCGTCGTCGCCGACGACGGTTATCTCCGTGAGCATCTCCGAACTGGCGTGGTCCCGTGGCAGACGCATTACCCGATCGGTGAAACATCACTTCCAAAACAGTTCAGGTGTATATGTGGTGCTGTTTATGCTCGTATTCGCTACCATTGCTCCGAAACGGCGACCGCTTCCCGCCTCTCTCTTCGACGACACGTACTCCAAGCCGATTCCAGCGAACGACGTGAACGACACATCCGAAGAGGCCCCCACTCGGCGACTGAGACCACTGCAGATCATCGAATCCGCTCGCGATGGAAGCGGTGAAAAGTCCAGAATTCGCTCGTAGGGGGCTGTCATCCCCCAGAGACGTTCATCTTGCGATTGAGAATTCGGCGTGGGGTAAAGGTATAAGTCCCCCCGGAGACACGACTACAGGCATCTTGATGAGTACTGTGTTATCGAGCGTCGTTGATGGATCGAACGACGGGCGTCGACGTTACGGTCCGGATCGTCCGGTGGGCCCACGGAGTACGTGGAGACGCGCTGGTGACGGGGCTATGAAAGCGCGTGTCAACGTTCATCGCAGCCAACACGGGATCGAGGACGGAACCGACGGGCTCCGTACCGGGAGGAACGGATCATGAGCGTCATCGCGCTGGTACACGTCGCCCACCCGGACCTCGCGCTGTCGCCGACGATACGGGCGAACCCCGAGACCACGATCCGTGTCATGCCACAGGCGGCGACCGACCCCGAGACGGACCTCTTTTTCTTCTTCGTCGAGCAGGACGACGGGTCCGTGGAGTCCGCGTTCGAATCGGACCACACCGTCGCCGAGTGGGAGACGATAGCTAGCTCCGAGTCCGGGTCGGTCTATCAACTTCAGCACACGCCGGAGACGATACTCCTCTCCCCGAAGACGTTCGAGCTGGGTGGGCTGATGCGTGAAGCCACGAGTGACTCGACTGGGTGGACCCTTCGGCTCCAGTTCCAGAACCGAAAGGACATCTCGGACCTGTGGGGGTTCTGTGAGGAGAGCGACATCTCGTTCGAGCTGCAGCGGATATTCCGCCACCAACCGTGGAACAGTTCGGACCTGACGACCCTCACCGACCCACAGCTCGAGACGTTGCTCACGGCCTACGAGGAGGGATACTTCGAGGAGCCTCGACAGATCTCGCTGGAGGGGTTGGCCGAGAAGCTCGACATCTCGCCGACGGCCGTCGGTGGTCGCCTCCGTCGTGGTGTCGCCGCGCTTCTCGAAACGACCCTCATCGAGGAGTGAACGATCCCTGCGGTCGAGCCACTAGCCTTCTGGCTTCCCTGATGTGCTTCGCACCACCCGAGACACGGCAGCCACTCGGGTCCGACCGTGGCCCGCCTGGGATGGACGAAACCGAGCAACGTCATTAAAAAGCGTTTATATACTCGGAGCGGACTTTTTGACGACGTCCCTCCCAGACCAGGGAGATGGAGTACTACGTCGCGAGAAACGCTTTGGAACGGCTACGCCGGGTTCGCCCGAAGCTGGGGACGGCGACGACGGCTACCCTGCTCGACTCCCTCGACAATCCCCACGAGGGGATGACTGCCGTACAGATCGCCGGGTCGAACGGGAAAGGAAGCACGGCCCGCGTTCTGGAACGGATCCTCGACGAAGCGGGGCTCGACGTCGGTCTCTACACCTCCCCGGACCTGAGCGACCTTCGCGAGCGGATCCGGGTTCGGGGGCGAAAGATCCCGAAGTCGGCGGTGGGACGCTTCGTGGAGCGGGTCTGGCCGCACGTAACCGAGATGTCGGTCGAGGACGACGCACCGACGTTCTTTGAGACCTTCACGGCCCTCGCGCTCTGGTACTTCGACCGAAAGGAGGTCGACGTGGCCATCCTCGAGGTCGGGATCGGTGGCCGATACGACGCGACGAGCGTCGTCGACCCGGTGGCGGCGGCTGTGACGTCGGTGAGCCTCGAACACACGGACATCCTCGGCGACACGGTCGAGGCGATCGCTCGTGACCAGGTACAGATCGCTCCGTCGGACGTGCGTCTCGTGACTGGAGCGACCGGGAGCGCACTCGAAGCGATCGAAGCGGAAACGGAGACCGTCACCGTCGGAAGCGAGGGGGCGGATGTCGTCGCGAGCGAGACGGGGATGGTCTCGAGGACGGAGTCCCGTGTCTCGCTCGTCGGCTCGGATTGGGACGTTCGAACGCCGACGCCGTTGCTCGGGGATCACCAGGCGATAAACGCCGGCATCGCCGCGACGCTCGCACGGCAGGTCGGAAACTACCTCGGAACGACGGTCGGTGAATCGACCATCGAGAGCGGTATCCGAAACGTTCACTGGCCGGGTCGATTCGAGGTCATGCGCCACGGCCCACTCGTGGTCCTCGATGGGGCACACAACCCGGACGCCACCGAAAAGCTCGCGACCCTCCTGGATCGGTTCGAGTACGACGACCTGTATCTGGTGTTCGGGGCGATGCGGGACAAGGACCATCGACGCGTCTGTCGCTCCCTTCCCTCGACGGACCGAGCGTTCCTCGCCGAACCCGCCGTCGACCGCTCGCAGGGACTGGACACCCTCGCCGGCGTCTTCCGACGCGAGACCGACGCGGACGTCGTGAAGCGGGATTCGATCCGGGCTGCACTCGATTCGGCCATCCACGCTGCCGGTCCCGACGATTGCGTCGTGACGACGGGTTCGTTGTACGCCGTCGCCGAGGCCCGTGACCGGTGGACGCGAACGACGACGCGGCTCCCGACGAGTTCAACGAGGCGCGCTCGGTCGGCACTGAGAAATTCGGACGTACCGACGAAAGAGCGGGACGAACACGTCGACCGACTCGTCCATCGCACCCTTCGAATACAGGTCCGGCGCGAGGAGGCCGCTACCCTCGAGAAGGTCATGATCTCGATCGGCGGTTCGTGTGCCGTCTCCGGCGTTCTCGATCACGAACAGATCAGTGTGGTTCTCTCGGGGAGTCGCAGTCACTTTCGGAGGCTCGTTCGGCGACTGCGTGACCGGGGCGAGGGAGCTCTCGCTACGGAGTTGAGCGGGGCCCTCGAACTCGACTCCGGGGTCGGAGGGGATACCGCGGGAACCGCCAGCGGATACCCCTGGGACGAGGAAACGACGGTCATGGGGATCCTGAACGTGACACCGGATTCGTTTCACGACGGTGGCGACTATCGAGCCGTTCAGTCCGCGGTCGACCGGGCCGAGGGGATGGTCGCGGCCGGAGCGGGGATCGTGGACGTGGGTGGGGAGTCCACTCGACCGGGAGCCGAGCCGGTTTCGGCCGCCAGGGAACGCGACCGTGTCCTCCCGGTCATCGAGCAACTCGACGACCTCGATGCGTTGATATCGATCGATACGCGGAAGCCAACCGTCGCCGAGGCGGCGTTGGAGGCCGGCGCGGACCTGGTGAACGACGTGACCGGGCTCGAAGACGCCGCGATGCGTCGCGTGGTCGCCGACTTCGACGTTCCAGCCGTGCTGATGCACAGCCTCTCGGCACCCGTCGACCCCGACCATCGGTACGCGTACGACGACGTGGTACACGACGTACTGGAAGACCTCACCGAACGCGTTCTGCTTGCCGAGCGGGCGGGTATCGACCGTTCGAACCTCATCGTCGACCCCGGGCTCGGCTTCGGGAAGAGTAGAGCGGAAAGCTTTGCCCTACTCGACCGGCTGGACGAGTTCCGAGCGCTGGGGACCTCCCTCATGATCGGCCACTCCCAGAAGTCGATGTTCGAACCTGCGGGAACCGATCCCGACGACCGCCTCGTGCCGACCGTCGCTGCGACGGCGTTGGCGGTCGACCGTGGTGTCGACATCGTCCGTGTCCACGAGGTGGCCGAGAACGCCGCTGCCATCGCCACCGCGGAAGACACGTTACGGACGGACTGACTGTCCCTCTTTCCCAAAGACAGGATTCTCCCGTTCGAGCTTGAAGCTCCATCGCCCTTGCACTTCGAGGGGTTCGAGACCACGAAAGAATCGTCGAACCCGCTTGCGGTGCGGGGAAGTCGACGAGGTTACTCGCGGGCGGACGTTACTCGCTCGCTTCCTGTTTGGCACTGAGCTTGGCCTGCTCGCGCGCGCTCAGGTTCACCGACTCCTTGAACGGCACTTCGGCGACCATGGCGAACACCGGTTCTCCCGGTTCTTCGGCGTACTCGTCGGGGAGGTGGACCTCGAACTCGGTGTTTATTTCGCCGTCGTAGACCTCCCGGATATCACCGTCGAGCTTTTCGGCCGGGACGTGCGCCAGCGCGATGTTGGTTTCGAGTTCGGGGTTGTACCACGCCGACGTGACGTAGCCACACTCCTCGCCCGTCTCGGGGTCCGAGACCAGCCAGAAGTCCGAGGGGTAGTCCCGGATCGGTTCACCGCCGAGTTTGAGCCCCACCATCTTCTGTGTGAAGGGGTACTCGCCGTTCTCGACCATCTCCTGTTGGCGTTCGAGTTCCTCCTTGCCGACGTAATCGGCGTCCTTGTCGTCCGGGACTTGGTATTCGAGGTTGACCTGGAAGGGCGAGGTCTCGTGGTCAAGGTCCTGGCCCCACGAGAGGATACCCGCGGCGATGCGGCGCTGGTGGCCCGGCGCGATAACCATGCCGTCGTGGTCTTTCACCGTCTCGGCGACCGGGTCCCAGACGGCGTCCGCGTTCTTCGTCGCATCGGTCACGTAGATCTCGTAGCCTTTCTCGCCCGAGAACCCGGTCTGGCTGATCAGGATATCACAGCCGTTGACCTCGGCTGCCATCAGCCCGTAGTAGGGCACGTCGCTCACGGCGTCGCCGACGAGCTCCCGCATCACGTCCTCGGAGAGGGGGCCCTGGATCTGCATCGGTGCGACGTCGATCTCGTCGATCTCGACGTCGTAGTCCTCGCCGACGTTGACGCCCTGGAGCCACTGCATCAGGGTCGAATCCGAGATCGAAAACCAGAACTCGTCCTCCTCAGGGCGAAGGAGCACCGGGTCGTTCAGAACGCCACCGTCCTCGTTGCAGAGGATGACGTACTTGCCGGCCATCACGTCGATGTCGGTCGCGTCCCGCGTGATGACGTAGTTGACGAAGGCTTCGGCGTCGGGGCCCTTCACGCGGATCTGGCGTTCGACCGCCACATCCCAGAGGGTCACACGGTTGACGAGGGCGTCGTGTTCGACGCTGGTGCCGCCCTCTTCGGGTTCGACGTAGCCACGCGGGTGATAGATGCGGTTGTAGACCGTCGCGCGCCACGCGCCCTCCTCGCCGAAGGACTTGTGGAAGAACGGCGACTTTCGAACACGGGTCGAGACCAGCATCTCGATACCCGGGTCGCCGGACTGGCGCAGGTTTCGCGGGACGGTTCGGTCCGATTGGTCGACGTTCGGATGGTTCGGATGCGATTCGTCTTCCCTACTCGCCGGTTGGTTCTCCGACATCGCCTGTGAATCCCGCTGCACGGAGCATAAGATCAATAGTTAAAGAAGACACCCCTTTATCACCTGCCCCCCGCCGCGCGGATAGGTAGACGATCTACGGAATCGTCGATCCACACCCGAGATGTATTCGGTTCGAGGGGATGTTCCCTCCTGAATTGAAATTCGATTCGACGATAAAACGGATCGTAACCGAACCCTTTGGGCTTTCTACCGAGGCTCTCGTACTGATACTGGTTATTGGTTCAAAGCCCCCCATCGCCAGGACTCGGTGTCGGATGTCTGATTGAAGGTGTAGATGTGGACGCCCCGAATACCGTATTCGGGGTCGGTAGCGTACGGTGTGAGCCCTTCGATGAGGTCGTCGGGGGTGTACTTGCCGCGTGACTCGACGAGTTGCCGAACGAAGCCGACGATACCGGTCGTTTTCTTCAGAAAGCGGACGGAATCGCCGACGCCGACCTTCTGTGAGATGCTCAGCAACCGTTGGTACTTCATGACCCCCGGTATGCCGACCTCGATGGGGAGGTCGACGCCACGACCTCGAACTTCCTCTATCCACTCGATGACGGCGTCGGGGTCGTAGCAGAGCTGGGTCACGATGTACGTCGCGAACGGTGCCTTCTTCTCCATCGCTTCGGCTAGGACTCGATCCGAGAGGAAGTCGTGCCCCTCCGGATATCCGGTGATCCCCACCTCTTCGAACGAGTATTCGATGTCGGACAGCGCGGTCAGGAGTTCGTATGCCGAGTCGAACTCCCCCGCCGGTTCCTCACGGTCGCCACCCGGAACGAAGATGTCCGTGACGCCAGCCTCGGTGAGACGGCGAGCGATCTCGGTCAGGTGGTCCTCGTCCCGCACGTACCGCGCGGCGATGTGCGGACTCACGTCGAACCCGCGCGCAGCGGCCATCTCGGCCTGCTCGACCGTCGCGTCGAGACCGAGCTGCGGCGACGTGGTGATGGCGATGGTCGCCCCTTCCGGCAGGTGTTCTAGCTGTCCTTCGAAGCTCTCGAAGGGCATCAACTCGAATCGAGGACCGGTGAGCAACTCGTCGGTCACCTCGGCCGCCGTACTGGAGTGGCTTTCGACGGACATCGTTCACGCCTCCTCCGCTGTCGTGGAGGGTCCCGTCTCGTCTCCGTTTTGCGCTGTCAGAGCGGCGAACATGGGAAATCAATCATCTTTGCCGTCGGTTAGTAGTTCGTCGCCATAACCGAACCCCTATAAGTCAAATTCGGTCGTCTCACAGCATCCCTTCAGTACCGGTGCCGGCTCATGCTGTTGGGTCGTCGCTTCGTCGTGTTGTGTGATTCCGAACTCTCTCCCCCACCACTGTACTCACCTCGGGCATCGACCACCCCCGTCTACTAAACGGCTCCAATAACTCACCCGGTTGTTTATCATAGACGGCGGAGCGATAACGAAGTATGGGTAGAGACGATACCGTACCCGAGCGGGCTGGAACCGTCGTCGTGGGAGCGGGCTGTGTCGGCTGTTCGGCGGCGTATCACCTCGCCGAGCAAGGTCGGGAGGACGTGGTCGTGGTGGACCAGGGGCCGCTGTTCGAGACCGGCGGCTCGACCTCGCACGCACCGGGATTGGTGTATCAGACCTCCGGCGGGAAGATGATGAGCCACATGGCTGCGTACACGCGTGACCTCTACTACGACCTCGATAGCTATCGCATGTCGGGTGGGATCGAGGTCGCGTACACCGAGGACCGGTGGGACCACCTGAAGCGAAAACGCGAGTGGGGCCAGTCCTACGGGTTCGACGGTGGCGAACTCCTCTCGCCAGCCGAGACGGCCGAGCGCGTTCCGCAGATAGACGAGGAGGTCATTCACGGTGGGTACTACCTCCCGACGGACGGGAAAGCGCACGCCGTCGATGCCTCCCGGGAGATGGCCGAACGCGCTCGCGACGCCGGGCACGAGTTCTACGGGAACACGCTCGTCACCGACATCGAGACCGAAAACGGGGCGGTCGAGGCGGTCGTCACCGAGGACGGTCCGATCGCCTGTGACGAGGTTCTGGTGGCCACGAACATCTGGGGGCCGCTGTTCGGCGAGATGGTCGATACCGATATCCCGCTCGTCCCGTGCTCACACCAGTACCTCGTGAGCGAGCCGTTGGAGGAGCTCGCCGGGGCCGAACGGGAGATCGAACAGCCACTCCTCCGACATCAGGACTTCTCCGAGTACTTCCGCCAGCACGGCGAATCGTACGGTGTCGGGTCGTACAACCACGAACCGCTGCTCGTGGATCCGGCGGACATCTACGGACCGGAGAAGCTCGACGACCTCGGGCTCGAATATCCCTCGCTTCGGGAGTTCACGGCCGAGCACTTCTACGAGAACACCCATCCCGACCACGAGAAATCAGCCTACGACGCTGCCCGCGAACTCGTGCCGGCGTTCGACGACTGTGACTGGGAGAAACAGATCAACGGTATGTTCTGCTTCACGCCGGACGGGATGCCGATCCTCGGTCCCGACGAGGGCACCGAGGGACTCTGGTGGTCGCTCGCCATCTGGGTGACGCAGTCCGGCGGCGCGGGGAGCGTCGTCGCCGAGTGGATGGAGAACGGTGTCCCGCGGCTCGACGGCGACCGGATCGACGCCACCCCCGCTCACATCAGCCGATTCCAGCCCCACGCGGGGAGTCGGGAGTTCACGTACGGTCGGGGGGCCCAACAGTATCGAGAGGTCTACCAGCTCATCCATCCCCGTGAGCAACCGATGGACCAACGCACGCTCCGACGGAGCCCGTTCTACGACCGACAGGACGAACTGGGGGCTGAGTTCTACGACACCAACGGCTGGGAGGTCCCGCAGTGGTACGAGACGAACGAGTCACTCCTCGACGAGTACGACGTTCCCGACCGGTCGGGCTGGATCGGCCGGAACTGGTCGAAGGCCCAGGGGGTCGAACACCAAGCGGTCCGTGACCGGGTCGCGATGTTCGACATGACCACCTTCACCGGGATCGAGGTCGAAGGCGAGGGAGCGATGGAGTTCCTGCAGGGCCTCCTCACCAACGACATGGACGTCTCGGTCGGTCGAATGCGCTATGCGGCGATGCTGAACGAGGACGGCGGGATCCTCGCGGACATAACCGCTGCACGGCTCGGCTCGGACCGGTATCTCCTGACGACGGGCGGTGGCAACTCCGCGACGATCCACTCCCGGTGGATCAAAGACCACGCGCCCGAGGACGTCTCGGTCACGGTCCACGATTCGAGCCGGTCGGGTATCGGTGTCTGGGGCCCACGGGCCCGAGAGCTCCTCGAACCGCTCGTCGAAACGGACCTCTCCAACGACGGGTTCCCGTTCTACTCGGTGCGCGAGACGTATCTTGAGGATATCCCCGTGACGATGCTTCGGCTGTCGTACGCTGGCGAGCTCGGGTGGGAGATCTACACACCGACGGAGTACGGCGCACGACTCTGGGATATCGTCTGGGAAGCGGGCCAGGAGCACGATATCGTCCCGATGGGCTGGGAAGCGCTCGACTCCACGAGCCTCGAGAAGGGCTACCGGCTCTGGGGTAGCGACGTCACCCCCGAGTACAACCCTTACGAGGCCAACATCGGCTTCGCCGTCGACACCGACACCGAGTTCATCGGGAAGGAGGCGATCCTCGAGGCACGGGACGAGGGTATCGACCAGCAACTCGTCCCCCTCACGCTCGACGAGACGGGGGTGGTCGTCGACTCGGGGCATCCGATCTTCGACGGTGAGGAGGTTCTCGGCTACGGATGCCGCGCCGACTACGGCTACACCATCGACGCCGGCATCGTGTATGCGTACCTGCCGACCGACTACGCAGAGCCGGGGACGTCGGTCGAAGTGAGCTACGAAAACGAACGGTATCGCGCGACGGTCGAGAGCGAGCCGCTGTTCGACCCGGACATGGAGCGGATGCGGTAAGCAGGGAGCGAATGCGATAGGAAGCGAACCGCGAGCGGTCTACCCCCACCCTCCTCGTTCGCCCGGTATGCACGCTCCCGAGGGTGGGGGTTCCCGTTCGTAGGGCGTGTTTACGTTCTCCGGACCAGTGTAGCGTACGAACACCAGCCGCCCCGGTATTGCTCTGGAGTGACCCGCTCCTCCCTTCGAGGATCTACGTCCCCGGATCTTGCGTCACGTTCGCGGTTCGGCCGCTCTCCACCCGGTCTTCACATCCGCAGCGTCGTACGGAACTTCGCGGTCTTTCCCCGTTCATCCGGACGTGCAGTCGGCGGCTCTCATTTAAACACCGCCGGCTATTGTCAGTAATTTTTATAACGTGCTGTGCGAACCGGGATCACGAGTATAATCATCAATCGATACATCCCCACGACTAGGCCACCTCGGGAGAACTCGAGGTCCTGAGCCGGGCAAGATGTTGTCATCAAACAAAGCAATGATATACAAATCGAGTTCTGGACACCCATCGTTCGGAGACGGGTCGCATCGAACAGGAAATAGAGCGTATTTGGAGCGGGAACGTGGCCGACGCTGAAGGGAGCGAGACGAGCGGTGAGATGTCCGAGGGGCTCCAGGTGGAGCTCTTCCATCCCGATTCGGACCGCGAACCCGGCGACACCAACTATCAGGGCTTCGGCTTCGACGTTCATCCGGTGGTGTTCCCCGTCGCGCTGGCGGTCATCGTGGTGTTCGTGGCGGCGACGATACTGCTCGGCGGCCAGGCATCGGCGGCCTACGAGTGGCTCTTCAACGGGATCAACGCCTACTTCGGTTGGCTCTACATCCTGCTCGTCACCCTGTTCATCCTCGTCGTGGGGTACTTCGCGGTGAGCAAGTACGGCCAGATCCGGATCGGTGGCGTCGAGGCCGAACCCGAGTTCAGCCGATTCTCGTGGATGGCGATGCTGTTCAGCGCCGGCATGGGGATCGGGCTGATGTTCTACAGCGTCGCCGAACCGATGTACTTCTTCGATGGGATCCCACCCTTCTTCGCGGGGAGCGCCCAGGCCGGCACCGCCGCTGCCGGGGGCCCCGCGCTCGCCCAGACCTTCTTCCACTGGGGGCTCCACCCGTGGGGGATCTACGCGCTCGTGGGGCTCGGTCTCGCGTTCTTCTCGTTCAATCGGGGGCTGCCACTCACGTTTCGGTCGATCTTCTGGCCGGTGCTGGGCGAGCGGATCTACGGCTGGCCGGGTCACGTCATCGACCTCCTCTCGGTATTCGCGACCCTCTTCGGGCTCTCGACCTCGCTCGGGCTGGGCGTCGCCCAAGTGAACCAGGGGCTCGACGTCGTGGCGGGGTCGCTGTTCGGTGCCGGCGTGCCGACCGGGACCACCTCACAGATCGTGCTCATCGCCGTGATAACGCTGATCGCGACCGCGTCGGTCGCCGCCGGGCTCGACGACGGTGTCAGACGCCTGAGCACGGTCAACCTCTATCTCATGCTCCTCATGCTGGGTTTCCTCATCGTCGTCGGACCGACGCTCTACATCTTCAAGGGGCTCGTCAACGGTCTCGGTACCTACTTCGTCAACCTACCTGGATTGAGCCTCTACACAGGAGCGTTCGCAGGCCAGTCCGCACAGGACTTCCTCGGTGGCTGGACGATCTTCTACTGGGGCTGGTGGATCTCCTGGTCGCCGTTCGTGGGGATGTTCATCGCACGGATCTCGAAGGGCCGGACGGTTCGCGAGTTCGTTGCCGGGGTGCTCGTGTTGCCCTCGCTGTTCTCGTTCCTCTGGCTCTCGGCGTTCGGCGGGAGCGCGCTGTTCGCCCAGCTCGGTGGCGGCGGCATCCTGGCCGCACTCTCGAACCAGGGGCAAGCCATCGCGATGTTCTCGATGCTCTCCCAGTACCCGTTCGGGGCGGCCGCATCGGTTCTCGCGACGCTCCTCGTTGTCACCTTCTTCGTTACGTCCTCGGATTCGGGTTCGTTGGTGATCGACCACCTCACTTCCGGCGGGAAACACGACGTCCCGAAGGTCCAGCGGATCTTCTGGGCGCTCACCGAGGGGCTCGTCGCGGCGGTGTTGCTCTACGCCGGCGGTCTCGGTGCGCTCCAGACCGCCGCGGTCACGACCGGGCTTCCGTTCGCCGTGGTCCTCCTCGTGATGTGCTATACGGTCTATCTCGGGCTCAAGAACGAGTACGAGATCCTCGAATCGGAAGCGTTCCGGGACTACATCGAGGAGATCCGCGACGACGAGGACATGGCCGTGACCTCCTCGGGTGACGACGTCGTCACCGACGTCTCGGACGAGAGCGCGACGACCGACGACTGAGAGGATTTCTATGGTCCTTCGCTCGGCTCACATCGGATCGCCGATTCGACCGGCTTCGAACGTGACGCGAGTGCCGACAGAAGAATAATACCCCAAGCGGCTGAAGGTTCCACATGAACGTCAATGGCGAACGTCTCCGGGAGGACATCGAGGCGAACGCGTCTTTCGGGGAGATAGACGTCGAAGAAGGGCAGGGCCGAACCGTGTTCGCGGGGACCGAGCCGAACCAACGAGCGCGCGATCGGTTCGTCGAGCGGCTGGAGCAAGCCGGCCTCGACGTCCGCGTCGATCCGGTCGGCAACATCGCCGGACGCTGGTCACCACCCGGTGCGGACGGGGACCCGATCGCGACGGGGAGCCATCTCGACTCGGTACCGGAAGGTGGTATCTTCGATGGACCGTTGGGCGTCTACGGGGCGCTCGAAGCCGTTCGGACGATACAGAACGCGGAAATCGAACCGACCCATCCCCTCGAAGTCGTCTGCTTCACTGAAGAGGAGGGCCAGCGGTTCGCCGGGGGAACGCTGGGGTCGTCGGTCGCTGCTGGGAGCCGATCGGCGGAGAGCGCACTCCAACTGACCGACGACACCGGTACCACGCTCGAGACGGCACTCTTGGAGATAGGGTACAACGGTACCGACCGAGTCGATGCGGCGGCGTGGGATGCGTGGGTCGAGCTTCACATCGAGCAGGGCGAGCGCCTCGAAACGGCGGACGTTCCGGTCGGCGTCGTTACCACGATCACCGGCATAACCCACTGCGAGGTGACCATCGATGGCGAGGCGAACCACGCGGGGACGACCGCGATGGACGAGCGAGCCGACGCCTTGAGCGCCGCCGGGGAGTTCATCGTCGAGTTCGAGCGGATCGCACGGGAGCGGAGTTCGGCAGAGCCTACCGCGGTCGGAACGGTCGGAACGATCGACGCCGAACCGAACGCGACGAACATCGTTCCCGGCTGGGTCGAGATGAGCCTCGACATCCGTAGCATCGAGTACGATTCGATCGACGAGATGGTCGACCGGGCCCGGCGAAGCCTCGATCGGATCGCCACCGAGCGAAACGTCAGTACGGGGTTCGAGCGTGAGTTCGACGTTCGACCGGTGTCGATGGACGAGCGGTGTCGCGAGGTCGCCCACTCGACGTGTGAAGCGGCGGGGATAGAGACGTTGGAGATGCACTCCGGAGCCTTCCACGACACGATGCACGTCGCGAGCGTAACCGATGGGGGGCTGTTGTTCGCGCCCTCCCGAAACGGGGTCTCGCACAGTCCCCGAGAGTGGACGGACTGGAGCGATTGCTCGGTAGCAACGCAGGCACTCGCGGAGACGTTGGTCTCCCTCGCGACGTGACGAGCGATTCCGAGTCGGTGCCGTGCTCGACGTCGATTCGAACTCGCGAGAGGGTCGATCAGCCCCGTCACTCGAACTCCCCTTCGCTAGCAGCGTGCATCGCACTCAGCACGACAGTAGCGGACTGAAAGCAAGCTCTATAGGTGAGACGACGTAGCCTTCAGGATATGTCAGAGAAGGCCGTCCAGCGTGCGGGAACGATGGTTGCGGGAACGCTCCTCGGAATACAGTTCACACTGGTTGGGCTCCTGGGCACGAGCGGCGACACCTTCGTGGTACTCGTGGGTATCAGCGTCAGCATCTTGGCGATACTCCTGTCTCGTCTGGTGGGTTGAAGCGGAACGAACATCGTTAATCGTGTACTTTGTTACCAACAACACTTCTACGGGATTGAATGTGCGAAACAAACCGAGTTGGCAACCCGTCATTGTCGTTGCTGTGTTGGTAGTCGACACCACTCAGTGCTTTGTCACATGGCGGCTGAGAGCTACGTCACCCTTCGCTCAGAGCTTACTGTAGGTAGCTGGTTTCACCGTGGTCCCCCGATCCTGACCACAGCAGTCATTCCATCAACCACTATCGCGATAGACGCCCCTTTGAGGTCGCTGGTACAGACACCGACGGAGTTAATCCGTTGGCATCCATACCAACGATGAAGGATGGCCGATGACGAGGCACCCGAGGTGGCATACGAAAAACGAAAGTTGGTGCGAGTGGGGACGCTCGTCCGATACAAGCTCATCTATCCAGCAAGCACTGACCGGTATCCACCTGGGGTGTGCTATGCACTCCACTACGGCGTCACCGACCCCGCTCACCCTTCCTCCGAAGTCGAGTGGCCAGTCGGCCCCGAACAGGGGACGATGCTCCGCTACGACAACGACCACGGAGACGGGACGCATCACCGACACGTCGACGGCGACCTCGACTCCGATTACGAGTTTCCCGGCTCAGTGGCGGCGATCTACGAGCGGTTCTTCAACGAAACGGGGACCGAACCGTTCGGACCATCCCCGGAGGAATACGACATATGACTGAGAACGACCACGAAACAGAGAACGAAGAGCACGCTGGAACGTACCCCGATTCCGTCTCCGAGGAGTGGTCACGGACACTGCGTGTGACCATCGAATCCGACGAGTGGGACGACGAAACCGAAACGTCCCATCCAACCATCTCGTTTCCCGACCTGGACACCGCAACGTCGGTGTTCACTGATTCCACGCTCACGCTCTTGCAAGCGCTCAACGTCCACGAGCCGGCGAGTATCCGCGAGGCAGCGCGACTCGTCGGTCGAGACAAGAAGAACGTCTACGACCAGATGCGGCGACTAGCCGCCTACGGCGTCGTCGAGTTCGCCGAGAGTGGGAACGCTAAACGGCCAACGGTTCCATACGACGAGATCCTGTTCGACTTTGCCGTCTCGCTCAGCTCATCCGACGAGGAGAGCGCCGACGACCCTGCTTTGGTTTGATCTGGTTTTCTGTCCTCCGGATTCCGAGGCGTGGACTACGGAGGCGACTCCGGTCACGATGTGTCGTGTCCCAAGGAGAATCCGGCAATTGTCACGGTCAGCAGGTACTTGCTTTGGATGTGTCGTAGTGGCGGGTTGTGAAGGGTCATCGAGACGTTTGGACTGGTGATGCACGCCATAGACGAGGTATTCCCTGACCGCTCTGTAGAAACGATCGAATCGCAGAATACTCGTCCGGGAATCGTTACGACGAACGGCTCGGCGGTAGGGGCAATCGTTTTCCACGCCTGGTATCTACACCGGGTATGTTTGGTCGGTTGCTGCTTGTGGCTCTCATACTCGCGTTGGCCGACGCGTTCGTTCTGCTCATCGTGGCGGGGCAGATCGGCGCGCTCCTGACCATCGGTCTCGTCGTGCTGACCGCCCTCGTCGGATCGTTGCTGGTGCGCAGCGAGGGCCGCGCCACACTCCAGCGCCTCCAACGACGGCTCCAGAACTTCGAGGCCCCGACCGACGAGCTCCTGGACGGTGTGCTCATCATCCTCGGCGGTGGCTTCCTCATCACGCCGGGGCTGTTGACCGACCTCACCGGGTTCCTGTTCGTGATTCCCTTCACGCGTGCCCCCCTACGGGTTGCGCTCAAACGCTGGGTGATCACCCCGTCCGTCCGCGAGAAGCTCCGGAATGGCTCCCTCAACGTCCAGGTCGGCGGCACCCTCGGCAACACACGGAGTGACACCGGTTTCGGGGGAGAGGGTCGAACCCGGAATACAACCACGGACGAGAGTTACTACGACCTCGACGACGATATGTACGACGTCGAGGACGAGAGGAGTTCCTGACTTCGGCCTCAGTAACGAGACGAGAGCGACCCGTCCTCCTCGAAGGATGTCCGGGAAGTCCTCAACCCATCTCCAAATGGGGCAGTCGCGTTCGAGTTGTACTCGTTCAGTCCGACCAGTAGCGTAGTCGTCGGGCGATGTCGATTCCAGAATCTCGTGGCATCCTGTACGAAGCCTGTGCTCGGTGTCCCGCGGTCGATGAACGCGTTCACTCGGGTCGTCCGGACCTTCACGACCGTGAACTCGGTGATCACGACTATTCCATTCGTAGTGACGGGGGAGAACACGACCAGTGACCCACCGATGGAAACGAAGTCGCCATCCCACTTGTATCGGCGTTCGAGGTGGGGATAAGAGCCGACTACTCTCAGCACCAACTCGGAGTCCACGAGTCCCGACTCTCCTTCCCGGCGTGACAGCGTCAATAAAAAATACTCGCTCTAGCTGGCCCAGAGCGGAGACGAAACTCCGACCGGACAGCGGCCCGTTTTCGGGGTATCTGATCGCTTATGGACATTCCAATCGTGCGAGGCACATGTCCACCGAACAACGGCTGCTCCTCGTCGCGATCGCTCTTTCCGGCGCACTGGCCACGCTCATGGTTCTTCCCTACGAGCAGTATCTGTTGCTTGCGGTTCTCCTCGCGTATCTACTCCATCTGCTCCAGCGTCGCCTCCGGCGCTCCGTCGGGCCACGGGTCTCGGCAGGCCTCCTCATCGTCGGTGTGTTCCTCGCGGTTGTCGTTCCGCTCGGGGTGTTCGCTCGGGTCGCCGTCCGACAAGCGATATCGATCCTCACGGCCATCAACCGCGGGGATGTCGGTATGGGGGCGCTCGAGAACTTCCTGGGTCAGCAGGTCGGTGTCTCGGTCGATCTCCGACAGCTACTGTTACGGTCCGGTTTCGACGCCTCGACCGCACTCGGCGGCTCCGGTGGGGGAAACACCACGGCACTCCTCAACAACGCGACACGAGTCGTCAGCAATCTCGTGAGCGTCTTTGGAAGGGTGACGGACATCGGCATCGGTCTCATGGTTCTCCTGTTCGTTCTCTACTACCTGCTTTTGGATGGTTCGGCCCTGGTGTCGTGGCTGCGGGCCGTTTCGCCGCTCCGGGTATCGACGTTCGACCGGCTCTATGACCGGATCGACCGGCTCATGTACGCGGTGCTGTTCGGGAACCTCCTGGTCGGTATCGTCCAAGGCGTGCTCGTCGGGATCGGTTTCGCCGTCCTCGGGGTCCCAAACGCGATCTTCTGGACGGTGGTGACGACCGTACTGTCGCTGTTGCCGGTTATCGGTGCGTTCATCGTCTGGATCCCCGCCGTCGGGTACCTCTTCGTGGTCGATCGACCTGTGATCGCCGTGGTGTTGTTCGCCTACGGGACGCTCGTTGTGAGCCTCTCCGACAACTATCTGCGCCCGGTGATCGGGGGACGCGAAGCACAACTCAATCCCGGCGTGTTCATCGTCGGGATCTTCGGAGGTCTCGCGGTGTTCGGGTTCATGGGCGTCTTCTTCGGTCCGGTCGTCCTCGGACTCCTCATCGTTCTCATCGAGATCTTTGCCGAGTACCGGGACCCGGTCGGTCCAGCGGGATAACCCCTCTACCGCGTCACTGTGGAACGCTCTCGCGAGTGAATCTTACTGATATCCCACACACACTCGTCTCCGTCGTGAAAAGTCCACCTCTTGCTTCGATTTTAATCCGAGCGAGGGGCTCCGTTGCAAGCATACGTACAGCGAGTCCTCCTGGCGTGTGGTGGTAACGCTGCGGGATCGTTTTTGGAGGATGTCGGTTCCATCGAGTAGTCTTCGAAACGAGCAATCAAATTTGATAGAATCCATGACGTCTCCGAGTGGGGACACTGGTTTGCTCCCACAGCATCCGAACGGTCGGATCGATCTCGAATCTCGGCCGGTGGTCGGTTTCAGCGCTCACCACCGGCTTCGAACGATACGGGGCGCTACGTCGGTTCCGAACGAGTCGTCTCGACGAACGTATCGGTCGATCTGCGCCACGCCTCGACGAGTCGGTCATAGGCTGGATCGTCTCCGGCGTCGATCCCGTCGTGCGCGTCGAGCCAGTCGACGGTGCGCTTGACGCCCGTTTCGAACGGAACGGAGTAGGTAAATCCGAGATCGCGGCGCGCCTTCGTGTTGTCGAAGACGGTGCTGAACCGGAAGTGGTCTTCGAGCATCCCGGTTCTGTCGGGGACGGCCGCGACGAGTTGGTCCGTCGGAACGTGGACGAGGTCGGGCTCGGGTGCATCGAGTGCGCGGGCAACCCGATGGTGGTACTGATTCCACGTGATGTTCTCCTCGCTGGTGACGTGGTAGGCTTCCCCATACGCGTCGGGGTTGCCGACGGCTGCGACGAACGCTCGTGCGACGTCGTCTCGGTGGCACGGCCCCCATATCGAGCTTCCGTCGCCGTGAACGATGATGGGGTCACCCGCTCGGATCCGCTCGATGTAACGGGTATCGGTCCCGAGCGAGTGGAGTAGCGTGCCCCCTTCGCCGTAGGTGCTCCACGGCCGGATCATGGTAGTAGCGAACAGTTCACCGTCCGCCGCCATGAATCGGTCCTCCGCGTCCGCTTTGTCCGCACCGTACTGGCTCACGGCGGGTTTGCGCGCTGCGTCTTCGGTGACCGGGTTGCGTTCGGTCGGGCGATGATAGACATCGACCGTCGAACAAAACACGTACTGGTCGATGTCGTCACCGAACGCCTCGATGGCCCGATCGGCTTGGTCGGGCGTGAAACAGACCATGTCGACCACGCAGTCGGTGTCGAGTTCCCCGACCTGTGTTGTGAACTGGTCGTGGTCATCCCGGTCACCGTGGACGAACGCCACCGACTCCGGGACCGTCGAATCGGTCTCGCCGCGTGTGAAACAGGTCACGTCGTGACCCGCGGCGACGAGTCCGCGTGTAATGCCGGTGCTGATGAGTCCAGTACCGCCGATCAATAGAACGTCCATAGGCCGTGGTCGTCAAGGAGGTGAATAAACCTCTCGGTCACCACATATGAACGAAACGGCTATACTGCTCCCGAACCACCTTCCGGCGCGAAATGGCTCAGTACACCGTCGCCGTCATCGGAACCGGTCCAGACCCACGAAACCCAACCGTCGAGGGGTTCGCGATGGGCTATCGCCACGCGGAAGCCTACCGTGAGAACGACGACTGTCGGCTCGTCGCCTGCGTCGACGTGGTTCCCGAGAACGCCACCGCGTTCGCCGAGGCGTTCGACCTCGACGAAGAACGCGTCTTCGAGGACTACGAGACGATGCTCGCGGCCGTCGAACCCGACATCGTGAGCGTGGCCGTGCCGCCGGCCATCCACGAGATGGTCGTCGTCGACTGCGCCCTGAGCGGTGTCGTCGACGCCATCCACTGCGAGAAACCGATGGCGCTGTCGTGGCCGGCCGCCCAGCGGATGGTTCAGACCTGCTGGCGGCGCGACGTCCAGCTCACGTTCAACCGCCAGCGCCGGTTCAGCCGGCCGTTCGTCGCGACGAACCGATTGATAGCGGAGGGAGCCATCGGCGACCTCCAGCGGATCGAGATCGGGTGGGGAGATTTCTTCGACACCGGGGCGCACACCGTCGACCTCGCGGGGATGTTCAACGACGACCGACCGGCCGAGTGGGTCATCGCCCAACTCGACTACCGTGAGGAGGACGTCCGGTTCGGGGCCCACCAAGAGAACCAGATGATTGCCCAGTGGCGCTACGATAACGGCGTCTACGGGCTACTCTCGACCGGTGAGGGAACATCGATGGTCGACGCCGCGTTCGTGCTGCGGGGTACCGAGGGCGTGGTTCGTATCGACATCGCCGACGGGCCGACGCTCGAACACGAGCACGACGGAATTCGTGAGGCGGTCGATGTGGACGGCGAGACGATACACGGCACCCCCGCGGACGGCGACCGGTTCGGGTCGGTGCTCCAAGACCGCTCGGTCGCGAGTACGATCGAGGCGCTCGAAACCGGCGAGGAGTCGCCGCTCGCCGGCCGGGTCGGTCTCAACGCCACCGAGGTCCTGTTCGGTGGCTACGAATCGGTGCGTCGCCGCGGTCGCGTCGACCTCCCGCTCGACGGGGCCGAGAGCCCGCTCGAAACGATGGTCGAATCCGGAGCGCTCTCACCTGCTCCAGCCGACGAGTAACTGGAGACCACGAGCGCCGGCCTGCTCGTATCGGGATCAGAGGGGAGAAGAATTACACGTCGATCGTCGACATCACCAGGCCTCGTCTCGCTGTTCGTGACGGATCGGCGCGGGTCGTGACCGAGCCCCGAAGCTCGTGATTTATAATGGTGGCCAGCCGAACGTCGTCCTGTGGAACCCGATAGCATCCTTTCGTACGTCGAGTCGTATTCGCACCGGGACTGGCTCGAATCGAACGAAGACGAAGGCGTCGTTCGGTTCGCCATGGTGGGATTGGGGTGGTGGACCCGCGACGAGGCGATGCCCGCCGTCGAGAATTCGACGTTCTGTCGGACGACCGTCGTCGTGAGCGGGTCGGCGGAGAAAGCCGAGAACGTCGAGGACGACCACGAGTCGGTACAAGTCGGACTCATCTACGACGAGTTCGTGGCCGGTGAGGCGACCGACGCCTACGATGCGGTCTACGTCTGCACACCGAACGCCCGGCATCTCCCCTTCGTCGAGGCCGCCGTCGAACACGACAAACCGGTCCTCTGTGAGAAACCGATGGAGGCAACGGTCGAACGCGGCGAAGGGATCGTC
This sequence comes from Halococcus sp. IIIV-5B, assembly GCF_003602035.1. Taxonomy (NCBI): domain Archaea; kingdom Methanobacteriati; phylum Methanobacteriota; class Halobacteria; order Halobacteriales; family Halococcaceae; genus Halococcus; species Halococcus sp. IIIV-5B. Next base: position 25,823 of record NZ_QZWE01000001.1, on the reverse strand, counting down.
GATGCCTGCGAGGAGGGAGGCACGACGGCGATGATAGCCTACCGAATGCACACCGAACCCGTGGTCAGGCGGGCACGGGAACTGGTGAGGGCGGGTGCGGTCGGCGAACCGGTTCACGTCCACGGCGATATGTCCCAGAGCATCCTCGGGTGGGGAGCGGACCAGTGGCGACTCGACCCCGACCTCGCCGGCTACGGGACGAGCGTGATGGACCTCGGCATTTACTCCGTCAACACCACACGGTTCGTCCTCGACCGCGACCCGGTCGCGGTCCAGTCGATGATGAACAGCGACCACGAGGCCTTTTCCGCGGTTCCTGACGAGGTCGCAGCGTTCACCGTCGCCTACGAGGACGACGTCTACGGGACCTACACCGCGTCCCAGAACGCCTACCAGACCAGCCACCTCCAAGTCGTCGGAACGGAGGGAATAGTAAAGATCGAACCCGCCTTCCACGGTGAGAGCAGCCTGGAGCTACGGGTCGGTGGGGAGACCGTCGATATCGATGGGAAGCAAGTCGACCAGATGGAAGAGGAGTTCGACTACTTCGCCGACCGTCTCCTCTCGGGACGCGAACCCACCGGGACGCCCGAACACGGTCTCGTCGATCTACGAACGCTCGCCGCGATCTACGAGAGCAGCGAGACCGGCGGAACTATCGAGTTGTAGGTCATCGCCCGGGACCCCGGAGCTAATCGCGCCACCGACAGACCGTCCTTGGCTGGCTCACCCGTCCGCATCGGAACTATCGCCCCAAACCCGAATCCAACCTACCTTCGTATGAGCAAGACTTATCATCGGTCTCGGATAGGGTGAGGGAAGTGGCGATCCAGACGAACCCCCTCCGAGCCCTCCTCATCGGGATCGGCTTCGTTCTCGAACGATTGAACCTCGTCGACCGGAGCCGTGCCCGTGAGACGACCGAGCTCGCGTGGCCCCGCATCGTCACCGGTTTCGCTCGAATGTCGAAGAGCGTCGTGGACGTCGCGATGGTCGGTGTGTTCACCGGCTCGACGGCCATCGCCGGAATGGGGTTCGCGGGACCATACTGGGGGATGACGTTCGCCATCGGAAGCGGAATGGCTGCGGGCACGATAGCGCTGGTCTCCCAGCGATACGGTGCGGCCGCCTACGACGAACTCGGGCAGGTCGTTCGTTCGAGCGCCCTTCTGGTGACCGTCATCAGTCTCCCCGTCGCCGCGGTGTTCTGGGTCTTCCCGCTCGAACTCGTCGGGTTACTGAGCGACGACCCCGGTGCCGTCGGGTTCGGAGCGGAGTATCTCCGAGTTCTCGCGCTCGGGGTTCCGTTCGCCATTCTGAACCAGATCGGAAGCCGTGTGCTGGTCGGCGTCGATGACGCGTGGACGCCGATGGTGATCCGTTCGGGCGGGGCGGTAGTCAACGCGGTTCTCAACACCGTTCTGATCTTCGGGCTCGGGATGGGGGTCACCGGGGCCGCACTCGGGACCATCATCGCCGCTGGGCTGGTCACGACCGCGTTCGCTCTAGGCCTGACGTTCGGTTGGCTTCCGGTGGTCGGCGAGTTTCCGGTCCGTATCGACGTCTCCGAGCGATACGTCCAGTGGAAGGTCTTCGACGACCTCGTTTCGATCGGTCTGCCGGTCGTCGGCCGCAGTTCCGTCTGGACGGTGGCCCGGTTCCCGATACTCGTCTTCGTCGGGACCTTCGGTCCGCAGGTCGTCGCTGCCTACGTCGTCAGCCGGCGGATCTGGGGGTTGATGAACGTTCCCGGCTGGGGATTCGGTCTCGCCGCGAGCAGCCTCGTCGGTCGGTCGCTCGGGGTGAACGAGGAAGACCGCGCGGCGGTCTACGGCTACGAGATCACGTACTTCACGGTGACGACGTACCTTCTCGGAGCGGTCGTCGTCGCGGTGTTCGCCGAGGAGATCGTCACGGTGTTCGTCAACGACCCGCAGTCGTCGATGGTCCCGGTAGCGACGGGGTTCGTGTACGCTGCCTGTCTCGCGGTCGTTCCACAAGGCGCCACGGAGAGCATCGCCGGTGCGCTCGATGCGACGGGCGACACGAACTGGCCGTTCTACGGACGTGCCGTCGGGATGTTCGGGTTCGCCATTCCGCTCACCTATCTCGGCGCGACGACGTCGCTCGGATTGGTCGGGTTGTCTCTGGCTTTCTTCGGCGAAAGTCTCCCCTCGGCGCTCATCAGCTACTACCGATTCCGTTCAGAACGATGGAAACGGATCAGCCGAAAGTACCGGCCCGAGAGCACCGCCGGGAACGACTGACTCGGTTTCGTTTCCGAACGCCCTAGCTACCACGGAGGTAATCGAACGATAGGACGACAGAACGAACCGTGATCCGACCGCGACGAAAACGCTACGAACCGGAATCGTTCGCTCCCTGTCGTTCGAGGACGTCGACGAACCGATCCGCGAACTCGACCGTCCGCCTCGGCAGCCCGTACCGTTCAGTCGTCATGTCGTAGTCGCGGATTCCGGAGACGAACTCGCCGGTGTGGGTGAGCGTCGTCACTGATTCGCGAACGTCGATTTCGAGAACACCGTCGTCGGTGTCGAGCCACGGTTGTGTTCGTTGTTTCTCGTCGTACTCGATCGTGTACGTTTCGCTGCCGACGGCAGCCACGACATCGTCGATCGCACCGACCTCGACTCGGTCGTCCGCAGCAACGAGGAACAGTGTCTCGCCATCGCACACCGGTTCGTATCGTTTCATAGATGGGGAAACATCGTCCGGAGCGTAATATCGTTGTCGCCATCACGGCTCGACCGAGGGGGATACTCCTCACCCGAGACGAACCGTGATGTCGCCATCGAAGTTGAGGAGCACCGATTGGACCGTATCGCCGAACAGCGCTTTTCCGGTTGGCGAGCGGCTCCGACCGCTGATGAAGACGTGCTCGCAATCGTACTCCTCCGCAGCCGCGATGATTCGCGAGGCGCGGTCGTCCGGGTCCGTCACCGAGCCGATAGTCTCGTACTCGAACGTGGGTTCCTCGAACGTCTCCGCTACCGCTTGCTCCAGCCGAGTGTGGATCGACTGCAGCGCGTCTCGCTCGCTATAGGAGGTGTTCTCGACGTCGGCGATGACGTCGAGCGTGGCTCTGGTCTCGTCGAACTCGTCCGGATCGACGGTCGCGAACAGGAACAGCTTCGTCCCGACTCCAGCGGCGATCGCACCCGCTTTCCGGAGCAGTCGGTCGCCCTGGTCGGTTCCATCGACGACCACCAGTGCGCGCTCCATGCTACTTCCTCCCGTCCGAGGTGGCGTGCGACCTCCGTGGCCCTCGTCCGAAGCCCGCGTCAGCCAGATTCCCGTCTCGCTCGATGCCGTCCGAAGCCCGCGACCGGCGGCGATCCGTTTCAGTCATCCGCGAGCGCGTCCTCCTCGGCTGCCCCTTCCAGCGCCTCGCTGTCCCAGTATTCGTGGTCGGGATCCTCACGGAAGCACGCGGCGCTTCCACCGGCACCCTCGATCTCCAAGAGGTCGGGGTGCTGTTCGCGGCACGTCTCACGGGCGACGGGACAACGCGTGTGGAACCGGCAGCCGGACGGCGGATTGACCGGGTCCGGTACGTCGATCTCCCTGATCGGTGGGTCGTCGGCTCCCATCGCGTCCAAGTCGAGGTCCGGCGTAGCCCACCGGAGGACCTCCGTGTAGGGGTGGCGCGGGTCGTGGATGAGCCGCTCGGCTGAACCGATCTCGACGATCTCGCCGAGGTACATCACGGCGATCCGTCCGTCACCGTGCTCGGCGAAGTATCGTGCGTTCGAGAGGTCGTGGCTGATGAAGAGGAAGGACGTGTTGAAATCCGACTGGAGTTCCAACATCAGGTCCATGATCTCGATCCGGAGCGAGACGTCGACCGCGCTGATCGCCTCGTCCGCGAGAATCGCGTCCGGGTTCATCAGAAGTGCGCGTGCGAGCACGACGCGCTGTTTCTCGCCACCGGAGAGCTGGTGGGGATACCGGTCGAGGAAGTCCCCCGCCGGCGTCATCCCGACTCGCTCGAGCAACGAGTGCATCCGGCTCCGACGTTCGTTCCTGCCGATGTTCGGGTACGTGTGCCGGAGCGGTTCGGCGAGGATGTTGGCGATCCGTCGGTTCGGGTTGAGCGCGCTGCCCGGGTCCTGGTGGATGATCTGGAGTGCGGAACGAATGTCGTCGTACGAGACGTCGCTATCGCTCTCGTCCGCCGCCCAGATATCCTGTCCCCGGTATTCGATCGAGCCGCCGGTCGGGCGCTGAAGCCCGATCATCGTCTTCCCGAGCGTGGTCTTGCCACAGCCGCTCTCGCCGAGGAGGCACACCAGATCCTGTTCTTCGATGTCGAGCGAGACGCCGTCGACCGCCCGCACCACCTCCGGGTCGCTGCCGAACCGTTCGAGCAGTCCCTGCTCTTTCGTGAAGTGAACCTCGACGTCGTCGAGCGAGAGCAGGGCCTCCCCATCGGACACGCTCCGTCCTTCCTCCCCCGTACGTGAACGGGGTGGTTCGGGACTGTCGCTCGTCTCGCCGAAGTTGAGGGGTATCGCCTCACGAGCTTCCTCGTGGTAGTGACACGCTGACCGGTGTTCGGTACCGCCATCGACCGCGGCGAGCGGCGGTTCGTCGCGCTGGCACTCCTCCGTCGCGAGGGGGCATCGTGGGTGGAATCGACAGCCCGAAGGGATATTCACGGGGGCGGGGCCCTCGCCTTCGATCGGTTCCATCTCCGAGAGCGGCGCGTCGAGGTTCGGTGTCGCGTTCAGCAACGCCCGGGTGTACGGATGCGCCGAATTGCCGATGATCTCGTCCCGCGGGCCGATCTCCGCGAACTGGAACGCGTAGATGATCGCCATCCGGTCGGCGAGGGAGGCGACCAACGGCAGATCGTGGGTGATGAAGACGATGGTCAGGTCGTACTCGCTCTGGAGCTGGTCGAGGAGTTGGAGGATCGAGCGCTGCATCAGGAGGTCGAGCGCGGCCGTCGGCTCGTCCATCACCAACACCTCCGGATTCAACGCCATGCTCAGCGCGATCAGCGCCCGTTGCTGCATCCCGCCCGAGAGCTCGTGTGGATAGGAATCGAGCACGCGTTCGGGTTCGAGATAGAGGTTCTCGAGGAGTTCCCGAGCGAAGTCGAGCCCCTCCGAGACGTTCCTATCGTGGGTTCGAAGCGTCTCCTTGAAGTGGCCGCCGATCTTCATCGTGGGGTTGAACGAGCTCATCGCCCCCTGGAAGACCATCGACACTTCCTCCCAGCGGAACTGCCGGAGTTCCTCATCGCTCAACTCCAGAATGTCGACCGTCGACCCGTCCTGACCGTGGTACCGGATCTGCCCGCTGAGCTTGCCGGGGTCGGGAACGGCGTCGAGAAGCGCGGAGGCGAACATCGACTTCCCACTTCCGCTCTCGCCGACGATGCCGAGAACCTCGTGTCGGTCGATGTCGACGTTGACGTCCTCGAGAACGTGCGTCTCGCCGCCGCTGTACGTGACGTTCGTGTCGCTGATCTCGATGATCGGGTCATCGACGGTGCTCGTGGTCGTTCGGGTTCCGGATGTGGTGTTCGTAGCCATCTACATCGACTCCGTGGTCGCTGATTCGTTCTCCTCGGTCACCGTCTCGGACTCACCGGTGAGGCGGGTCCTGACGCGCGGGTTGAAGATGCGGTCCATCCCCTGGCTTATCAGAACCAGCGCGAACGTCAGCCCGACGATAGTGACGATGGGGACGAGGAGCCAGTGCAACGCCTGGAAAGTGAACAGGCCACCCTGATTGTAGGCGTTGTTCAACGTTACGCCCCAGTTCTGGCCCGTGTAGGGCAGGACGCCGATGAAGTACAACCCGACCGACGCGAAGATGGTGTATCGCGCGGCGAGCACGAAGTTGACCATCACGTAGGGCATGATGTTCGGGAGGATGTCCTTCAGGATGATGCGCGGTGTGCTGGTCCCCATCGTCCGCGACGCCTCGACGTAGCTCTCCTGTCTGATCGAGAGGACTTGTGACCGTATCGACCGGCCCAAGCCCGCCCAGTAGTTGATCGTGAGGACGACACCGAGGAAGATCGGGTTCTCGGGGCTCAGCGTGATCGCCAGAACGATCACCAGCGGGAGACCGGGGATCGCCATGACGAAATCCGAGACGGACGTGATGGCGCTGTCGACGGCCCCGCCCTTGTACCCGGAGACGGTCCCGACGACGACCGCGAGGCTGGTCGCCCACACCCCACCCGCCAACACCATCAACAGGATGAACGGTGTCGAGTCGATCATCAACGCCAGGAGGTCGACGCCGGACTGGGTCGTCCCGAGGGGGTACTGTATCGTCTGGAACGGGGCGAGAAGCCGCTCGGCTTGGTTGGGCGACGGGTTTCGCCACAGACCGAACACCGCCGCGACCGCCATGAGGATGTAAACGCTCAGGATCGAGAGTCCGATCCGAGTACGCATGTCGGACCACGCGATCAGCCCGGGCTCGTACAGCCGTTTGCGATAGAACTCGCTCACACGCTCGCGGCGAGTCACCTCGACCGACGACGCCTCGGAGCGCCAGTCTATCTCGTCCGACGAGGAATCCGTCTCAGTAGCCATCGGAATCACCCGTGCTGATCCGTGGGTCGATCAGACCGTAGGTCAGGTCGGCGATGTAAACCGCGACGACGAGCGTCACCGTGATGACGAGGAAACACCCCATCATCAACGGGTAGTCGTTCGCGTTGACCGCCTCGATCAGGTAGTAACCGAGGCCGGGATACGAGAATATTTCCTCTAGAACCACGGTTCCACCGAGTCGGAACCCGATCAGGAGCAACAATCCCGTGTACATCGGGAGAATGGCGTTCTGTGCGACGTATCTGGTCGCGATTCGCCCGTCGGTGAGCCCGCGGAGCCGGGCGACTTCGACGAATTCCTCGCCGAGGACCTGGATACTGTTGCCGCGCATGTTGAGCGCCGTCGACCCGATCCCGCCGATGGTGAACGCGATGATCGGGAGTGCTGCGTGGTGGAGGACGCTGATGATGTACGTCGGATTGAGACCGGCTTCGAGACCGCGGTCGACCGCGTTCCCGGTGGGGAACCAACCGAACTGGTAGGCGAGAAAGAACACGAAGATGACCGCGAATATGTAATAGGGAACCGACATGAGGAAGATCGACCCGCCCGAGAAGAACTGGTCGAAGCGGGAGCCTTCCCAGTACGCCTGCACCGCACCGATGAGCACGCCGATGACGAACATCAACACCGTGGACGTCAGAACGAGGAACACCGTCCACGGGAGCGCGCTCGCGATCACGTCCACGACCGGTTGGCCCAGCGATATGGATTCCCCCATGTCGAGCTGAGCGATGCCGATCAGGTAATCGAGGTACTGCTGCCACAGCGGTGCGTCGGGGCGGATGTTCTGTAGCGCCTCGATACGCGCGTTCACCTGTTCGACGGGCACCCCCTGCCTGAGAAGTTCGAGCCGGAGTTGCGTGAAGGGACCGCCCGGCAGCAGCCGGATCAAGCCGAAGGTCAGCGTCGCCACCGCGAGTATCGTTATCGGTATCTTCGCCGTCCGTTTCAGGTAGTAATCCATTGTTGGATAACGTAAATGAAGTTAGTTATAGTTATCGAACTAGCCCTTGTACTGCAGTTCGCCCTTGTTGACCCACCAGAACGGCGGCCACTTGACGCGTCGGTGAAGGCTGTTCTTGGCGGGTGCCGTCCACTCGTCGGTCGTCGTCCAGGACTGCTCGAACTTGGAGACGAGACCCAGGAAGGGCAGCTCGATGTTGTTGTGCCAGGCGGACCGCTGGACGAAGGGACGGGACTTCTCGTCGCTCGGTTGCTGGGCGATCTTCTCGGTCGCCTGCAGCGGGTTGAGCGTCATCTGCCCGCCGTTCCGGCCCGGGATCGTCTGTTCGGAGTCGGCTTTCTCGCGGTAGCCGTGCCCACCGCCGATCTCCGGCTCCCAGAGCTGGTAGTAGAGCGGGAAGTACGGGAACGTCGACCGGGACCCGCCGGGCAGCCAGTAGAGGCTCCCCATTTTGAAGTTGCTGTTCGAATACCGGCTAAACCAGTCGTTCGTCGGCAGCGTACTGATCGAGAAGTCGAAGCCGAAGTCGTTCAACTGGTTGACCGTGGTCTGTGTCATCGTGGTCCAGTCCGTCCACCCGGCCGGGGAGAAGTAATCCCCGCCGACGGTGTTCCCGTTGCCGTCCTGCCACGTGCCGTTCTGTTTCGAGAACCCCGCGTTCTGGAGGAGCTTCGTCGCCTTGTTGGTCTGACTCGACTTCGCACCGTAGGTCTCGAAGTCGCTCTGCCAATCACCCAACCAGTACTCCTGGTCCTTCGGGGCGATCCCACAGGGGATCGGTGTGACGAACTTCGAGCGCGGACCCGCGTTCTCGACGATCGACTGTCGGTTGATCACGTGGGCGACCGCCTGTCGAACCGCACGCTGTCCGAAGACGGGGTCGTTGTGATTGAAGACGATACCGTATCCCCACTTGGCTGGAATGTTGACCTCCTCGATGAAGTCCGGGAACTGGTCGACGATCTCGGGGGGCACGAACAGACTCGTCGCCGCATCGACGTCCTGACCCGATATCAGCGCTTGCTGCTGGGCGGTGTTCCCACCGAAGCTCGGGATCAGATACGAGTTGAAGTTCACGTTGTCGGCCCCGTAGAACTGTTGGTTGCGTTCGAACTCGAACGCCTGTCGGTCCTTGCCGACGAACGAGAACGCGCCGCTCGCGACGGGGTCCTCCCACGCCCACTGGAGGAACTCGGACTCGGAGGCGTTCAACCACTGTTTGTGGGTCTCGGCTTTCGTATCCACGAACCAGTTCGTGAGTTCGAACTTGATTATCCGTGGGTTGGTCGTCCCGGAGAGGTTCAATCGAGCGGTCTTCTCGTCGACCAGGTCGTATCCATCGAGGTAGCCCCAGAGGGAGGTTCCCGTCTTCTTTGCCAGTTTGAGCTGGACGTCGAGGTCCTCGGTCGTCCAATCGTCCCCGTTGTCCCACTTCAGGTCGTCGCGGAACGTCAGTGTCGCCTGTTGCGCCTGGACCTGTAGGTCGCTCAGCGCACCGAGGATGAACTTGTCCTTGTTGAACGAGTACTTCAGGAACGGAGCGAAGACCGGCCTCGCCGCCGGCCACGCGAAGTTCTGACTCCCCGACGAGTTGAAGTGGAGGTCCGCGGGGTTGCCGGTGTAGGCGTTCCTGAATGCGACATCGTGTACGTTGTTCCCGCCTCCACCGTTACCGGATCCCGAACTGTTGCCACCGCCGCTTCCGTTCCCACCGCTGCCGTTCCCGCTTCCATCACTGTTACCGGTACATCCAGCGAGTGCAGCCATCCCCGACGTGCCGGCTACCGCCAGCATCTTTCGGCGGCTGATCACTTCGTCGTAGTCGCTCTGACTCCTATCGGGCCCCATTACATGAACAATGATTATACGACTCCTAATAAAAGTTATGGGTGGTATAACATACGAATCACCGCTAGTGACTGGGGAGAGTGTTCGCCACTGTCCAGCGGGCGACAACGCTCTAGCCGACGAGAGAACGAACGGCTGGCTCACCGCTATGCTTTTAAAAACTGTCCCCCGAACGTAACCCATGTCGAAAACGTCTACGCTGCCCGACCTCGTCTGTGCACAGCGTCGACAGATGCGGCTCATAATCGCTCTCGTTATCGCGATGGGGTTGTTCCTCCTCCTCTCGCTTCTGTTCGTCGAACCCGGTGACAGGTCCTACCCGATTCTCGTCATCGACATCGTCCTCGTCGTCGCCGCACTGCTCTTCTTCAGTGTAACGCACTGGTACTGTACGAAACGAGCGATGGACGACTGATCCCGGCACACGTTCGTTGGCGATCTACGATCCACTCGAAAGGAAGTCCGCGGTTTCCGCTGCGAGTTCCCGAACGTCTTCGTCGTCGTCGCTCTCCGCGATGGACCGGAGTTTCGGTATAGATCTATCGTCGTCGAGGCGTCCGAGCGCCCGAACGGCGCGTGCGCGCACGACCGTTCGGCCATGGTCGAGGCAGTCGAGCAGGCGACGACGGACCGGAACGACGGCGGACGGATCCCGCGCCGCGATCTCACCGAGCGCATCGACCGCTCCGCCGACGACCGCTGGGTCCGTATCGTCGAGCAGCTCGGCGAGGCCGTCTACGGCTCCGGACACGGAACGGGGCTCCGTTTCGGCAACGGCGACCACCACGTTGATCAACGTTCGACGGCTAGATATCCGACGTTTGCGTTCCGTCTCCTCGTGTTCCTGAAGCGCTTGCCGGGTCACGGGATCGCCAGTGAGCTCGTTGAACTGGCGCGGCCGCGAGTCGAGTTCGGTCGCTTCGAGCGCCTCTACGATACCGCGGACGTGGGGTATGAGAAAGCCGGGACGATCGACGACGAGCCTGGCAAGGAGCCGTCCACCGCGTGACTGTACGTTGGCGTGTTCGGTGTTGAGCCCCTCGACGAGAGGCGACAGTTCGCCTTCGAGCATCGCCGGATTCTCGTCTACGATAGTATCGAGTATCTCCAGTGTTCGCAGCGCAACGGTGATGTCGTCGTCGTTAGCGTGTTCTACGACCTGGTCCAGATAGGGTTCTATGGCGTGGATATCCGCTTCGATGACGCGCGTACAGGCTTCCAGCCCCTCTTGACGAATCAATGGGTTGGGGGAACTGAGCGCAGTGCGTAGCTCACTTCCATCACCCTCCGATGAGATCGCTCGTGAAACGCTCTCCGCGAGGGGAGGAGAGGATTCTTCGTTCATGGTTCGGAGGATGCATCGTCAATTTAAAAATGTGAGGGTCGGTCGTCGACCGTCGTTCCCGTGAGTCGGACCGGACCCATTCGCCGACGCTCTACTCCCCGATACTCGACCTCACAGGAGACATCCATTGGTCCGTTTAGACTACGGGTTGTAGCGATAGACGGCGACCCACCAGAGACTGGCCCGTATCCGATGGTGAGCGTAGTGGCGGGTCCTTTCAGCATCAGGTCCGAGCCGTTGAGTCGATCCACGATTAGTGGATCTATTTGTGCCTGATCGACCATCCGTTTCGTCACTTGGTGGATCGTTTCCACTTGGGCCCAGCGATATCGCCGAACGCTGTTGGAAGGGGCGCAGGTCACCTATCAGTAACAATTGTATGCGTGTTATACACAATGAATAGTAAACATTGGTCGTAGTGTCCGACCGACTGAGAACGGAACGATGTAGGATTAGTGAGCGGTGAGATAACTGATCTCTCGATACGAATTGCAGAGACTGTGAGTTAACATCTTCTATTTATCTATATATACACTTTGTCCTCTCGTATTTGAAATATTTCGATCTACTATGGTTGGACGACGTATGAGAGCGGTCGTACGTGAACTTGATCGAGACCGAGACGACTACATGGGAGAGCATACCCGAGCTTAGTCGTACGTGTGCTTGACTTCGATGATGTTGGTCGTGTTTCGAAGCTCCGGGAGCAGTTCCTCCGCGATCCGTTGCTCCCGGAGACGTTCCTTGGGGCCCGAGAGCGAAAGCGCACCGAGAAGCGCGCCGTTCGCGATTATCGGAGTCGCGATCGAACGGATACCCTTCCTGCGCTCTTCGTCCTCGAGCGCGTACCCTTGGAGTTCGATCGTTCTGAACTCCTGGAGGAGTTCCTCGAACTCCGTAATGCTGTTCTCGGTCGCAGCGGGGAGCCCGTGCCGGTCGACGATATCGTCGATGTACTTCGATGGCTGGTACGCCAGGAGTACTTTTCCGAGGGCAGTCAGGTGCATCTTCGAGTGTTCTCCGGTCAGTGCGTTGTCGTAGACGGCGTCGCTTCCCTCGGACTGATAGAGTATCACCCGGCGTCCGTTCTCCTCGATACCGAGATTCGCGACTTCGCCCGTCGCTTCGGCGAGTTTGTCGACTTCCGATTTCGCCGTCGAGTAGATAGTGTACTGGTGTCGAGCGATGACCCCGGTTTGAAGAAAGCGCAAGCTGAGCCGATACCCAGCATCGTCGTGCGTAACGAACCCTTCCGATTCGAGCGTTTTCAGATAGACGTGCGCCGTGCTTCTCGGCATCTCCAACCCATCGGCCAGATCAGCGATTCGCACGTTCCCTGCCCCCTGTATCGCCCGAATCACGTCGAACGCTCGCTGGACGGATTTGATCCGTTTTCCCCCGTCGTCCCGGTCGTTCGGTGTCATGATGCGAGCGAGGGGACCACGACATATAAGATCCACTATTAGTGGATCTGTGATAACTGCCGTCCGGAAGGTGAGACGGCGATACGCTTCCGGAGAAGCCACGACCCTCGCCTCCGCGTCGCTCGATTCGATGTTCGCGTACTATCCTCGATGCGGACGACCAGCAACGCTTTAGCCGAGCCGGCGGGATCATGCAGTTATGCCATCCGAGGCCTACGATGATTGCTGGCTACGATACGAGCCAGTCGGGGACGAACACCACGACTCGTATCGAACGCGATGTGCGAACGTCTACGCATCCGTGGGGTCGCCCGAGCTGAGCGCCGTTCGTGACGAACTCCGACGCGGGATATCGGGGCTGCTCGGCCGCGAACCTCACCTCTGGCAGCACCCCCCACGGTCGGCGGCGGGGTTCCTCGCGGTCGGCACCCCCGAGGAGATGGCGATGATCGCGGACTCGGTTTCGATCGACCGAGTGGCGGCGCTCGACGACGGTGGGTTCCGTATCCGGTCGGTCGAGTGGGAGGGGGCCGACTGTGTCGTCGTCACGGCTTCGACCGACCGTGGGTTGGTCTACGGGACCTTCCACCTCCTCCGTCTCATGACGAACGGCTGCCCTATCGACGACCTCGACGTCACGGAGGAACCGGCGAATCACGAGCGAGTGATCGACCATTGGGACAACCCGTTCCGGCGGTCGGTCGAGCGGGGCTACGCCGGTCCGTCCATCTTCGATTGGGAGCGACTTCCCAACCTCCGAGAGCGCTACGTCGACTACGCCAGGCTGCTGGCTTCGGTGGGGATCAACGGGGTCGTTTTCAACAACGTCAACACCAAAATTCCCGACCGGGCAAGCGCGAACGAATTCGTCTCGGGAAAAGCCGGCTGGCAACTGCTCACCGAGGACGGACTCGAAAGGGTCGCGGCGCTCGCGTCGGTGTTCCGGCGCTACGGGGTTCGACCCTACCTCTCGGTCAACTACGCCGCCCCGATGTTGATCGACGACTACGACACCGCCGACCCGCTCGACCCCGACGTCGAGGAATGGTGGGAACGAAAGGCTGAGGAGGTCTACGACGCGATCCCCGACTTCGGCGGTTTCCTCGTCAAGGCCGACTCGGAGGGCCAGAACGGTCCCTACGACTACGGTCGGACGCACGCCGAGGGAGCGAACCTCCTCGCGCGCGCGCTCGCTCCCCACGGCGGACGGGTTTGGTGGCGGGCGTTCGTCTACGCCGACCACGACGACCGTGCGGTCCAGGCCTACGAGACGTTCGAACCGCTCAACGGCGAGTTCCACGACAACGTCACCCTCCAAGTCAAGAACGGCCCCGTGGACTTCCAGCCCCGTGAGCCGGTGTCGACGCTGTTCGGGGCGATGGACGAGACGGACCTCGCCTGTGAACTCCAAGTCACCCAGGAGTACACCGGTCAGGGCGTCCACACCTGTTACCTCGTCCCGCAGTGGAAGGAGGTCCTCGACTTCGACACCCACGTCGGTGGCGAGGGATCCCCCACGAAGAACGTCTTTTCGGGGAGCGAGGGTGCCGGGATCGCGGGCGTCGGCGTCGTGGGCGAGGATCCCACGTGGACGGGAAACTACCTCTCGCAGGCGAACCTCTACGGGTTCGGTCGGCTGGCATGGAATCCTGACCTCGACACCGAGACGATCACCGACGAGTGGGTGCGAGGGACGTTCGGTGGCGATCCGGCGGTGGTCGACACCATCAGTGGAATCCTCCACGACTCGTGGCCGGCCACCATCGACTACGAGACCGGGGGTCTCGGGCTGATCCACATGATGTACAACGGCGAGGCGCGCCTCGAGAACCACTACGACCCGTCGCCAGCGGCGTGGCCGGGCTATCACGGGACAAGCGAGGACGGCATCGGGATCGACCGAACCTCGGGAGGGAGCGGCTACGTCGACCAGTACTACGAGCTCGTCGCCGAAATCTACGACGACCCCGAAACGTGTCCCGAGGAGTTGCTTCTATTCTTCCACCACCTGCCGTGGGAGTACGAACTCACGGACGGGACGACGGTGGTCCAGCGGCTCTACGACAACTGCTTTTCGGGCGTCGAGATGGTGCGGGACCTCCGGGAGCGATGGCGAGCACTCGCGGACACGGTCGACGACCGACGGTATCGCCACGTGGCCGAGCGGCTCGACGAACAGGTCGTCCAGGCGGAGCGGTGGCGCGATACCCTCGTCGCGTTCTTCTACGAGCACTCCGGGATCCCGGACGAACACGGTCGAGTGCCCCTGGCGGAGCCGAACCGGGTCGTCCCGCCCCGCGAGGACTGATCCCGGTCGGCACGAATCGTCCCACAGCAGTGGTTTTCAGTTCGACCGCTCGGCGAGCACATCCACGATAGCGTGGTAGGCGGGCTTCGGAGTCGAACCGTCGAACAGGAGTGGGTCGTCGGTGAGCCCCGAGAACCACCCCGGAACCCACGAATCGTCATCGCGTACACCCCACGTGACGAGCGTCTTACAACCCGTATCGAGACACGTCTCCACGATGGCACGGTAGTATTCCGCCTGGCGCTCGCGGTGGTTCTCGGGTAGTTCGTCCTCCGGATAGGCGACGTCCATCTCGGTGATCTGGACGTCGAGACCGAGGTCCTCGAACCGACGCACGTTTGCGGCGATCGATTCTGGGTCGGGTTCGTCGTGGAGGGCATGCAGTTGGAGTCCAACCCCGTCGATGGGGACGTCGCGATCGAGCATCCTCGTGATGAGGTCGTAGACCGCGTCGGATTTCTCGTTGACCCCGTCGGCTCCGTAGTCGTTGTAGTAGAGGTCGGCGTCGGTAACGCCGTCGGCCCACTCGAACGCCCGGTCGAGGTACGCCTCGCCCATCGCGTCGTACCACACCGTCTCGCGCATCGAGCCGTCGTCGGCGACGGCCTCGTTGACCACGTCCCACGCATCGATTTTGTCTCGATAACGCCCCGCGACCGTGTGGATGTGGTCGCGCAGGAAGCCCTCGATCCCCTCGTCGGTGTACTCCCACTCCTCGAACCACGCGGGCGTCTGGTTGTGCCAGACCAGCGTGTGTCCGCGGACGGTCATGTCGTACTCCAGACCGAAGTTCACGACCGCGTCCGCGTCCCCGAAGTCGTACGTATCGGGCGATGGCCGGAGCGGCCCCATCTTGAGGGCGTTCTCCGGCGTTACAGCCGTGAACTCCCGTCGAAGGAGGTTCCAGTAGCCCGCATCGTTGCGAAGCAGGTCGGCGTCGACCGCCGCACCGACGTCGAATCCCTGCGCTTCGGCGACCGAACGGAGGCTCATCCGTGCTGTCATCGTCCCCGATGCCGCACTCGGTACAAATAGTCGTACGGGTTCGCCCGGGCGGAAACGACTACTCGGTCGGATACGCCACCGATTCGGCGAGTACCGTCGAACCGCCGAGGTCCCACTCTTTGAGGTACTCGTCCTCGGCTCCAACGAGTTCCGCGAACAGTTCCCGCGAGTCGTCGGGCGGGAGGCTGCGGACCTGCGGATCGATCAGGAACCCCTCGAACGCCGCATCGAGGTCGCCTGTACGGGAGGCCTCGACGACGGTCTCTTGGGAATCGATGTGGCCACGGACGAGGCTCCGGACCGGACGGGGAAAGCCACCGGCGGCGATTGGTCTGACCTCGTTTCGCCGAACCACGGCATTGGTCTCGACCACCGCTCCCGAGGGAAGGTCCTCGATCTGACCCTCGTTCGGGAGGTTTACGTTCGTGACGTAGGTTTCCTCGCCGAGGAGCGCGCCGAGGACGTCCATGAACGTCTCGTTCGAGGGTTCGAGGGTGAACTCGCGTTCGCCGCTCATCCAGGCCTCGACGTCGGTGGTCTGGTCGGACTCGGCGGGTGTCCAGTGCTTGGCACGGTAGTCGCTGCCGGTACGTTTGACACCCCACCGGTTCAGCGTCTCCTCGCCGCCTTGAAGGAACCAGTTCGCATACTCGACGAGGTGGCGATCGCCCGCCGCCGGCAGCACGCCGAAGCGCCGGTAGAGCTCCCACGTCACCTGCCAGTTGTCGGTGAACACATTCTCGTCGGCGAGGTCCTCGGTCGTGAACGTCCGGCGAGCCTCCTCGCTTTCGGCGAGGTCGTCGATCAACGGCCAGAGGTCGACACCCCGACACCTCGCCTCGTCGATCCACGTGAAGTGGTTGATCCCCTTCACGTTGACCGAGACGTCCTCGCGCGAGGCGTTCACGTCGAGGTGGTCCGTCGCGTATCTGGCGAGGCGTTCGCGTGTTCCGAGCACCTCGTGACACAGCCCGATCGCGTTGATGTCGGGGTACTCGTCGTAGAGCGCGCGGGTGACGAAGTGAACGGGGTTCGTGTAGTTGAACACCCACGCGTCGGGACAGTGTTCACGGACCGCGGCGGCGAATTCGCGATAGATGGGGATAGTCCGCATCGCCCGGACGAGTCCACCGGGACCGGTGGTCGCCGCGACCGCGCCGTGGATGCCGTACTTTCGTGGAATATCGAGGTCGTGAACGAACGTCTCGGCCGGGTCGTACTGGGTCGAGAGGATTACGAAATCCGCGCCGTCGAGTGTGGCTTCGAGGCTCTCGGTCGCCGCATAGCTCCAGTCGGCGGTCGCGTTCTCCTGGTCGTCGACCCAGGTACCGAAACGGACGTTGCGTTCGGCACTTTCGGAGGTGGTGTCGTAGAGGCGGACCTTGCCGTCGATCCCCGAGAGTGCGAGGTCCTGGAAGAGCGCCGGTGCCCACTGGCGACTCCCACCTCCGATGTAGGCGATGTGGACGTCGTCTCCGTCAGCCGGTTCGTGTGTACTGTTGGCCAGCGTCATCGGTCGTCGCTTCGCGACAACCGCCTAAATAGGTACGGTCGGTGCTCGTCGCTTCCCCGAGAGATCGTGATTTCTCGGTGATGAGTAGCTCTCGGCGTCCAGCACGCTTTTACCCCCTCGAATCGACCCGTGAGATATGCCGGTCGACGAAGACAGCGACCCGACACCGATGTCCGCCGATACGCGAATGCGAGTCGGACTCGGTCAGTTCATGGAACCAACCGAGGAGCGCCTGCGATTCATCAAGCAGCTCGGGGTTAACGACGTTCTGTTGAACCTGTATCAGTACAGTGCGGATTACGAACACATGCCCGACGGGGAACGAATGCCCCTCTCACGTGCCGGCGAGTGGTCGGTCGACGACCTGACGACACTCCGCGAGCGGGTCGAGAGCGCGGGTCTACGGTTGAACGCGATCGAGAACGTCCCCGTCTCCTTCTACGGCGACGTGATGATGGGGGGGCCCGAACGCGACGACCAGCTACGACGGCTCAAAGACCGGATCCGAAACATGGGTGCGGCCGACATCCCGCACTTCGGTTACCACTGGGCACCGACTGGCGTCTGGCGAACCGGAAACGATACCGTTCGCGGTGGCGCGTCGGTGTCGTCGTTCGACGCCGAAACGGTCGATGAAAGACTCACACACGGGCGCGAGTACACGGAGTCGGAGATGTGGGAGAACTACGAGCACTTCCTCCGCGAGGTGATCCCCGTCGCCGAGGAAGCGGGCGTGAAGCTGTGTCTCCATCCGAGCGACCCGCCGATGGAGCGATTGGGTGGTATCCCACAGATCGCCCGAAACTTCGAGAATTTCAAGCGCGCGATGGACCTGGTTCCCAGCGACAACCACGGTCTCGACCTCTGTCTCGGGTGTTGGTCGGAGATGGGCGAGGATCTCGCGGAAGTGATCCGGTACTTCGGCGAGCGCGACGAACTGTTCTACGTCCACTTCCGGGACGTCGAGGGAACGGTTCCGAAGTTCAAGGAGACCTTCGTCGACGAGGGCAACTACGACGCCTACGAGGTGTTGAAGCTCCTCGACGAGGTTGGCTTCGATGGCATGATGATCCCGGACCACACCCCCCATCTGGAGGGCGACACCGACTGGGAACACCGGGGGCGGTCGTTCACGGTTGGCTATCTCCGAGGGATGTTGAAGGCGATGCGTTCCGAACGGGCGGAGCGCGAACTCCGAGCGTGAACTCGGTCCCGATACGTCGGAACCCCGCTCCCGAGAGCACAGCTACGAGCGCTCGAACGAACGCGCGAACGACCAGATATTTAGTGTGACACCCCGATACTCGAAGCGATGGATCCACACTCATCGACGGACATGGATTTCGGTTGCCAGGTCGTCAGCTACGGCGACGTGAGCAGGACTATCGACCAGGCGGTGCGCGCCGAGTCGGCGGGGTTCGACACCATCACGGTGCCCGACCACCTCTTCCACCCGACGGGGTCGACGGAGTTCCTCGTCGACCCGCCGTGGGAGGCGTTCACCGTTCTCGGCGCGATCGGCCAACGTACCGACGAGGCGACGCTGCTCCCCGGGGTCACCGATTCGGTGCGTCGCCACCCGACCGAGCTCGCACACGCCATCACGACGCTCGACCGGATGACCGACGGCCGCGCGGGGCTCGGTATCGGTGCCGGGGAGGCCTTCAACTTCGCGCCGATCGCAGATCTCGACTGGGAGGACCCCTATCGAAGATTCAGAGAGGCTATCGCGGTGATCGACGGGCTCTGGGAATCCACGGCAGAAGACCCGCTCTCGTTCGCGGGCGAGTACTTCGACCTCGACGACGCCCATATGGGGCTGAAACCGGCGAGCGAGCCGCGACCACCGCTATGGATCGGCGGATACGGGCCGAGCATGCGCGGCCTCACGGGTGCGGTCGCCGACGGCTGGTTCCCGTGGATCTACTCACCCGACGAGTACGAGGCCGACCTTCAACAGGTTCTGGAGGTCGCTACCGACCGGGGTCGAGACCCCGAGTCGATCGACCGTGCGGTGATGGTTCCGACCACCGTCACCGAGGACGCCGACGAGGCTCGCCGGACCGGCATCGAGCGCAACCGGACCACCCTCGCGCTCCGGCCGCCGCTGCTCGCCGCCATGGGCTACGAGGAGATCGCCGAGAAAACGCCGCTCATGCGGGAGATGGCGTTCACCGACGACCAGGAGGAGCGATTGCTCGCGGCCGCCGACCGGATCCCCGAGGAGGCGGTCGACGCGATCAGCGTCTCGGGCGACCCCGAACGCGCGATCGAGCGCATCGAGACATTTCAGGAGGCCGGAGTCGACAACCTCGTCGTGATCCCGGTCGGGGACTTCGAGGAAACCATGAGACACTACGAGGAGGAGATCATTCCTTACTTCGCCGACCAGTAGCCACGACTCGACCGTAGCCCTGGCCGACTTCGACCCCGGTTTTGGCTTGGACGTGGGAGTTTAGTGCGACCACCGAACGCGTGTGATGGTTCGCCTCCGGATCGGCCATACGACCGATTCCATCATCGAAACCCCGATCGAGGGGAGCGTTCGATCCGGGATCGAGGTGACCGTGGTTGCCGGTTCCGGCAAGGTGATACCCTCGGTTCCGGACTGTCACCCGTGACGGTTCGCATCATTCAGGTCGGTACAGGGAATCAGGGCGAGGCGTGGTGTCGGGACTTCCTGCCGCCAAACGTGGCCGACGACACGGTCGAAGTCGTCGCCGCGGTCGATCCCGACGACGACGCGCTCGAACGCGGGCGAGAGCTACTCGGACTGCCGGCCGAGCGCTGTTACGCCTCGGCAGCCGACGCCGTCGCCGAGTGCGACGCCGACGCGCTGGCGCTGGTCGTCCCACCGGGCGTTCGGGAGCCACTCGTCGACCTCGCAGTCGAACGCGGCCTCGACCTCCTCTGTGAGAAACCGCTTGCCGACACGATGGCGGCGGCCGCACGCATCACCCGGAGAACGGAGGCCGCAGGTTTGAAAGTGGGCGTGACGATGACACAGCGCTACCGGCGCGACGTGACGACGCTCCGTCGACGGGTTCGGGCCGCCGATACCGGCCCCGTCGACAGCTGCTACTGTCGGTACGCGATCAACGCCCGATCGTACGGCACATGGAAGCCAGAACGCCTCTACGATGTCGAGGGGCAGCCGATGCTCGTCGAAGGGTCGATCCACCACCTCGACCTGTTGGCCGACCTCGTCGATGAGCGCGTCCGGACGGTCTTCTGTAATGCGTGGAACCCACCTCACTCCGACTTCGCGGGCGACCCGAACGTCATCGTTCACCTCGTCACCGAGCGCGGCACCAGCGTCAGCTACGAAGGGTTGAACACCCTCGCCGAGACGTTCAACGGGTGGGGGGCCGAACACATCCGGGTCGATTGCAGCGACACGACGTTCGCGCTCGATGGCGGCGAGATACGGCGCTTCGATTACGACCCCCGGGAGGAACGCTTCACGGGGAACACCCGTTTCGAGGCGGGTGACCACGTCGACCTCAACGATCGCGGGAAGTGGGGGAACGCGTGGCTGATCGAACAGTTCGCCGACTGGTGTGCGGGCGGCGAGCCGATGACGACCAACGCTCGCGACAACCTCCGAGCGATGGCCCTCGTCTTCGCCGCCGTCGAGAGCGCGGAGACGGGCGAGGCGGTTGCTGTGGACACCCTGTTGGCCGATGTCGAACCTAACACCGGCGACGAGTGACGGAAGAAGCCCGAACGGCCGCCTGTCACTCCAACTCGATCGACGACGAGTAGCCCTCGATCCGCTCGCGCGGGTCGACGTTCCGGAGGGTTGGCGTCGAACGGTCCTCGACGGCAGGGGTCGCCCACTCGGCGGCGTTGGCGAGAACACGCTGTATCGTCGGGTCGTGGTAGATCGGGTGCGTCTCGTGACCGGGGCGGAAGAAGAAGACTCGTCCCTTCCCACGATGCCAGCAGCAGCCGGAGCGAAACACCTCTCCGCCCTCGAACCACGAGGTGAACACGACCGAGTCGGGCGTCGGGACGTCGAACGGCTCCCCGTACATCTCCGTCTCCGGGAGTTCGATGAAGTCGTCGACCCCGGCGGCGATCTCGTGGCCGGGGTCGGTCACCCAGAGCCGCTCGCGCTCGTCGGCCTCGCGCCACCGGAGCGTCCCGGTCGTCCCAAGCAGCGACCGGAAGACCTTCGAGAGCGACGCGGAGTGGAGGACGAGCAGGCCCATTCCACCGAGAACGTTGTTAGTAACGCGTTCGACGATTCGGCTGTCGACCGCCTCATGGGCTGTATGGCCCCACCAGACGAGCACGTCGGTTTCGTCGAGTACCTCCTCAGTGAGGCCGTGTTCGGGTTCGTCCAACGTCGCCGTTCGGGTCTCGAAGCCGTGTTCGTCGAGTGCGTCGGCGATCGTTCGGTGGATGCCGTCGGGGTAGACTGCCGCCGCGTCGTCGTCTTCGCGCTCGTGGACGAACTCGTTCCAGACCGTCACCATTGGTCCCATAGCGATTCGAATACCGACCGACCGAAACAGGTTCCCGAAGCGGCAATCCAAGCGGCCGGTTGCCGCCGTGAACGGCGCGCCGACTACCGGAACCCGAACAGTTCCATCGGCCGGTCGTGAGCGACGTGCTCGACCAAGTCGCGCGCTACGTCCATTGGAACACGACCGCGCTCGACCTGCCGACCGACGACGTTCGCCAGCGACCGGCGGAACATCTCGAAGCGCGAGTCGAACGAGAGCAGTTTCCGCGAGTCGCTGACCATCCCCGCGTGGTTCGCCAGCAGGTCGACCGAGCTCACGTACTCCAGTTGCCCTTCGATCCCGACGGGGCTGTCGTTGAACCACCACGCGGGACCGACGCTGACGTTCGGGAACGCCCTCGCGATGGTCGCGAGCGTCGGATAGTGCGTGGGGTCCACACAGTAGAGCACGACCTCGTCCTCACCGTCGAAGGTGTTCAGGAAGTACTGTAGGTTCTCGGCGATTTCGATGTCGCCGGTGGTCACGGTACCTCCGGCGGCCGACCCGAGCTCCTCGAACAGCTCGTCGCGGTAATCCCGAACGGGGCCGATGTGAAGCTGTGTGACCCAGTTCTTTTCCACATTGAGGGAACCGATGTATTCGAGCATGAACGCCTCGAAGTCCCCCACCTGTCGTTCGTCGAGCCCTTCTCCGCGCCGTTTCGTTTCGTAGATCGCCTTCGCGCGGGTTTCGCTCACGGAGCGGGAAACCGGCTCGCGAACGCTCAGGTCGCTCGCCCGGCAGCCGTGCTCGGCGAAGCGGTCGTGGGTGGCCGCGAGCGCGTCGAGGAACTCGTCGAACCCGCTCACGTCATCGTCGGTCGCCGCGGCGAGGTCCCCGATGAAATCGTTCCAGTCGCGATGGTCGATGTGGACCGCGCGGTCGGCGCGCCACGTCGGGAGCACGTCCACACCGTCGACTCCGTGCACTGCGCGTTCGTGCAGATCGAGCGAGGACGTGGGGTCGTCGGTACTGCAGACGACCTCGACGTTCATCTCCCGGAGCAGCGCTTGGGGACGCATCGAATCCTCGTCGAGTTGGGCAGCCGTCTCCGCCCAGATCTCGTTGGCGGTCTCGGCCGAGACCGGTTTCTCGATCCCGAACCGGCGCTTCAGGTCGAGATGGACCCACTCGTAGGTGGGGTTTCCGGCGAGTTCGGGGAACACCTCCGCGAGGGCGTTCCACTTCTTGCGATTCGAGGCCGCGCCCGTGATACGCTCCTCGGGAACACCGCGCTTTCGCATCGCCGCCCAGACGTAGTGGTCGGTCGCCCCTTCGACCTCCCAGATGTCGTCCCAACCCTCGTTCGCCACGATCTCGGCCACGTCAGCGTGGCTGTGGGGGTCGAGGATAGGGAGGTCTCGGATCGTCCCGTATAGTTCTCGGGCCGTATCGGTTTCGAGGAGGTACTCCTCGTCGAGGAATGCCATCGTAGATGAACTACACTGGTGGGCGGGTGATAAATTCGGAGGGTGTGTCCTCGCCGGTCGGCGACCGAGCGATAGCCGGGCCACCGTCCACCACCCACAGATCGCGGACCGAACGATTAAGACCGGCCCCGATGAACTCACGAACTGTAATGCAAGACCTCACTGAAAACCCGGTGTATCGGGACGAATCCCTTCCGACAGAACAGCGGGTTGCGGACCTTCTCTCACGGATGACGCGCGAGGAAAAAGCCGCGCAGCTCGGTTCGGTGAACGCGGACCAACTGCTGAACGAGGACGGTGAGCTGGATCGAGACGCCGCCGAAGAATTGCTCTCGAACGGGATCGGTCATCTGACTCGTATCGGCGGCGAAGGGAGCCTCCCGCCGACCGAGGCCGCACGCGTCACGAACGAGCTGCAGGCTATCCTCGACGAGACACGGCTCGGCGTGCCCGCGATCCCCCACGAGGAGTGTCTGAGCGGGTACATGGGTCCCGAGGGGACGACCTTCCCGCAATCGATCGGGATGGCGAGTAGCTGGGATCCCGACCTGATGAGCGAGGTCATGGAGCAAACGCGCTCGGAGATGGCGGCCATTGGAACGGTACACGCGCTCTCACCGGTGCTCGACGTCGCTCGCGACCTCCGGTGGGGTCGCGTCGAGGAGACCTTCGGCGAGGACCCGTACCTCGTCGCGGCGATGGCGAGCGCCTACGTGGCCGGCCTCCAGGGCCCCTCGATCGAGGAGGGCATCTCGGCGACGTTGAAACACTTCGCCGCGCACAGCGCCTCCGAGGGCGGGAAGAATCGGGCGTCGGTGAACGTCGGTCCCCGCGAGCTGCGCGAGACCCACCTGTTCCCCTACGAGGCCGCGATCACGACGGCGGGAGCCGAATCAGTCATGAACGCCTACCACGACATCGACGGGATCCCGTGTGCGAGCAACGAGTGGCTCCTCACGGACCTCTTGCGGGGCGAGTTAGGATTCGATGGCACGGTGGTCTCCGATTACTACAGCGTCGATTTCCTCAAGGAAGAACACGGCGTCTCCGACTCCGACCGCGAATCCGCCGTCATGGCTCTCGAAGCTGGTATCGACGTCGAACTCCCGACCACCGACTGCTACGAGCACCTCCCCGAAGCGATCGAGAACGGTGAGATGAGCGAAGCGACGCTCGACGAGGCCGCCCGCCGCGTACTTCGGATGAAGTTCCGAAAGGGCCTCGTCGACGACCCGACCGTCGGCGCCGGTGCGGCGGCCGACGCGTTCAACACCGAGGCAGCCACGGAACTCACCGAGCGTGCCGCACGGGAATCCATCGTCCTGCTCAAAAACGAGGATGACCTGCTCCCGCTCGATGACACCGATTCGCTTGCGGTCGTCGGTCCGAAAGCCGACGATGGCCAGGAGATGATGGGCGATTACGCGTACCCCGCGCACTACCCCGAGGCGGAGGTGTCGCTCGACGCCACGACGCCGCTCGATGCCATCCGCACGCACGCCGACGACACCGAGATAGCCTACGAGGAGGGCTGTACGACGAGCGGTCCACGTACCGATGGATTCGATGGGGCCGTCGACGCAGCCACCGACGCGGACGTGACGCTCGCGTTCGTCGGCGCGCGTTCGGCGGTCGATTTCTCCGACCCCGACGCCGAGGACGTGAACAACCCGGCACTCCCAACCAGCGGCGAAGGATCGGACGTCATCGACCTCGGTCTCCCGGGCGTCCAGACCGAACTCCTCGAACAACTCCACGAGACGGGAACGCCACTGGTCGTCGTGGTCGTGAGCGGAAAACCACACTCGATCGAGTGGGTCGCCGAGGAGGTCCCCGCCGTCGTGCAGGCGTGGCTCCCCGGCGAGGAGGGTGGAACGGGTATCGCCGACGTCCTCTTCGGTGAGTACAATCCAGGTGGTCACCTTCCAGTGTCGTTCGCGCGGTCGGTCGGGCAGATACCGATTCACTACAACCGTCGTCCGAACTCGGCGAACAAGGACCACGTCTACACCGAGAGCAAGCCGTTGTACCCGTTCGGTCACGGCTTGAGTTATACCGAGTTCGAGTACGATGATTTCGAGGTCTCGGCGGACACGCTCAGCGCGTCCGGGTCGGTCACGGCGAGCGTCACCGTCACGAACGTTGGCGGTCGCGCCGGAAGCGACGTGGTTCAGCTGTATGCACACGCCGAATCGCCGGATCAAGCGCGACCGGTCCAGGAACTGGTCGGGTTCGAGCGCGTTTCGCTCGATGCCGGTGAGGAGACACGGATCTCGTTCGAACTCGATGCGACGCAGTTAGCCTACCACGATCCAGACATGAATCTGACGGTCCACGAGGGGTCCTACGAACTTCGCGTCGGCCACTCCGCATCGGATATCGCCGCTACGGAGAGTGTGGACGTAAACGGCTCGAAGGTGGTACCCCGAACCGGTCGGACGTACTTCACCGAGACGGAGGTCGGGAACACATAACGAGGTTCATTTAACCCTCCACACTGAACCCGAAGACGACAATGGTAGACTATGCCGGTTTGAGCGACCCGAACGCCGAGTACACGATGCGGGACCTCTCGGGCGATTCGATGGGGATTCAGGACGACGCGTCGATCCGTGACGCCGAGATCACCGACGTCCAGACCACGATGGTCGACGGCAACTACCCCTGGATCCTCGTACGAGTGTACACTGATGCGGGCATGATAGGCACGGGCGAGACGTATTGGGGAGGTGGCGACACGGCAATTATCGAGCGAATGCGACCGTTCCTGGTGGGCGAGAACCCGCTCGACATCGACCGGCTCTACGAACACCTGATCCAGAAGATGTCGGGCGAGGGCTCGATCGCCGGTAAGGCGATTTCGGCGATCTCGG